>JASKKA010000031.1 GCA_030153215.1 Trichococcus sp.
GCCATGCGTGGCGTCTTTTGCGCAGGCGTCATCAGCACTCTATTGCGTCAAGAAATCTACTTGGATTACGTCATCGGGGTATCTTCCGGATCAGCCAATGGCATCAATTATGTCAGCAGGGACCTTATCCGCACAAAAGCTTCTTTTGTCGATATCGCGGCAAATCCGGCTTTCTCGGGAATGAAATATCTCCTCAATGGCCAGGGTTATTTCAACACAAAATATATCTATGAAGATGCAATCACGACGGATATCCCCTTCCAATTTGATTCTTTCAAACACAATCCGGCTACCATGAAGATTGTTGCGACGGATATGGAAACAGCCAAGCCGGTGTATTTCGATAAGGAAGACATCGCAACCAGCGCAGAATTGGCGCTCAAAATCCGGGCATCATCTACTGTGCCGTTGCTGATGCCTCCAACGCAAATCAATGGTAAATTCTATCTGGACGGCGGCATCGTCGACTCGCTGCCAATCGAAAAAGCGATCGCAGACGGCAACCAAAAGCACGTGATCATCCTGACCCGCCCGCGCGGCTACATCAAAGAAAAGCAGCGTTTCAATACGGTCATCCGGCGTCAGCTAAGGGCTTACCCCGAAATTGTCGCAGCCATCGAACAGCGGCACATCGTATACAACCGATCCATGACCCTGATCGAACGCTTGGAAAAAGACAACAAGGCTTTCGTCATTGCGCCCGATCAGCTTTCCATAGGCAGGATGGAGCGGAACGTGCAAAGGCTTGATGCTTATTATCAATATGCAGAGAGGGCCGCAGAAAGACGGCTACCCGAGCTGCATGACTTTTTGTCAAGCAGCTGAAGCGCACAAAAGAATCAGCTGGCTGGTTCATTTCAGCCAATTATTAGAAATAAGTGAAAATAATGTGAAAATTTTCGTTGACACTCTCATGTAAATCTTATATGATTATATCAATCACTTAAGCAATAACAAATCCATATAGAAATCAGGTATCCCATATGAAAACGATGAATCCACTAAACATTATTATCGTCTTAATGATCTAGGAGTTAAACACTGTAGAAATTTTTTACAGATTGTTTAAGTCCTATTTGTGGTAATCAAATGGGATGAAGCATCCCATCATTAATTGATGAGGATGCTTTTTTTTATCCATATGGCAAACAGACATAGGAAAAACGAGAAATGGGGAGATTAAAATGGAATCTGAAATGAAAACTAAAACAAAAAAAGGCGTAACCCTTCTTGTTGAAGCATTGAAAAAAGAAGGTGTTGAAGTTCTGTTCGGCTATCCAGGCGGTGCTGTCCTCCACATCTACGATGAATTCTACAAATCCGAATCGAATCACGTATTGACTAGACATGAACAAGGTGCTGTCCACGCGGCTGACGGTTATGCCCGCGCTACCGGCAAACCCGGCGTTTGTATCGTTACAAGCGGCCCCGGAGCAACAAATGCGTTGACCGGTATCGCGACCGCTCAGATGGATTCCGTTCCTTTGATCGTGATTACTGGACAAGTGCATGAAGCGGGCATCGGCAAGGACGCTTTCCAGGAAACGGACATGATCGGGATGACGACACCCGTGACGAAATACAACTATCAGGTGCGGGATGCCAAAGATATTCCGCGCATCATCCACGAAGCATTCTACCTGGCGAATACAGGCAGAAAAGGACCGGTCGTCATCGATATTCCAAAAAACATCGGTGTTCAGGAAGTCTCATATGAAGCGTATACCCAAGCAGAAAAAAATCTGCCTGGATACAAACCGGAATGTTTGCCTGTTCCGGAACAGATTGCAAAGGTGAATGAAGCGATTGCTGCAAGCAAAAAACCGATCATTTTGGCCGGTCATGGCGTTGTCCATGCGCAAGCTGAGAAAGAACTGCTGGCTTTTGCGGAATACTACCAAATTCCCGTTGTAAACACGTTGCTGGGTCTGGGCAGCTTCCCTATCAAACATGAACTGGCATTGGGCATGGGCGGTATGCACGGCTCCTACGCTTCGAACATGGCTTTGATGGAATGTGACTTGCTTCTCAACTTCGGTGCCCGCTTTGATGACCGTGTCGCAAGCGACCCAACCAACTTTGCTCCTGAAGCAACGATTGTCCACGTTGACCTTGATAATGCCGAGATCGGCAAAATCATGCACACGCACATCCCGGTATTGTCTGATGCCAGATTGGCTCTGATCATGCTGAACGAAACAAAATTGGCTGAAGTGCCTGACCACTCCGTTTGGTTCAGCCACGTGATGGACAATAAAAAGAAACACCCTTTCCGTTACGAAAAATCGGATACGTTCATCAAACCGCAACATGTAATCGAGCAAGTCGGTGAATTGACGAACGGGGAAGCCATTGTTGTAACGGACGTTGGCCAGCATCAAATGTGGGCTGCCCAATACTATCCTTTCAAACAAGGAAAACAGTTGCTGACAAGCGGCGGTTTGGGAACGATGGGCTTCGGTGTTCCGGCAGCGATCGGTGCGCAAATGGCCTTTCCTGATAAAACAGTTGTCTGTTTCGTTGGAGATGGCGGCTTCCAGATGACCAACCAAGAATTGGCAATCCTGAATGCCAATAGGCTGAACGTGAAGTACTTCATTCTGAATAACGAAGTACTGGGCATGGTTCATCAATGGCAGCAACTTTCATACAAGGGCCGTTACTCTCATTCCGAGATTCCGGATTCACCTGATTTTGTTAAACTTGCTGATGCTTACGGCATCACAGCTGCGAGGGTATCCGATCCCGATCAAGTCGATGAAGCGATCCAGACTGCCTTAAATTATCCAGGTCCGTATGTCTTGGATATCCTGATTTCCAAAGATGAATTGGTATTCCCTATGGTTGCCAGTGGAGATACTTTAACGCTGACCGGTACGGAAGATTACGACGTATCCTTGATCACTGTCGGCATCAACTTCGATACATTAGCTGCTGCCGAATTGTTGACGAAACAGCTTGAAAAACAAGTCGACGTCATCAGCGCAACCGACATCACCGAAAAACGTTTGGGCCTAAGAGCTTAAACTCAACCAACCGCATCACCCTACTGACCGAATCAAATTGCTTAAAAAGCATTGAGAATATAAAAAAACTAAGGAGGTCATTTCAATATGACTAAGGTATACTACGATCAAGACGTAACAGTAAAAGCACTAGAGGGTAAAAAAATCGCCGTTATCGGATATGGTTCGCAAGGACATGCACATTCACAAAACCTTCGCGACAACGGAAATGATGTAATCATCGGAATCCGTGCAGGTAAATCTGCAGATAAAGCTAAAGAAGACGGCTTTGAAGTATTCTCTGTTGCTGAAGCAACAAAACAAGCTGACGTAGTAATGATCCTTATCCCAGATGAGCAACAAGCTGAGGTATATGCAGCTGAAATCGCTCCTAACCTGGAAGCTGGAAATGCCATCGCATTCGGTCACGGATTCAACATCCATTTCGGCACAATCACACCTGCTGCTGATATCGATGTATTCATGGTCGCTCCAAAAGGCCCAGGCCACATGGTTCGCCGTCAATTCGCTAAAGGCTCTGCAGTACCTGCTTTGTTTGCAGTCTACCAAGATGCAACAGGCAACGCAAGAGATCTTGCTCTTGCTTGGACACAAGGAGTCGGCGCTACACGCGTAGGCGTTTTGGAAACAACCTTCAAAGAGGAAACTGAAACTGACTTGTTCGGTGAGCAAGCAGTATTGTGCGGCGGAACAACTCACTTGGTTCAAGCAGGTTTCGAAACATTGGTCGAAGCTGGCTACCAACCAGAAATCGCTTATTTCGAAGTATTGCACGAATTGAAATTGATCGTTGACTTGATGTATGAGGGCGGCATGGAAAAAATGCGTTACTCCATCTCAAACACAGCAGAATTCGGCGACTATGTTTCTGGACCACGCGTCATCACTCCGGATGTTAAAGACCGCATGAAGGACGTTTTGACGGATATCCAAACAGGCGCATTCGCTAAACGCTTCACTGATGATTACAAAGCTGGCTTCCCTGACTTCCACGCAATGCGCGCTAAGCAACAAGGCCACCAAATCGAAGCAGTCGGCGCTGAATTGCGTAAAATGATGCCTTTCGTAAACGAACAACAATAATAATTCGACCTTTTAGTTGAGAGCAATCCTTATTTTAAGCCTTCTCTCGTCATGATTGAATTAATAAAGATGGGGAGCAGATAGAATGATAGATGACTTAGTGAACAAAGAAGACGTGCTTAAAGCATATAAAGTACTGCGCAGTGTGGTCAAGCAGACCCCTTTGCAGCATGATGCGTATTTATCCCAAAAGTATCATGCCAACATCTTTTTGAAGCGGGAGGACCTTCAGATTGTCCGCTCCTTCAAATTGAGAGGCGCTTATTATGCCATTTCGCAGCTGAGCGAAGCCGAGACGGAGACCGGGGTAACCTGTGCTTCAGCCGGCAACCATGCGCAAGGGGTAGCTTACACATGCAACCACTTAGGCATCAAAGCTACCATCTTCATGCCGTCGACAACCCCTTCCCAAAAAATAGACCAAGTCCGTTATTTCGGGAAAGAGCATGTTGAGATCAAACTGATCGGCGATACCTTCGACGAGTCGAACGAAGCCGCCCATGTCTATGCGGATGAACACAATCTGACTTTCATTGAACCTTTCAATGATCGCAATGTGATTGCCGGGCAAGGCACTTTGGCAGTGGAAATCCACCAGGATCTCGTTGCCGAAGGTGAAACGGCTGATATGGTATTCGCCGCCATCGGTGGAGGCGGCTTGATTTCAGGCGTCAGCAGCTACATGAAGGAGGCCATGCCCGAAACCAAGATCATCGGCGTGGAATCCTTGGGTGCCCCTGGCATGAAAGCTTCGCTTGATGCGAATAAAGTCACGACTTTGACTGATATTGATAAATTCTGTGACGGGACAGCTGTTGCGACAGTCGGCGATTTGACTTTCAGACACTGCCAAAAAAATGTCGATGACATCTTGGTCGTGCCTGAAGGACAAGTTTGCGGAACCATCATCGATTTATACACTAAACAAGCTATCGTAGCGGAACCATCCGGCGCACTCTCCGTTTCTGCCTTGGAACAATACAAAGAAGAAATCAGAGATAAAACAGTCGTCTGCATCGTCAGCGGCGGAAATAATGATATCAACCGAATGGCTGAAATCGATGAACGCTCACTGCTCTATCAAGGTCTGAAGCACTATTTCATCGTGAACTTCCCCCAGAGGGCCGGTGCGCTGAAAGAGTTCGTGAATGACATCTTGGGCGCAAACGATGATATCACCAAATTCGAGTATACGAAAAAGGTCCACCGCAGTGAAGGACCGGTACTGATCGGAATCTTGTTGAAAAATAAAGACGATATCGAAGGCCTGCTCAGCAGACTCGAAAAATTCGATCCGCATTACATTTCGGTGAACGAGAATTCCAAACTGTATTCCTTCCTGATTTGATCCAAATCAAAACCTGAAGCGAGCTTCTCCAACGAGGCTCGCTTCAGGTTTTTTGTTTGTTTGGATGCCCAGCATCACCCGCTCTGCCAGCACTGAAGTACACTAAGAAGGGCCGACTCATGTGAGTCGGCCCTTCTTAGTGTTAGACATACTTATTCTTCGATATAAGCTCTGCTCAAGTCAAATTCATTGCCCACAGAATTGAAGATGATGCCTTTCAAGTTAGGATTTCTGAGTTGTGTTTCAGCTTCCTGGTAAAGCGGGATGATGGCTGCATCCTCCATGATCAGCTTGTGGGCAGCCATCAGATCAGCCCAGCGCGCTTCCGGATTGTTTGCGTTTGTTGTTTTTGATGCATCAATCAAAGCATCGAATTCTGCATTCGCATATTGTCCTTCATTGTAGGCGGAAGTGCTGTACAGCAAGTCCATGTAGTTGATCGCATCAGCGAAATCCGCTCCCCAACCGGTCTGCAATAGGTCGAATTCATCTTGATTCGCCAATTCCAAACGGTTTTTCTTCGGTACATTGCGCAATTCCACTGAGATGCCTTCCAAGTTGTTTTGGATTTGACCTTGGATGTATTGGCTGATTTTTTTGTTCTTTTCATCATCATCCCCAACCAAGGAGAATGTGATTTCATCTACACCTAATTCAGCTTTCGCTTCATCCCAAAGTGTTTTTGCTTGTTCCAGATCATATTCCAGGTAAGAGCCTGCTTCAGCGGCAAAGTCTTCGCCGGTCGTCGGGTTGCTGACAAAATCAGCCGGCAGGAATCCGCCGATTGGTGTCGAACCGTCTCCGATGACACTCTCAACCAATTCGTTGCGGTTGATGACAAGTCCGATGGCTGCTCTCAGCTTCGCATTTTGCAGATAGACGTTGTCGTGGTTGAATTCGATGTACGCCGTGCGGGCTTTTTTCTGAACAACCACGTTCGGATCTGTCGCTAATTGTTTAACCAATTCGCCGGTCACTTGTGCGTTGTCCACTGATCCTTGTTGGAACAGATTTACGACTGTGCTGGTTTCTTTGATTACTTGAACATTCACTTCTTCCAATTGCACTTCGTCGGCTGCATAGTAATCTTCGTTCTTCACCAGGTCCCAAGTCAGGCCAGTGCCATCCCAGTTCTCGATTGTGAATGGTCCATTAGCCAAAATGTTTTCGCTGTTTGTTCCATATTTATCACCTTTTTCAGTCACAAACGCTTCATTTTGGGGGTAGAACGCACTGAATGCCAATAATGATTCAAAGTATGGTGTCGGTTGTGTCAACTCGATTGTGATTTCAGTGTCGCTTACCGCCGTTACACCCAACTCTTCAGGAGCCATTTCTCCGGCCATGATTTCATTGGCATTTTTGATGGTTTCAGCCAAGTAAGAGTAGGATGCCCCCGCTTCCGGATCCACCAGTCTTCGCCAAGCGAACACGAAATCGTTTGCTGTCACAGGCTCTCCGTTTGACCAGACAGCATCGTCGCGCAGTTTATAGGTATAGGTCAAGCCATCCTCCGAAACAGTCCCTGCTTCCGCAGCGATTGCCGGTACTGGCTTTCCTTCGGCATTGATTTTCAATAAGCCTTCGATTGCGTGTCCGATGTAGTTCGAACTGTTGATATCCGTCATCAGCGTTGTATCCAACGTCGCCAATTCCGTTGGTGCCGTATAATTGACTACTTGTCCGCCGGTGCCTTCACTTGCATTGTTTGCTGCGCTGTCGTCCGTTGCGCCCTCGCCTCCGCAAGCTGCCAAGATGACGGCTGTTGTAGCCAAAATGAAAGAACTTCTCAATCTCCTCATGTAAATCTCCCCTTTTTCTCTTCGTATTTTAATATTGTACTACAAATAGTTAGAATATTCCATATATATCGGCAACTATTATCATATAGAATTCATAAACCGGTCGTTTCATTAATTTTATATGGCAAAAAAGCCCGGAACAAGTTCCGGACTTTTTGTATCAATAATTTTCGTATTTTGCTTTCAACACAGGAACATCGGACTCGCGGCAGTATACAAAGTGCCCAGGAACAATTTCCCGCATTGCTTCCGGCTCGCCATTGTCTTCACGAGGGACATAGGTGAAGCGAGTGCGGTTGCGCTCATAAACCGGATCCGGCAGCGGTATGGCCGATAACAGGCTTTCCGTATACGGATGTAAAGGCTTGTTGTAAACTTCGTCTGCGGGTGCTAATTCGACCAATTTACCGAAGTACATAACACCGATGCGGTTGCTGATGTACTTGACCATCGACAAATCATGCGCGATGAACAAGAAAGTCAGTTTTTGTTTTTGTTGCAATTCCATCAGCAAGTTGACCACTTGCGCTTGGATGGATACATCCAAAGCGGAAATAGGCTCGTCGGCAATGATGAGCTTCGGATTCACCGCTAAGGCTCTGGCGATTCCGATACGCTGTCTTTGGCCACCGGAGAACTCATGCGGATAACGGGAAGAATGGTCTTTGTTCAATCCAACCAAATCCAACAATTCAGCGACCCGATCATCGACTTCCTGCTCGGTAGCCGCAAGTCCGTGGATTTTCAAACCTTCAGCAATGATGTCGCGTACTTTCATGCGGGGATTCAAAGATGCGTACGGATCCTGGAAGATCATCTGCATGTCTTTACGGAAAGCAAGTTGTTCCTTTCTGTCATGCAGCGTATGGATTTCGGTGCCATCAAAAAAGATTTCGCCGGAAGTCGGGTTGTACAAGCGGATGATTGCGCGACCGGTTGTCGTTTTTCCGCAACCGGATTCCCCTACCAAACCAAGTGTTTCACCTTCATATATGTCAAAGGAAACGTCATCAACAGCTCGGACTTCATTCTTGGTGCCGACGTTGAAATATTGTTTCAGGTTTTTTACTTCCAGAATTTTTTTCTGTCCTGTTGTATCATACATTACAGCAGTCCTCCTTTCTCAGTGATTTTTGAATCGATCGACGAGCCGTTTTCGTGAGAGAGAACAGCCGGTTCATTATCTTCTGTATCCATCACTTTTAATTCATCGGATGGAGCAAGGTTCATTTTCGAGAAAGTTGCACGTCGGTTCATGATGCCCTCTGGAGGGATCACGGACGGAGCGTCCGGATGCAATAGCCAGGTAGCAGCCGAATGGGTCTCCGATACCTTGAAGAACGGCGGATCGTACAAGGTATCGACTTTCATCGCATATTCGCTCCGGGGCGCAAAAGCATCACCAGTCGGAGGATCCAATAAATCCGGAGGCGTCCCAGGGATTGCATAGAGCGTTCCCTGGGTGTCCAATGTCGGCATCGAGCTTAACAGTCCCCATGTATACGGATGCTGCGGATTGTAGAAAATTTCATCGACAGTCCCTACTTCAACGATTTTACCGGCATACATGACGGCTACGCGGTCTGCGACGTTCGCGACTACACCCAAGTCGTGGGTGATGAAAATGATCGAAGTCTTGATTTTTTGCTGCAGATCCTTCATCAATTCCAGGATCTGTGCTTGAATCGTAACGTCAAGCGCTGTAGTCGGTTCATCCGCAATCAGAATGTCCGGGTTACAACCCAAGGCGATCGCGATAACGATCCGTTGGCGCTGTCCACCCGAAAATTGGTGCGGATACTGCTTCATTCTTTTGGCAGGGTTCGGAATACCTACAAGCTGCAACAGTTCTTCCGCTTTTTTGTAGGCTTCCTCCTTGCTGATGTTTTGGTGTTTGATGATAGGTTCAGCGATCTGCTTGCCGATTTTTTGAGTCGGGTTCAAAGAAGTCATCGGATCTTGGAAAATCATCGCGATTTCCGAACCGCGGATCTTCTGCATTTCTTTTTCGGTTTTGTGCACTAAATCTTCGCCTTTGAATAAAATCTCTCCGTGTTCAATATTGGCGTTGTTTGCCAACAGACGCATGACGCTGCGGCTAGTCACTGACTTACCAGAGCCGGATTCACCAACGATGGCTAATGTTTCACCTGGCTTCAGGTCAAAACTGACGCCACGGATCGCTTTTACTTTACCTGCATAGGTATCAAAAGTAATTTGTAGGTCTTTTACTTCCAATATATTTTCCATCTGGTTACCTCCTAATCTCTCATTTTTGGATCGAACGCGTCACGAAGTCCATCAGCCAATAAGTTGAAGCAGATCATGATGACGCTCATGATGCCGGCTGGATACCACATAAGATGCGGCAAGAAACGGAATGTCTTGTAGCCATCGTTGATCAATGTACCAAGCGATGCATTCGGAGCAGGAATACCGATACCGATAAAGCTTAGGAATGCTTCGAAGAAGATTGCCGATGGAATCGAGAACATAACTTGAATGATGATGACACCAGCTAAGTTAGGCAAGATGTGTCTGAAGGCGATTTTCATCGGAGACTGCCCCAAAGTACGCGCAGCCAAGATGTATTCCTGGTTTTTCAGTTTCAGGGTTTGCGCTCGGACCACTCGCGCCATCGAAAGCCATTCAGTCAAAGCCAGAGCAATGATGATGGAACTGATGCCGGGTTTCAAAACAAGCAGCATCAGAATAACGACCACCAAGTTCGGCACACCGGAAAGGATTTCCAGAATACGTTGCATGATATTGTCGACTCTTCCGCCCAACCAGCCGGATGTCAGACCATAAACAACTCCGAGTGTCAGATTGAATAAGGCTGCCATGAAAGCAATGAACAAGGACACGCGGGTACCGTAAAGGATCCGCGACAACAAATCACGTCCCAGGCTATCCGTACCGAGATAGTAATAGACGTCCTCAGGGACATTGGATGCTTCATACTTATCGATGACAACGCCATTCTGTTTCACGGTTCCGTTCAGACCATTGATGTCGATGCCAGGAATCTTCGGTGGCATATTCGCGTACTGGACAGTCTGCGCATTCGGGTCATGCGGTGCGATGACAGGAGCTAAGAGACTGGACATGCTGATGATGATCAGGATGATCAGACTGACCATCGCAACTTTGTTTTTCTTCAGACGGCGCCAAGAGTCCGCCATAAAACTTAGGGAAGGCGCTGAGATCTTTTCTTTGTCTTGCATACTTGACTCGGAAGCCGATTCGAAAAGGTCTTTTGTAATCGTCGGCGTAGCTGCTGTATTGCGTAATTCATTTTCACTCATTCTTATTCCCCTCCTTCTGTAGCGACTCGGATACGAGGGTCGATAATACCGTAAAGGATGTCAACCAGCAAAATGACGATGACCAACATGGTCGAATACATCATAGTGACACCCATGATTGTCGGATAGTCATTTGTCAAAATGGATTTTACGAATTGCTCCCCTATACCCGGGATGGCAAAAATATTTTCGACAACCATCGAACCGGTCATCAAACCGACTGTCATCGGGCCGATGATGGTAACCAACGGAATCAGCGCATTACGGATACCGTGTTTGAATGCGACTTCCCAACGGCTCAGGCCTTTAGCCCGCGCGAGTTCAACGTAGTCGCTTCCCAATACATCGACCATTTCGGTCCGCATGAACCGGGCCGAATCGGCGAGCGGCGAAATGCTTAGCGCGATCGTTGGCAGAATCGAAGAGCGGAAGCCCTCATTCCACAAAGCAATCGGCAACACTTTCAGCCATACCCCGAATACCAACTGTAAAATTACTGCAAAAACAAAGTTAGGGATCGAACGGCCGACGATGGCTGTCAAAGTGGCTACTGTATCCACCCAAGTACCCTGTCTCATCGCTGCGATCACACCTAGCACTATGCCGAGAATCGTCCCGATAATGACTGCCTGAAGCCCCAGTTGCATGGATGGGCCTATCCGGCTACTTAGCAAATCCGTGACCGGAGTATTATTGAACTGGAATGAAACACCCATGTCTCCGCGTACTAGTCCAAAAATGTAGACTGCGTATTGAACCAATATCGGTTTATTCAGTCCGTACTTCTCATTCATGATAAAAATTTGTTCCTCAGATAACTTATCTTGGTTACTGTATGGTGTACCCGGCAAAGCTTTCATCAGAAAAAAAGTTATCGATGCAATCAAAAACAACGTAATTGCCATATATAAAATACGCTTGCCGATGTACTTTGCATAACTTTTCATCGTTTGTCATCCTCCATTATTTAGTTATTTTGTAAATAGCACCTGATAGTATATCATATTTAAATATACAAAAAAGAAAATGAACACAAAATCAAATCATATTTTAATTGAGTTTTCTTTCTTTTTTTTGTACATTTAAAATTGAGAAAACAAAAAGGAGCCAAAATAGGTGAACTTCACAAAAAAAAACGTACTTGTTTCATTATTCATTTTTATTTGCGCATTGCTGTATCAACTGATTAAATACGGATTCTTAAGTTGGACCGAAACATCCAACATCCTGTTCATGATAGCGGGTATTTTGTTGATCATCGGTTTATCCGGTCTCGTGTTGGCTTCCGGAAGTTTTGACTTCTTTCACTACAGCGTCAGAAAAACGCTCAGAAGAGAACCTAAGGAGGATGGCTTTAGGGAACCATTGGATCCGCATGCACTATCATCTTCCGTCGGGAAAAGTTATCAAAATGTCCTGACTATCGGTATTTTGTTGTTGGGGATCAGCATCATCTGTCTCTGGGATTATATTTTATAAATAAAACATCCATCTGGCATAAATGTATGCCAGATGGATTTTTTATTGCCTTAATTAATCCACGTTCTGTGTTCCAGAATTTGAGGCCCATTTGTATGAGTAGTCAGCACCGACTAAGTGCTCGCCCAAATCTGTGACATACGGTTTTTGCAGAACTGCATAAGAACGTTGATACAGAGGTGCGATACCCGCATCTTCCATCAAGATCTTTTCAGCAGCAAGCAGGCTAGCCCATCTTGCATCAAGGTCAGTCACGTTTGTGCGTGCTTCATCGATCAAAGCATCGTATTCAGCGTTGGAGTAACCTGATTTGTTGTTGCCGTTCTCTGTTTGGAATAATTCCAGGAAGTTGATCGGGTCAGCATAGTCTGCTCCCCATCCAGCTAATTCGATATCGTATTCGCCGGCAGTATC
>JASKKA010000032.1 GCA_030153215.1 Trichococcus sp.
TTGCTGGGGAATAGCTAGACACCCATGGCTACAATGCTATTTATAAGACTTGAACCTTTACTTGCAGAGGGTTCAAGTCTTTTTTACTGCATTCAGTTTTGACACTTTATCCAAAAAAGGTGGTCAAAATAGCAACTGCCTGTTCGGTAAAACCTATCAGGAGTGTTCGATTCTGTATGATATTCATTTATTGGCAGTCATGATACCATATGTGAATAGTAACTCAATCGAAAAAATACGATAGAAAATTGCTGATTTAATCATCTTTTTGCAGAAATAATGTCTTAGTATATTGATACAAGCAAACATTAAAAGCTGAAAAAGGCTATAAAGTAATCGCTGCTTCCTGATATATAGGACAGTATTTTTATTTGTGAAGTGATGATCAGAGGCTGTAAAAAAGCAATAAAGGATTGGAGGTAAACAATGGACTTGGATTTTATTAGAAAGGTTATCCCCATGTATCAGGAAGCGGCCTTCCTTGTGTTGCGCATTGGTGGGATCGGAATCATCTTTGCTTTTGTCATCGGCTTGATCATCAGTATTGTGCGCTATTATAAATTGCCAATCTTATCAAAGTTTTTTGAAGGATACATCGAATTGTCACGGAATACCCCATTGATGATCCAGTTGTTTTTTCTGTATTTTGGCTTGCCGCAAGTCGGCATCCAGTTGAGCGCCGAGGTCTGCGGCATATTGGGGTTAACCTTTTTGGGAGGCAGCTATTTTGCGGAAGCGATACGAGGCGGTTTGGAATCCGTCCCAAATATTCATATGGAATCAGCGTCCAGTCTGGGTTTATCAAACACTCAAACTTTCCTGTACGTTATATTCCCGCAGGCAATCGCAAATTCATTTCCCAGCATCGGGGCGAACATCATCTTTTTGCTGAAGGAAACCTCCGTGTTCAGCGCAATCGCCTTAGCAGACCTGGTTTTTATCGCAAAAGATATCATGGGCTTGTATTACAAAACCAATGAAGCGCTGTTCTTGATGGTCACAACTTATCTGGTGTTTTTATTGCCGATATCCCTTTTGATCCATTTCATCGAAAGGAGGTTGCGTTTTGCAGGATTCGGGAATTAACATTTTATTTAAAGGTCAAAATCTGCAGCGTATCCTGGAAGGCCTTGGGCAAACAATTTTTATCGCAATCATAGCAGTCGTACTCTCATTCGTATTGGGACTTTTTGTCGGAATGCTCATGACAAGCAAAAATATCGTTGTCCGATTCGTCACAAGATTCTACCTCGAGGTCGTCCGGATTGTCCCCGTATTGGTGATGCTGTACATCCTGTACTTCGGCCTTACACGTTGGACAGGCATCCATATTGATAACAGGGTGATCGCCATTTTCGTATTTACCTTCTGGGGAACAGCTGAAATGGCCGATATCGTCAGAGCATCTGTCACGTCCATTCCCAAAATCCAATGGGAAAGCGGCCAGGTATTGGGATTGTCTGCAGGGCAACTCTATGTGTATGTCATTATTCCTCAGACAGTGCGGCGCATCGTTCCACCGGCCATAAATTTGGCTACCAGGATGGTGAAGACCACGGCCCTGTTGCCGCTTATAGGGATTATCGAAGTCATCAAAGTCGGACAGCAAGTGATTGAAGTATCTGTGAAGGATTACCCGAGTGCCTCCTTCTGGATCTATGGGTTGATTTTCTTCCTGTACTTCATCGTCTGTTATCCGTTATCGAAATTATCCAAAAAACTTGAATCGAAATGGCAAGAGTGAGGAGGGGTGGAAAACCTTGGAAAGCCCAATATTAACATTGAGTCATGTAAATAAGTATTATGGGGAAACTCAGGCCTTGACTAATATCCAGTTGGATATCGCTAAAGGGGAAGTTGTGACCATCATCGGCCAATCAGGCTGCGGCAAATCGACTGCCTTACGCTGCATCAATGGTCTGGAGGAAATCCAATCAGGCAGTATCTTGCTGGATGGAAAAGAAATAGCCGCAGCAGGGACGAATTGGAAAGAAGTCAGGCAGAAAATCGGAATGGTCTTTCAAAAGTATGACCTGTTCCCGCACATGACGGTCCTTGACAATGTCCTGTTGGCGCCTTTGAAAGTCCAAAAGCGCAAAAAGGATGAGGCGGCCGAAGAAGCTATGGCGTTGCTGAAACGGATTGGCCTTGAAGATAAAGCACACAGCTTCCCACGGCAATTGTCCGGCGGGCAGCAACAGCGTGTTGCAATTGTACGTGCGTTGATGACGCACCCAGAAATCATGCTTTTCGATGAAGTGACGGCAGCACTTGATCCGGAGATGATCAGGGAAGTGCTGAATGTCATCCTCGATTTGGCAAAGGATGGCATGACCATGCTGATCGTCACCCATGAAATGGCTTTTGCAGAGGCAGTCAGCGATAAAATCGTCTTTATGGAAAAAGGGAACATCGTTGAAGTTTCAGACGATCCGGAAGCTTTTTTCAAGCAGCCACAATCGCAAAGGGCCAACGAATTCATCAACACATTCAGGTTTCAATAGAAAGACAATATAGAAAAAAACATTGGAGGAATGAAGAATGAGAAACAAATTTATCAAATCATTAGCCATATTATCAGCGACAGTGGGTCTAGCGGCTTGCGGCGCAGGCGCAACAAGTGATTCTTCAGAAGGCTCCATTGCCAATATTGAAGATAAAACGACAGTTGACACAATCAAAGAAAATGACGTCATCCGCATCGGCGTATTCGGCGACAAACCTCCATTCAGTTATGTGGATGCGAACGGAGATAACCAAGGCTTCGACGTTGAGATTTCCAAAAAAATCGCAGAAGATCTGCTAGGGGACTCTTCAAAAATCGAATGGGTCATCACGGAAGCGGCAAACCGTGTGGAATATCTGGAAACAGGCAAGGTTGATCTGATGATGGCCAACTTCACCGTCACACCTGAACGTGCCGAAGTAGTTGATTTCGCCAATCCATATATGAAAGTATCCATCGGCATCGTATCCCCCGAAGGTGATGTCATCACTGATGTTTCCCAATTGGAAGGCAAACAACTGATCGTCAACAAAGGAACAACCGCTGAAGCTTACTTCAGAGAAAATTACCCTGATATCGAGCTGTTGGTCTATGAACAAAACACAGAAACTTTCCAAGCATTATTGGATGGCCGTGGCGCCGCTTTGGCACATGACAATACCTTGATCTTCGGTTGGATCAAAGAAAATCCTGGTTTTGTCGCAGGAGTTGAAGCCATCGGAAACGAAGATACCATCGCACCTGCAGTAGCTAAAGGCGACACAGCTTTGTTGGAATGGGTGAATGAAGAGATTGACACGTTGAATGAAAGTGGCTTTATCGCAGAAGCATACGAAAAGACATTAGCTCCAGCGTTCAGTTCCGATATTGATCCTGCTTCCGTCCTCATAAATCAATAAAAAGAGGCAATTGTCTGCTTAGTCTGCGATAAAAGTATCTTCTAAGAAATACAAGGTCGGGACTTCGGTTCCGGCTTCTTTTTTTATCGGTTGTTGTGAAAATAAACGTGTTATTCTATGAGTAAAAAAAGATAATATACCGAACTAATATGCATTATTCTTCAAAAACAAGAAAAAGTTGAATTTTGGACAATATTTCAGAAAAACGTTTTTATATCAAATGTAAAAACGGTTTCCGGTCATTTTTGTCTGTTTGACTTGTCACGTGAACGCTCTATAATGAATCATGTTGGTTTGGAAGCACTATGACAATGAATCCAGGCAAATAAGGTTGTTCAGTCTGATTCAGTTCACTCGCTCCCGAGAAATAGCATTCACATGAAAAAACATGTGAATTATGTTCCAAAAATGAAAGCGATATTTTTCAGGGTGGATATATATTGTTATCTTACGGGGTGGACCTGTCATCTGTAATAATGTAAATCCAGTTACAGCGGGTGGCTTGATTTTTGCACGAAACACGAAAAAATTCCATTGTGAGGAGCGTTTTATTTTGTCGAAAAAATATATACGGATTATCATTGCCGGGATGCTGTTGATGCTCGGCGTAGGGATTCCGATGAACGGGTTGGCATCATTTTTCAAACCGGTAACAGAAGCGACCGGATTTTCAGTTTCCCAATTCAGTTTGGTCGGTAGCTTCCTGAATCTGACCGGAATAGTAGCGGTACCGTTAGTTACCAAGTTTTTGCTGCCTAAAATCGGCTTGCGGAAGACGGCCATCCTGGGAGGTATTTCCGGAGCGCTAGGATTCATCTTGTTGAGCAACGGCAAATCATTGTTTGCATTCTACTCGGCGGCAATTGTTATTGGATCATTCATGATGTCGTCAACTTCGATCGTAGCTATAACGCTCGTGAATAATTGGTTCCGTAAAAGCCATGGTCTGGTTATGGGACTCGTTGCTGCAACAATCGGCTTAAGCACGGCGATCACAAGTGCGATTGTCCCGTCTTTCATCCAAAATTATGGTTGGGAAAAAGGGTTCTTGTTATTGGGCGGCATGTACGCTGCCGCTTTGTTCCTGGGAGCGTTCCTGTTGATCGAGAAGCCCGCTGATGTCGGCCTGCTGCCTTACGGCGTGACGGAAGACTCGCTTGCAGCAGTAGCAGAACAAGCATCGAATGATTCTTCGAAGGCAGACATCAATCATAAAGATACGGATATGACCTATGCGCAAGCATTGCGTTCGCCGGTATTCTATCTGTTGGCCGTGGCTTTCGTGTGTTTTGCGATGATTTCTACATTCACGCAACAAATTCCGATATTCTTTACGACAAAAGGCGCTACCGATGTTCAAGCCGGTATGATTTTGTCGGTCGCATCCATCGTCATGATCGGTTCCAAAATCGTCATGGGGGTCGTCAGCGACAAGTTGGGTGCAACTAAAGCATTCTACATCTTCACGACGATCTACATCCTTGCATTCTGTATTTTTGCTGCCACTGATAACATCACGATCCTGATCGGCGCAACGATGATCTATGCAATGAGTACAGGCGTACCTGCCGTCATGAACCAATTAGTGACGTTCGAAGTCCTGGGGAAAAAAGAATTCACAGCCATCTGGGGCATCCTGTCGACAGCAGCTAGCCTAGGCTTAGCTTTGGGCGGCCCGCTGCTGGGTTCCTTCTATGATGCAACCGGCAACTACGACATGACAATCCTCGTCAGCATCGTCTTCATGGTCGTCTGCTTGGCATCGTTCTTCCTAGCTGTAACGTTACGTAATCGTGAACTCAATAAGGCTTACCAGCTAATGAATAATCAAGAATTGTTATCTGAATGAGAATGTAAAGATATGTTCTTTTGACCGAGCGCATCTCCTATTCCTAAACTTATCCGCTTGAGTCAGCAGCAAAATATATCTTCATTACAGTAATAGGGTCGGGACTTCGGTTCCGGCCTTTTTACGTTTAAATTATTTAGTTGTTGCTCAATATGTCAATCATTGAGATAATTAAATGAGTGACAATTCACTTGTTTTTAAATGGATTTGGGAGGTTTTAAGATGGTTTCTGTATCGAATAGAATAGCGCAAGTAAAACAGCCAAGAGGTGGGGATGGTGCAAATCAGAAGCAACTTTCCGAATTACAAGACGATTATGGCAGACAGAAGCACCTATCTGTTGAGACAGAGATTCCTGTGCGCGCCTTTGTCCCTAATTTTTTGAGCATCAAGGCAAGGCAGATTGAGGAATGGGTAAATACTCAACTAGATGCACGTAGCCTCCTACCTGTTTTGTTAAGGAGATTGATTCATTCGACAGGCAATGAAATTCATCAGATAGACTTCCCCGGTTATGACAACGCACAGCGAAAGGGCTCAGATGGTATTGTTGCAGCGGGGAAAGCTACACCTTGGGTTCCTGAAGGAAACTCTTATTGGGAGTTTGGAACCAACCTAAATCCTGGTAGTAAAGCCGAAAGTGATTATGCAGCGAGACTAATCTCGATTGAATCATCGGTGCGTTCGAATAGTACTTTTGTTTTCGTAACCCCCCGCAATTGGAATGGAAAAAGCGATTGGGAGAAGAAGAAAAACGAGACGGGCGATTGGAAATCTGTTAGAGTTTTTGATGCGAGTGATCTCGAACAATGGCTTGAACAATCAGTGCTTGCCCAAATTTGGCTTGCAGAACAACTTAAACTTCCGGTTAGTGGTTATGAAACACTAGACCAGGCATGGAGTCGATGGGCGAATGGGAGCGAGCCTAGTCTCACTCCCAAAATATTTGCTCCATCACTCAAAGCATACAAAGATAATTTTAAAGATTGGCTTAGCCAGCCTAGTTTTAAACCCTATGTAGTTGCTGCTGACTCAAAAGATGAGGCGCTTGCTTTTCTAGCTTGCATGTTTAATGAGCTAGAATTCCAGGGATTTAAAGATATAACTGCAGTCTTCACATCACCTGAAGAGCTTAGGAAGTTGATTTCTTCATCTATAGATTTCATCCCGATCATAAATTCAGAAGTTGCTGAGCGTGAACTTCTAAATGCACATCAACGGCTTCATTGTATCGTAATCCGCCCCCGAAATGCGGTTGATAAGGAAGCCGATATAAAGCTCGATCTTCTCAACTATGAAACTATCGAAGAAGCTCTTATTTCTATGGGAATTGAGGAATGGAAAATTGAAAGGCTTGCAAAGGAATCAGGGTATTCACCAACTATCCTGCGTCGCAGACTTTCTCAAAATGCTGTAATAAGGATACCAGTGTGGGCTGGTGATGACGACAGGGCGAAGTCACTAATACCTCTGACCCTGATTGGCGCTTGGCTCACGGAGGCAGAGGCTGATCGGGAGATTATTTCTAAGGTAGCAAATCGCAACTATGAGTTAATTGAGGATGACATCGTTCGCCTTCTTAGGCTTGATGACAGTCCAGTGTGGTCTGTTGGATGTTATCGAGGAGTTGTTTAAAAGATTGACGCTTTATTTGCTATTGAGAAGATGGTGACGTGGGAGGACCTGGATCGGTTCTTTGTCGCTGCTGAATACGTATTGTTCGAGTCTGACCCTGCTCTCGAACTGCCTGAGAAGGATAGGTGGGCAGCTGCTATTTACAACAAGACACGAAATCACTCCAAAGAATTGCGTAAAGGTATCTGTGAGACGCTAGTCATTTTATCAGTTCATGGCAACAATTTATTTCAGAGCCGTATCGGTATGGATGTCGAAGGTCGGATCGCATTACTAGTTCGTAAGCTCTTAACACCGTTGACTTTAGAAAAGCTACTTTCTCAAAATAATGATCTACCACTCTATGCTGAAGCTGCCCCGGATGAATTTATTAAGATTATTGAAGAGGATCTGGGGCACAAGGACCCGATTGTATTTAGTCTTTTAAAGCCGGTTGATAGCAGTCTGTTTGGGGTATCTCCGTCGCGTACTGGCCTTTTGTGGGCCTTAGAGTGCCTTGCTTGGAAACCGCAAAACCTTCCGCGCGTATCTCCAATTCTTGCGCGACTTTCTCGATTGAAAATCGATGACAATTGGGCAAATAAACCAAATGCCAGTCTAAAAGCTATTTTCAGATCATGGATGCCTCAAACTGCGGCCTCAGAAGAGCAGCGGTTTAAGGTGCTGGTAACGCTCGCTAAACGTTTCCCTGATATCTGTTGGGAGATTAGCATCGAACAAATAAAATCAGGTACCCGGATTGGGCATTCCAGCTATAGACCCAATTGGCGTGGTGATGCTTCTGGAGCTGGTCAAGTTGTCACGCCAATGGAGATGTATGAATTTAATAGAAAGACTTTGGATCTCTTAATATCCTGGCCAATTCACGATGAGAGGACACTAAGTGATCTTGTTTTATCCCTCCAAGGTATGTCAGAGGATGACCAAACAAAGGTATGGAATCTGATTGGTGAGTGGTCTAAGATTTCTAATGATACTGCGAAAGCAGCATTACGAGAGTGTATAAGGCAGTTCGCTTTTACTCGGGGAAGCCGCCACAAAAATCTAGAAACGGCTACTCTAGGTTTCGCCCGAGAAGCCTATAATATCCTTACACCAAGAGACCCAGTCATTCGTCATGCTTGGCTTTTCAATGATAACTGGGTTCAGGAATCAGTACATGAAATTGAAGAGGATTTTGACTTAATTAAACACGAGAGCAGAATCGACGAATTGCGTCAAGGAGCGATGCTTGAGATATGGAATGAACGTAGTTTTGATGGAATGTCAGAACTTATTGCCTGCAGTGGAGCTGTGGGTATCATTGGACGTTATATCACGGCTTTTATTACCGACTTTGTGTCTAGAGTAAACTTCATCCTCCAATGCCTTTCCGTTGACGGAGATCAAAGAAATAAGTACGAATGGTGTGTACAGGGATTTATTTTAGCAATTGATGCCAATATACGGGGTGAAATATTAAAGGCTGCGGCTAATGAGTTGCTAGGAGAAAAGAAAAAGCGATTATTCGTATGCGCACCGTTTAAGGCAACTACTTGGCGTCTATTGGACGAGTATGATAAGAATATTCGTAGAGGTTATTGGCAGGAAGTAATTCCGTCATGGTGTCCGCATACGCCATCTGAGCGCATAGAACTGGTTGATTGCCTCTTAGCTGCTGGGCGTCCCAGGACCGCTTTATATGCCGTACACATGGATTTCAATAATTTGGAAACTTCTCATCTAAAGAGGCTACTATTCGATGTAGCAACAGTTGACACAGAACCAGCAGGTCAATTTAATCTTGAAAGTTACTATGTTTCTCAGGCATTGAGTTCGCTTGATGGCCGTGTGGGTGTCACCAGGGAAGAAATGGCTCAGTTAGAATTTATCTTCATTGATGTGTTGGATCAAAGTGAACATGGAATTCCAAATCTCGAAGCTTTGATTATAGAATCACCTTCACTATTTGTTCAGGCGATTACACTTGCATTTAAGCGGCGAGACGAGGGGGCAGACCCAATAGAATGGAGACTTAAGAATCCAGAGCAACAGAGGATTGTTGCTCTCTCGGCATATCGCCTTCTAAACAATATTACAAAAATTCCTGGGGAGATCAAAAATGATAAAATTTGTTCAATTGCATTGGGAGAGTGGATTGCGGAGGTACGAAATAAGTGTCACGAATTAGGCCGCACAGAGATCGGTGAACAATGCATAGGCCAGCTTCTTGCCAATTCCCCTGTTGATGCGACTGAAACGTGGCCCTGTATAGAGGTCTGTGATGTGATGGAAGAAATATCATCGCCGGATATTGCTAAAGGGTTTCTAATGCAGGTTCGTAATTCTCGCGGTGTTGTTTGGCGGGGACGAGGTGGTGAACAGGAGCGTGAGCTAGCAGGAAAATACCGTGCATGGGCTGAACGGCTGTGTTTTGATTATCCTTATGTTGGCTCTGTTTTAGAGGATATCGCTAAGTCCTACGATTACGAAGCAAGGTGCTATGATTCTGATGAAGACATTATGAAGAGATTACGCGATTAAGGTATGCGTTCTTACGAAAAGAGCCATTTGTCCAAACCAGTCTGAATTTAGGTGTGAAAATTTTGAAATATATGAGGTTGGTCGAAAATCATTTGGGTCAGCCCCTTTTTATATGACAGCCATCGTTGGACTCTTTTTGCTCTAACTCTAAGTGTTGTTTTTATAGGAGGTCTAAAATCATCTTGAATCTATGCGTCTGAACGACCTTCCCTTTATCTGTTTTTCCCGTGGAATTTTCCGCACTCAGATGGTTGGTTAACCAGTTTTTATTTGGAAATGGATCAAGGTATTAGTTCAAATTTTTATTATTAACTCAACTTTCGCAGTAGAAAAAGTTGAGTTAACCTTTACGTGTGTTGCTTTAGTCAGATATTGATTAGGTGCCTTGACATTTGAAAGTATAAGAAAAACTAAATAATCAACTACCAAATTCATTACAAGCTGTATTCGAAGAACTTGAAATCCTAAAACATTTGAGAAATGCTGGGATCAAGAAAGGTTCCGGATTTTCCTGTGGGTATTTATTCCAGTTAATTTTCTGCCTAATCTTTGAAGGCAAGAATTGGTTCAGAATGCTTGAAAGCAAGAAATCCGATGGATTGCCCTGTAAGGACGCTGTCTATCGTTTTTTGAACAGTCCAACCTATAATTGGCGCCGTTTTTTACTGTCCTTGAGTGCAGCCACAACCTCTAAAGTCAGTGTATTGACCAATCACAATCGACCAAAGGTCTTGATTATTGATGATTCTGCCTATGAGAGAAATCGCAGCAAAAAAGTAGAACTGCTTGCGCGCTGTTTTGATCATTCTTCACAGAAAATGCGCTTTTACAAAGGCTTCCGGATGCTTACACTTGGTTGGTCCGATGGCGCCACCTTTATGCCCATCGATTTTTCCCTGTTAAGCTCAACCAAATCCAATATTAACGGGATAGATGAAAGAATTGACAAGCGCACCTGCGGGTATAAAAGACGGAAAGAAGCGCTTGAGACTGCGCCATCCGCTATCCCTAGTATGATTCAACGCGCCCTAAATTCCGGTGTTGAGGCTTCCTACGTCCTTATGGACACATGGTTCACACAGCAACCATTGATCAAATCCATTACAGAGCAAGGGATTGATGTGATTGGAATGGTTAAAGCTACTAATCAGCGCTATTTAGTTAACAACCAGCGGGTGGATTTGAAGCAGCTTTACAAACTGGCTACACCGACAAACCGTCGTAAAGATATCTTGCGCTCCATTCAGACAACAATGGCAAACGGGGTTCCCGTAAAGGTTGTCTTCATCAGAAACCGAAACAACCACAGCCGTTGGCTGGCTATATTAAGCACGGACTGTTCTCTCACGGAACAGGAAATTGTCCGTATTTATGGCATGCGTTGGGATATTGAGGTGTTCTTCAAGGCGACAAAGTCGCTTTTGAAACTGCAAAAAGAAATGCAAGGTCGTTCCTATGATTCTCTCATCAGCCACACTACGATTGTCTTTGCAAGGTATATTGTATTGTCATGGCAGAACCGATGTAATACGGACGAGCGAACATTGGGTGGCATGTTTTACGAACTGTGTGATGAATTGAAAGAACTTGATTGGGCTGTAGCATTACAGCAGTTAGTCGAAATTTTGGAGGAAGCTTTAGAAAAATCATCAAAAATATTCAAAAAATTCATCAAATGTCAACTACAGCAATGGTTTGCAAGTTTGCCCAATTATATCAAGGCTTACTT
>JASKKA010000033.1 GCA_030153215.1 Trichococcus sp.
GCCTGGAAAGATTTTGACTTCTTGGGTGCCATGAAGGCGCGTTACGATGTGCCGATGGGCTGGACTACTGACGTGAACGGTGCTGCCCTGGGTGAATCCGCTTTGGGTGCTGCAAAAGGGATGAAGAATATCATGTACATCACGATCGGTACGGGTGTGGGTGCCGGCGCAATCGTCGATGGAAAAATACTGGAAGGCATCGGGCATCCGGAGATGGGTCATATTCTGGTGCGTCCGCACGAACATGATCATTATGAAGGTTTCTGCCCATACCACGGCAATTGCCTGGAGGGCATGGCTGCCGGGCCTTCAATCGATGGCCGTCTGGGGAAAGCCGGTAAGGACGTTGAGCCTACCGATGCGGTCTGGGATTACATCGCTTACTACATCGGGCAAGCCTTGGAAGCTTACACGGTCATTCTGCGTCCGGAGCGCATCGTGTTGGGTGGCGGCGTTATGAAGGTGCCTGGTATGCTTGATAACATCAAAGCGAAATTTACGAAACTGCTTGCCGATTATGTGCCGGTCCCTGCTGTCGATGATTACCTCGTCTTGCCAGGTTTGGGCGATGATGCCGGCATCACAGGTGCAATCATCTTAGCTAATGAGATGAAAGAGTAAACACCAATCGAACAGGCCGAAAAAGAAGGTGAGAGTGTATCGTATGAAAATCAGATGGGCAATACTTGGAACAGGGACTATCGCAACGGAATTCGCTTCTCATTTCCAAGCGGACAATGCAGAATTGATCGCGGTGGCTTCCCGATCGAAGGAAAAGGCACAGGGATTTGCGGAACAGTATGGCATTCCCACCTACTATGACGATTATATGGAGCTATTGGCGGATGATGCAGTCGATGTCATTTATATCGCCTTGCCGCACAGTCATCATCATCAATGGATCAAGGCAAGTCTGGAAGCCGGCAAGCATGTCCTTTGCGAGAAAGTCATCACAGTAAACAAAGTGCAGTTGGATGAACTTGTCCAATTGGCTGAAGAAAAGGGGCTCTATTTGGCTGAAGCCATGACCATTTATCATATGCCGCTTTACCGCAAGTTGAAAGAGTGGATAGCAGAGAGCGACTTAGGTCCATTGAAGATGATTCAAGCCTCTTTCGGCAGTTTCAAGGACACCGATCCATCCGTTTATTATTTCAATAAAGACTTGGCGGGTGGAGCTTTGTTCGACATCGGCACATACGCCTTATCATTCGTGCGTAATTTCATGACCAGCAAGCCAACTGAAATCATGACGATGGGTAAACTGCACGAATCCGGCGTGGATGAGTCTTCGGCCATCATTTTGCGCAACGATGAAACGGAACTTGCGACGGTATCCTTGACCTTCCGGGCGAAAATGCCGAAACAAGGCGTTGTTGCCTTCGAGAAGGGATTCTTGACGATCATGGACTATCCAAGGCCGACAAAAGCCGTATTCACTTCTTTTGACGGCGAAGAAACAATCATTGAAGCTGGAGAGTCTGCTCAAGCATTGAATTATGAAGTTGCTGATTTCAGCGAGCTCATCCTCAAGGGAGCAACAAACGAAACACTCACTTACACTTTGGATGTTCTGGAAGTCATGGATAAGGTCCGTGAAGAAAGAATCCTCGTTCGCCGGAGGACAGCCTGCGTCCGCATGCTCAGATCCGGCAAACATTCTCTGACAGGAGGAAGACGAATACCGAAGAGCCCAACTCCGTCGAGAAGGGCGCTCACCGGAGGAGAGCACCAGCTCCCGTTAAAGTTTGCTTCGCCGGAGGAGAAAGTTACAGATAGCCGTATTTGATAGACGACCAGCTGTTGAGAGGGCTTCAAAAACAAACAAAAGAGGCCGGCTCATTGGATGATGAGCCGGCCTTGGTTTCGAAGTGGTTCGATGGGTCCTTGTGTGGGATCATCGACACATCGATCGATTGCTGGATGTGCAGGTCGCGCGTGTTGCCCTGATCGTCCTTGCGGTCGAAGTCGTAGACGCGGTACGTCGTGTTGCTGCTCTGCTGCGTTTCCAGGATTGTGATGCCGCCACCGATCGCATGGATGGTGCCGCTCGGAACGAAGAAGAAGTCGCCTTTTTTTACCTTGACGTGGCGCAGCAGCCCCTCCCAGTTGCCTTCCGCAATCATTTCGGAAAACTGCTCTTTTGTGTGGGCGTTGTGTCCGTAGATGATTTCGGCATCTTCATCAGCATCGATGATGTACCAACATTCGGTTTTCCCGAGCTCGCCTTCATGCTTCAGTCCATAAGCATCATCGGGATGCACTTGGACGGATAAAGCCTCAGCAGCATCGATGATTTTGGTCAGCAACGGGAAGACGGGCGAAGTCGGATTTTCGAACAGTTCAGGATGCTCCACGTAGAGGACATCCAGTTTGGTGCCTGCGTAGGTGCCGTTTTCCACAGCTCCGGTTCCGTCGGGATGGGCACTGATTGCCCAGCATTCCCCGGTATGTTCGCTGGGGATGTCGTACCCGTAGATGTCGCGCAGTTTGGTGCCGCCCCAGATTTTTTCTTGCAGGACAGGTTGGATGAACAATGGCTCTTGCATGTTTTCCCTCTTTTCTTATTGTTTGATGATGTCGGTGATGGTGTAGGAACGTGTATCGAAGCGACTGCGGGATGTCGAGTACTCGAATGGCGTTCCGTTAGTCAAGTAGACGATCTGCTCCACTTCCAGGATCGGAGTATGTTGATCGCACTCGAGTTCTTCCCAATCCAGTTCATTGGAGCGGTCGGCATGGATTTTCCTGTAGGCACCGCCGATTTTCAGCTTTAAGGTGTCGCGGATATGGTCGTAGATGGAACGATGGATAATGTCTTCCGTCAGGTTCTTCACCAGTCCGGCCACAAAGTAGGTGTTTTCCAGTATATAGGGTTTGTCATCGATGATCCTCAGACGCTGCAGATGGTAGACAGGCTGATTATCCTCCAACATCAACACGGATTGGATGTTTTTTGGAGGGAACAGGATGTCAAAAAGGATGATTTTGCTTTTTACGGTTTTATTCGGAAACTGTTTGGATAGACCAGCGTACTCATCCGCTTTGGAATCTCCGCTATTCCACAGAGCGCTCTTGATGACAAAGGTGCCGACACCCCGTTTGCGGAAGATCAGTCCCTCCATTGCGATCATATCGATGGCTTTTTTTAAGGTCATGCGGCTGACGCCGAACTCTTCCGCCAGAGCGATTTGGTCGGGGAGCATTTCATCTTCCGCATACTCGCCTTCAGCGATGCGGCGGCGCAGTTCATCCGCGATTTCTTCGTATTTTTTCGTGACTGCTGAACCTCCCAAAAATTAAACGATTTCAACATCCATTATACCGTAATGGCTAGACTTGAAACAAGGCAACCTTTACATTCGATCAATCAAGGTAAGGAAAAGGCCCGAAGCGCACTGCTTCGGGCCATCTCATTAATAAGCCAGAAACGGCTTATGCAGTTTCCTCAACAGTCATTGCCAAATTCGCTTTATCGACAACTTTCAGGAATGGATACCACAGCACTCCGACGATTGCGACGTCAATCAATTGCAGTACGCCGCCCATGATAGAGTTTGTGGCCATCATGCCGCTGAAGAACAACGGAACAGTCCAAGGAACCGTCACGCCGGTTGGAGTAGGGAACAAACCGGATGCCATCGACAAGTAGTTGACAGTCGTTACGATCAGTGGTGTCAAAATCCAAGGGATAGCGATGGATGCGTTCAATACAATCGGCAAACCAAAGATGACGGGTTCGTTTACGTTGAACAAGCCAGGTCCGATAGCCAGACGACCGATATCTTTCATTTGTCTGCTCTTCATGACGAAAGCCATCAAGATGACTACCATCAGTGTCATGCCGGAACCGCCGAGGCCGACAGTGAATGTCTCCATGAAAGGTTTTGTGATGATGTGCGGTAAGGCTTCGCCGGCTTTAAAAGCATCCAGATTTTCCAAAGCCAAAGTGTTCCAGATTGGATCCATGACGGAGTTGACGATGATTTGACCGTGTAGTCCGAAGAACCATAGGATTTGGATAAAGAACAAAGAAATCAGAGTTGCAGGCAAACTGCTTCCCAATCCGACAAGTGGTTTTTGGATGACAGTGTAGACCACATCATGCAAGTTTGTCGTGAACACGCCAGAAACCAATGCACTAAGCAACAGGAAAACGGTAAGCGTAGAAATTGCCGGAATCAGGGCAGCGAATGAGCGGGCAACGGCATCAGGAACACCTTCAGGCATTTTGATGACGATGCCTTTTTTGGTGATGCGGACATAGACCTCAGCTGCGATAAAGGCAGCCAACATGCCGATGAACATCCCTTTGGCACCTAAGCGATCCAAAGAAAGGGCACCGCTGACTTCAACACCTTCTGCGGTTGTGAAGTTGAATGGTGTCAAAATCAAGTAAGAAGCTAGTGAAACAGCCCCTCCGAAGATACCGTCCTCGTCATAGGAGCGAGTCAGGTAATACCCGATCCCAAACGTGATGAAGATGGTCATGATGGACATCGTAGCATTTTGACCATTGCCGAATAAGCCGCCGAGTGTTCCTTTCATGTCGTCACTCCAGAACGGTAGGTTGTTCAACACCACTACGATGGACCCGAACATCGTCAGCGGGAAAGAAAGCATAAAAGCGTCACGCAATACTGACAAATATCTGTTTGAGCCGAGCTTGCCGGCAAGTGGAGTCAATTTTTCGGCTAAATTATCAATAAAATTATTCATTAGTCATATTCCTCTCTTAGAAAACTTATGCGTCAAAACCATTATTATCTGAAATTTCTTTGAACCAGTAACCACTTTTCTTGATTGTGCGTTTTCCTTCTTCCGCCAGATCCACCGCAATGAACCCGTAACGGTTTTTGTAAGCGTTGGTCCAGGACCAGTTATCCATGCACGTCCACATGTGGTAGCCTTTCACGTTGCATCCTTCCTGCAGAGCTTGATGGACATATTTGAGATGATCTTGGACAAATTCAATACGGTAATCATCTTCGATCATACCATCCGCGTTGACGAAGCGCTCTTCGCCTTCCACGCCCATTCCGTTTTCGGAAATGAAACAGGGCAGGTTTCCGTAATTGTCACGGACGTTGATCAGGCAATCGTAAATGCCTTTCTCATAGATTTCCCACCCGCGGTACGGATTCATTTTGCGTTCCGGCCAAATGTAATTATCGAAATAATCATCCGGCATCGGTTTATCCGACAGGCGCGTCGTACTTTCTTTTTTCATGATGCGTCTTGGCTGATAGTAATTGATCCCCAAAATATCGATGGTATTGTGTTTGATGAGTTCCAATTCTTCTTGCGTATATTCCGGTAAGTAGTCCAATTCCTTCAGCAATTCGACCAAATCTTCAGGGAAGGTGCCTTTGATGGCAGGATCCAAGAAGGAGCGGTTGAAGAAGGCATCAGCGAGACGGGCTGCCTTGACGTCTTCAGGATCATTCTCGTTGCGCGGATAACTTGGCGTCAGATTGAGGATGATGCCGATTTGTCCGTCAAGGTTCATTTCATGATAAATTTTGATGGCCTTCGCGCTTGCCAAGGTTTCGTGGTAAGCGACTTGAACGGCTTTTTTCATATCCACGACACTAGGGTAATGGAATTGGTAGAGATAACCGCCTTCGACCGGAACAATCGGTTCATTATGAGTGAACCATTTTTTCACGCGGTCGCCGAACAGTTTGAAGCAGGTGCGTGCGTAATCCGCGTAGGCGTCCACGACCTCTTTGCTTTCCCAGCCTCCTTTCTGTTGTAATGACAACGGCATATCAAAGTGATAAAGATTCATGAAAGGCTCGATGCCATTAGCCAACAGCTCATCGATATAGCTGTTGTAGAACGCCACTGCTTCCTGATTCACTGCGCCGACTCCGTCCGGAATCAAACGACTCCATTGGATGGAGGTACGGAAGCTGGTGTGTCCCGTTTTTTTCATGAGTGCGATATCTTCTTTGTAGCGATTGTATACGTAGGATGTATCTTCGGGCCCAACCTGATTGAAGAACAGCTCAGGATTCTGCTTGTACCAATGATCCCAGATGTTTTCTCCCTTGCCGTCTCCGGGGATCGTGCCCTCAGTCTGCGGTCCGCTTGCTGCCGATCCCCACCAAAAACCTGCAGGAAATTCATATTTCATCTAAACAACCTCTTTTCTATGTCTATACATAACTTATAATGAGATTATACAAAATAAGGAACAGGAATGCAATCGATTTCAATGAAAAATATATATTTTTATTATTTCGTGATTATTTCCGCTATTTAGCGAGAATTTGCAACGGTATTATGGTATAAAAAGAACAAACAGGTTTGGAGGCGATTATTTATGAAGATTGGAATCATCGGTTTAGGGAACATTGCGCAAAAAGCATATTTGCCGGTTATGGTCGGGATGCAGGATCAGGTGGAATGGCATCTGTGTTCCAGAAATAAGGAGACACTGAATGCTGTGGGGAAAAAATTTGGCTTCCAACATTTATATACTTCTATTGAGGAATGGTTGGACAGCGGAATCGAGGCTGCCTTTGTGCATGTGGCTACCGTTGCCCACGCGCAAATCATCCGCCAGTTACTGGAGCGTGGCATTTCGGTCTATGTGGACAAGCCCATCAGTGATGATCTGGAAGAAACAAAGGAATTGATTGAGCTGGCGGACGCCAAAGGTCTGTTGCTTACAACCGGGTTCAATCGCCGATTTGCTCCGATGGTGGAACGACTGAAAGAGATTCCTGACAAAAAGATGATCCTGATTCAGAAGGATCGCGTGAAGAATGTTGAAGCCGTCCGCTTCGCCGTCTACGATCTGTTCATCCATATCGCGGATACCGCTTTGTATCTGTTGGATGATGAAATTGTTTCGACGCAATCTCATCTGGTCGAAAACGAAGGGGAATTGAAACGGCTCTGGCTGATGCTCGAGACAAAAAGCACCACCTGTTTCGTCTCTATGAACTATGAAGCCGGGGCCAATCAGGAAGTCATGGAAGTACAAAGTCCTGAAGGGATTGTGCGCGTCCTGAATTTGACCGATATGACCATCGAACAAAAAAATGGCAAGCAGCAAGTTACTTTTGGCGATTGGGAAGGAACACTCCGCAAGCGAGGATTCGAACCGTTGATTGCTTCATTTGTCGCTGGAATCAAGGAACATACAAACCCCGTTTCGACAGAGTCAAGTTATCTGAGCCACTCGCTGTGCGAAAAAATACTCACCGACAGTGGATTCGGAAACAAGCCAAATGTGTAAAAAATAATTTTTGTAGGTACAATTTATACATTTTTGTTAATTTGTTCGTACATCTCTGGTATACTATAAACCAGTAAGACATGCAAGCGACAGAGGGAGGTGGAGGATGACGAAAGATATGACGGCCGGAAGTCCTGCCAAGCTGCTTGTGCTGTTCTCGGTTCCGATGCTGATAGGGAATATATTCCAACAAATGTACAGTTTGGCGGATACGATCATCATCGGCAGAACATTGGGTGTGGACGGACTGGCGGCCATCGGATCAGTCGGTGGGGTGCTCTTTTTTATCCATGGGTTCGGGATCGGGGTCACTTCGGGTTTGGGGATTGTCATAGCGCAACGTTTTGGCACGAAAAATGAGGAACGGATCCGCAAGAGCATCACGATAAGCGTTTGGATTACGCTTTTCATGACTGTCCTGATAACCATCCTGAGCGTTTGGCTCGCTGAAGACATCCTGCTGTTCATGGATACGCCGGCAGAAATAAGCAAGGAAGCCGAAGCCTACTTTTTGACCTTGATGTGGGGTTCGGTGGCGATCATGGTATTCAATTTGTTGAGTAATATCCTGCGTTCGTTGGGTGACAGCAAACTGCCTCTGGTCATCCTGGTGATATCTTCCATTTTGAATGTGGCATTGGATTATGTTTTCATTGTCTGGTTTTCAATGGGGGTTGCAGGAGCAGCGCTAGCAACAGTTGCTGCACAATTGTTCGCCAGTTTTCTCTGTTTCCTTTACATTCGCAAGAAAATGGCGATTCTGCGCTTTTCCAGAGAAGATTGGCGCATGCAGACTGGGGAATTCGCCTTACCGTTGAAAATTTCGCTCCCGATCGGTCTACAGGCATCCATCATTGCAATCGGTTCGATTGTATTGCAGAAAAGTCTGAATGGCTTTGGTCCGGATGCGGTAGGCGGGTACGCCATCGCCCAAAAACTGGACATCATGGCGACACTGCCGATAGCTTCCATAGGTATCGCGATGGCAACCTTTGCAGCCCAAAACTACGGAGCTGGGTTGTATTCGCGGATTTGGGCAGGCGCACGTATCAGTCTGATGCTGTCTTTTGCCTACAGCATACTGTTGGGAGCAGTGCTTTTGTTGTACGGCACGGATCTGATTAGGCTGTTATTCGGTCAAAATGATCCGTCCGTATTGGCATATGCGCAAACCTATTTTATTGCCACGGCCAGTTTCTATCTTGTGCTGACGACCTTGATTATTTTGCGTTATACGCTGCAAGGTGTTGGGGACAATGCGGCGCCTACTTTTGGGGGTGTTATGGAAATGGTGGCACGCGTCATCGTTCCGTTAGGATTGTCCGGTCTCTTAGGATATCAGGCAGTCGCCTTTGCCAATCCTTTAGCCTGGTTCGGGGCGGCTGTTCCTATGATGTACGCTTATCGTCAGTTGAAAAGGAAATTGACAGTATTGGAAGAGAACAGACGCAAGGAAGCCGACATTGAGCGATTGGTTAAACTGTCGGATTGATAATCCATTATTGATGCATATCTAAGTTAATAAACAGATATAAACCGACCCGAAATATGTTATAATAAGATTAAATCTTGATTATAACGGTTGGCCGATCATCGAACGGAATCGTTCAAGGGAAGCCGGCATAGTTCAGGTTGTGTGTTCGTTTAGGAGTTCAATACTAGATTCACTATCTTGAGGAGGAAAAAAATGTTTGATCAAATTGATGAGTTAGCAGTTAATGCAGTACGTACACTTAGCATAGACGCAGTACAGAAGGCCAATTCAGGACATCCAGGCTTGCCTATGGGAGCCGCTCCGATGGCCTACGCGCTTTGGACAAAACATTTGAAAGTCAACCCTAAGAACAGTTTATGGGCAGACCGTGACCGTTTCGTATTATCCGCGGGACATGGTTCTTCCATGTTGTACAGCTTGTTGCACCTGTCCGGGTTCAACGTAAGCTTGGATGACGTGAAAAACTTCCGTCAATTCGGCAGCAAGACACCTGGACACCCGGAAGTGCATGACACGGACGGCGTGGAAGCGACGACGGGTCCTTTAGGGCAAGGGATCGCGAATGCGGTCGGTTTCGCGATGGCTGAAGCACATTTGGCTGCTACCTACAACAAAGAAAACTTCCCGGTTGTGGATCACTACACGTACTTCCTGAACGGTGACGGCGATCTGATGGAAGGCATCTCCCATGAAGCAGCCAGTTTGGCTGGCCACCTGAAATTGGGCAAACTGATCGGTTTGTATGACTCCAACGATATCTCATTGGATGGACCGACTTCCAAATCCTTCACGGAAGATGTCGCTGCCCGTTTCGAAGCCTACGGTTGGCAACACATCTTGGTGAAGGACGGCAACGATCTGGAAGCAATCTCGAAGGCCATCGAAGAAGCGAAAGCCGAAACCGAAAAACCGACTTTGATCGAAATCAAAACCATCATCGGCTTTGGGGCCCCGGATGCTGGAACACATAAAGTGCATGGCGCTCCATTGGGAGCTGAAGGCGTTGCCTTCGCGAAAGCGGCATACGGTTCATCTGCTGAAGCATTCTCTGTACCGGCTGAAGTGACGGCACGTTTCAATGAAAAAATGGTCGAAGAAGGCCAACAGGCTGAAGCTGCATGGACAGCAATGTTCAGTGAGTACAAAGCGGCTTATCCGGAATTAGCACAACAATTCGAAGACGCCATGGCTAACAAATTGCCTGAAGGCTGGCAAGATAAGTTGCCGACTTATGAAGTAGGCAGCGCAGCCAAAGCAAGCCGTGTGACCAGTGCTGAATCTATCCAAGCATTGGGTGAAGCCGTACCTTATTTCTGGGGCGGATCAGCTGACTTGTCGTCTTCAAACAATACAATGATCAAGTCTGCAACTGACTTTGAGCCGGGCAACTATGCCGGCCGCAACATCTGGTACGGTGTGCGCGAATTCGCGATGGCTGCCATCATGAACGGGATCGTGCTGCACGGCGGCACAAGAACCTATGTCGGAACCTTCTTCGTCTTCACGGATTACCTGCGTCCAGCGATGCGTTTGGCTGCCATTTCGCATCTTCCAGGCACTTACGTGATGACGCACGATTCAATCGCGGTCGGCGAAGATGGCCCGACGCATGAACCTGTTGAACACTTGTCCAGCTACCGCGGCATGCCGAACTTGACGGTGCTGCGTCCGGCCGACGGCAACGAAGTCAGCGCTGCGTGGGAAATCGCCGTATCTTCAGCTGACAAACCAACGATGTTGGTGTTGACACGCCAAAACTTGCCTGTTTTGGAAGGTACCAAAGAGATGGCCCGCGAAGGTGTGAAGAAAGGCGCTTACGTGCTTTCTCCGCAACAAGGCGAAACACCTGCAGGTATCCTGATCGCGACCGGTTCGGAAGTGAACCTGGCTGTGGAAGCGCAAAAACAATTGCGTGAAGCCGGAGTGGACGTGTCTGTCGTTTCCATGCCGAGTTTCGATCTTTTCGAAGCCCAGGATGCAGCCTACAAAGAGACTGTCTTGCCTGGCGCAGTCCGCAACCGCATGTCCATCGAAATGGGCGCGACCTTCGGTTGGGAACGTTATGTCGGTCTGGACGGACTGGCTTACGGCATCGACACGTACGGCGCAAGCGGCAACGGCAACACGGTGATGGCTGAGTATGGCTTCACTACTGAAAAAGTGGTTGCAGCCTACCAAGCTAAATTCGCAAAATAGATTTCTTAAATGGATGAACAAAAAAACGGTGGCCGTCTCGAAAATTGAGACGGCCACCGCTTTTTTGTCCGTATACTAGGAAAGTATAAAATTTTTCGGATTGAAAAGTGCTTCACCGTAGGTGTTTCACACGTTTGCAAAATGTTTCATGCATCTAAAATGATGGCCAGCTTCACGGGTTAGCCCTTCGGAAATTAGATAAATCTGTCCTATTGCGCTCTTCGATGCTCAGTCGGACAGATTTCCTAAATTT
>JASKKA010000034.1 GCA_030153215.1 Trichococcus sp.
TCCCGACTTTTACAGTTGCTAAACCGAAAAATCCCCATAAATCGCGTTATATATGCGTTTATGGGGATTTTTTTATTTTTTGGTATGTAGATATGCACGCTTGCGTTTGTCTTTTTTCCCGTAGGGGGGAATATCTTCTAACCCAAGCACACCCAGAATGTCGGTGAAACCTTCGGTTGCTTTGTTTTTGATAAAAATATCAGTATTGTCCATATTCACACTGGTGATTGTAGCGCTGCGAAGAGCGGTCTGGATTGCCTCCGTGGAGAAGTCGATTCCTTTTTCATGAAGGTAATATTCCAGTAGGCGCTGCAGAACCAACGCTAAGTAGCAGAGAACGAAATGGCCCTGAATACTGTCTTCGCTCCAGACGTAAATGGGTCTCGCTTCCAGATTGCTTTTCAGAACTCGGAAACTTTCCTCAATTTTCCAAAGCCCATGATAAGCCCCCAACACCTGTTCCGGTGTTAATGTGGCATCACTATATTCGATTCCGTAATAGCCATCAAACCGTTCATCAATTTCCAACTGCTTCTCGTTAAATGAAATCTGATCATCTTCCATCAAGGTCAGTTGAACATATTTTTTCCCGCCTTTTTTCATTTCTGACTTCATTCTCGACTTGGATTCCACGAGATTACGGGATTTTTCCACAATCCGCTCGCGGTCCTTACGATCTTTTCGTTCTCGCTTCAAGGACCACGTGACTAGGAGTTGATCCTGAATCTCATGACTCTTGCCATCTATCCTGACCGTTGATTGAAAGCCGCATTTTTTCCATTTGAAATCAGTTGAAGAGTAGGTGTAGCCTTCTTCTTCGAGAACCATTGCTTTGGCAGCTTTCGAACCGGAACGGATTTTGTAGGACATGATATATTCGAATCCGATGGATTTTAGGAACACCAGATTTTTTTTGGAATTCAGCCCTCGATCCGCTGTAATGATCATCTTGGAGATGCCGTACTGCTCCTTCAATCGTATGAGTACAGGCTCCAAAGTCTTGAAATCATTGGTGTTTCCAGGGAATAATTCATAGCTGATCGGAATGCCTTTGTCATCGATGAGGAGTCCCATCACAACCTGAACTTGATTCACTTTGTTGTCCTTTGAGTAGCCAAATTTCTTCAAATCATCTGCTTTGACCGACTCAAAATAATAAGTCGTGACGTCATAGAAGGCAACCGAAAGGTTGCGGTCGAAAAACTGACTGATCTGCTTGTTCAAATGTTCCTCTAACTGGTTTTTCTGTGATGCCAAAAAAGGCAAGGCGCGATACATCTGTTCCAATTCACAAGGGAATTCGCTTGCGAAGCGATCTTTCCCCTCAAATGTGGAACGTTTTGAACCAGGGAACAATAATCGGGAGTAAACCATCAATGCGATTGGCGTTTTAGTAGAGAAATGAATGTTTGTTTCCTTTTTCTGGCGGTACTGCAGAAAAGAATCAAGCTTCAGTTGATCCCACAGCCATTGATAGACTTCATAGCCATAATTTTGTACCGGAGCGCCTGTAGCACTCGGTTGAGCACTGGCGTGCTCGATAAACGCGCTCACGCGTTGGGTGGCCATCGAAACTTCCGTATGTTCTTTTTCCAAGTTCATCTGGTCCACTTTTTTCTGAAGTTCTTCGATAGCGTTGGGGTTCTCCGCTAGTAACTTCTCTTTGTTTCCAAAATTTTGTATCACGCGAATCTTTGGTTTCTTTGTTTCGGGATCCCTGTAAGATTCCGCGATGCGCACGTATTCCTGATTCCGATTTTTGAAAATTTGAAGATACATTTCCGACACCACCTTTACAGCTATTATAACATATATACATCCATATATACAATATAAAAACAAGTGAAAAGCGCTAGAAACATTATAAAATTAACGTTTCTAGCACTTTTTGATTGATTAAACTGTAAAAGTCGGGAGAATGGCAAGCTTTTCATCAAGATTCCATTCCGGCAATCACGGAAGAAGAATTGAAAGAATTGATTTCATTGAATGATAGGCTTTCATTGGAAGATGTCAAGGATGTCTATGTGCCTCTGGTGCACATGTTCGATATTTACTTGCAGCAGTACCGGAATCTTCAACGGGATAAAAGCAGATTTCTCGGCAGACCCTACGAACCTTCCCCACTCATCATTGGCGTAACGGGTAGTGTCGCGGTCGGGAAAAGTACGACTGCGCGCGTCCTGCAGAACCTTTTGAAGCGTGCCTATCCGACAAAAGCTGTCGAATTGATGACGACGGATGGATTCCTGTATCCAAATCGAATATTGAGGGAACGCAACATCATGGACCGTAAAGGCTTCCCGGAAAGCTACGATATGGAGAATTTGGTGCAATTCCTGTTGGATGTGAAGACAGGCAAGCCGAATGTCCGGTTTCCGGTCTATTCCCACCGCATCTACGATATCGTCCCTGGAGAGTACGAAGAAGTGAATCATCCGGATATCCTGATTGTGGAAGGGATCAACGTGCTGCAGTTGCCGAGTAATCAGCAGATTTACGTTAGTGACTTCTTTGATTTTTCCATCTATGTGGATGCAGAAGAAGAGATGATCGAAAAATGGTACATCGAACGTTTCGAAATGCTGATGGACCTGGCGATCGATCAGCCGGACAATTATTACTACAACTATGCAATCGGCAAACGCGAGGACGCCATCGAGATGGCCAGAGGCGTCTGGAAAAGAGTAAACCTCAAGAACCTTCGGGAGTATATCTATCCCACAATCACACGGGCAAATTTAGTGATCCACAAAACAACGAATCACTTTATTGATGAATTATACATAAAAAAATATTAAGGAAATTGGAGAGATTATTAGATGATAGAGCAATTTACCGAGTTGGAAAAAATCGTCGTCCTGGATTTCGGCAGTCAATACAACCAATTGATCACACGACGTATCCGCGAATTCGGCGTATTCTCAGAGTTGGTTTCACACCGCACAACTGCTGAAGACATCAAAGCGATGGGGAACGTCAAAGGGGTCATTTTCTCCGGCGGCCCGAACAGCGTCTATGAAGACGATGCTTTCAAAGTCGATCCTGCCATTTTCGCCATGGGCATCCCTGTCTTGGGAATCTGCTACGGCATGCAGTTGATGACCGACCACTTCGGCGGAAAAGTCATTCCTGCTGACGAACGGGAATACGGACGTTCCGACATCCAAATCCTTGATTTGGATACACCAATGTTCAAGGGCCTTTCCGACATCGAGACAGTCTGGATGAGCCACGGCGACAAAATTACGGATATCCCTGCCGGCTTCAAAGTGACTGCCACAAACGACAACTGTCCGGTCGCCGCTTTCGCCAATACAGCAGAAAAATTCTACGGCGTCCAGTTCCACCCGGAAGTACAGCACTCTGTACACGGCAACGAAATGCTGAAAAATTTCGCTTACGAAGTCTGCGGCTGCTCAGGTAACTGGTCGATCGCCAACTTCATCGAAATCGAAACAAAAAAAATCAGAGAAACCGTCGGCGACAAAAAAGTTTTATTGGGTCTCTCCGGTGGGGTGGATTCAAGCGTCGTCGGCGTATTGCTGCACAAAGCAATCGGCGACCAATTGACTTGTATCTTTGTTGACCACGGCCTGTTGCGCAAAGGCGAAGGCGACCAGGTTATGGAAAGCCTTGTAGGCAAATTCGGCTTGAACATCATCCGCGTTGATGCGAAAAAACGTTTCATGGACAAACTGGCAGGCGTCAGCGATCCGGAACAAAAACGTAAAATCATCGGCAACGAATTCGTTTACGTATTCGACGATGAAGCTACGAAATTGAAAGGCATCGACTTCTTGGCGCAAGGAACGCTTTACACCGACGTCATCGAAAGTGGAACCGAGACTGCCCAAACAATCAAGTCCCACCACAACGTAGGCGGATTGCCTGAAGATATGCAATTCAAATTGATTGAACCTTTGAACACCTTGTTCAAAGATGAAGTCCGTGAATTGGGAACACAGCTTGGCATGCCTGACAGCATCGTTTGGCGCCAACCATTCCCAGGCCCTGGTTTGGGTATCCGCGTTATCGGCGAAATCACCGAAGAAAAATTGGAGATCGTCCGCGACTCCGACTATATCTTGCGCGAAGAAATCGCGAATGCCGGTTTGGAACGCGATGTATGGCAATACTTCACTGTCCTGCCGGGCTTCCGCAGCGTCGGCGTAATGGGCGATGGCCGTACGTATGACTACACAATCGGTATCCGCGCCGTGACATCCATCGATGGCATGACGTCCGACTGGGCGCGCATCCCTTACGACGTGTTGGATAAAATTTCCCGACGCATCGTAAATGAAGTGAAGCACGTCAACCGCATAGTGTACGACATCACGAGCAAGCCACCATCGACCATCGAGTGGGAGTAAGTGGAATTTATAGCCTGGACGTTGATTTTTCAACGTTTCCAGGCTTTTTTCATGTTTTTGAACTGATGGGGCTTTTTGGAGAACCTACGAAAGGAGAACTATCGGAAGGCCGGCATTCAGGATGTGAGCTACAAACTGTATGAGGGTGCCCGAGATGAGCTTTTGAACGAGCTGATCAAAGATGCTGTGACGTAGGACGTCATTTCGTGGGTACATGCTTGTTTGGAAATGTTCTGATCGGCATTTGAATTTTTTAAATGAAATGAGATTTCAGCGTATCTTGCTTTCCACTAAAATTAACTTGCTTACAAATTTACTCCTGTGCTATGATGACGTAGTGTATTCATTAAATTTCAATTAAATTTGAATGAAGGAACATGTCATTATTTATTATTGGAGGTTACTATGGATAAAGCATTAATTTTTATTGCGATGGCCGGCTACATGTCGATCATCATCGGTATCGGATTTTATTACTACAAGCGATCAAACGAAAGCTCCGATAACTTCTTCTTGGGCGGACGCAGTCTGGGTCCTTGGGTTGCCGCAATCAGTGCCGGTGCCTCGGACATGAGCGGTTGGCTGCTGATGGGTCTTCCGGGCGTAGCTTATTGGTCGGGTTTGTCAGATGCATTCTGGACAGCGATCGGCTTGGCATTGGGGACAGCGTTGAACTGGATCATCGTTTCGAAACGCTTGCGTCATTATTCCGAATCGGCTAGAGCAATCACGTTGCCGGAATTCTTCAGCAATCGATTCCATGAGGATAAGCGCATTATTTTGACGGTATCGTCGACGTTCATTTTCGTCTTCTTTTCTGTCTATGCCGCCAGCTGTTTCGTCACGGTAGGGAAACTCTTCGCAACCTTGTTCGAAGTGCCTTACATCCCGGTGATGATTGCCGGAGCGGTGTTCGTCGTGTTCTACACGTTCATCGGCGGATTTTTGGCGGAGAGTGTCTCCGACTTTATGCAGGGCATCATCATGATCGCGGCTTTAGCAGTTGTTTTGGTCGGAGGCGTTGTGCATGCCGGTGGTCCTGGAGCGGTCATCGATAACCTGAAGGGCATTCCTGGCTTTTTGGATTTCTTCGGTATCGCAACACCTAAATTGGTTGATGGTGTGCAACAGGCGGATGGGGCGACGGCTGCCTTTGGACCTGCAGGCAATTACGGATTGATCACCATTGCTTCTAGCATGGCATGGGGGCTCGGTTATTTTGGGATGCCGCAAGTGCTGTTGCGCTTTATGGCGATCCGTTCGGCTGACGAAATTAAGCAATCACGCCGAATCGGCATCACTTGGACGACACTTTCGCTGAGCGCTTCCGTTTTGATCGGTCTGATCGGGCGCGCGATGTTTCCGATGGCTTTGACGACGGCTTCCACTTCGGAAACGATTTTCATCGAGATGGCGACTTTGTTGTTCCCGCCGCTATTGGCTGGAATTGTCATGTCGGGCATTTTGGCGGCGACGATCAGTTCCGCTGATTCGTACTTGCTGATTGCCGCAAGTGCTTTTTCGAAAAACATCTACAAAGGCGTTCTGCGCAAGGACGCTTCCGATCAGCAAATCATGGCGATGACACGGATGATCTTGATCGTTTTGGCGATCGTCGGAATCATCATCGCTTTGGATGAGAACTCCGTCATCTTCACGATCGTATCCTTCGCTTGGGCGGGCTTCGGTGCGACTTTTGGACCGTTGATGCTGTTCTCCTTGTTCTGGAAAAAAACGACGCGTCAAGGCGCCATCGCCGGTATGTTGACAGGCGGAATCGCTGTTTTCATCTGGAAACTGCTGGTCAAACCGCTGGGTGGCGTGTTCGGCATCTACGAACTGTTGCCGGCATTCATCCTTTCTTGCGTGGCGATCGTGCTTTTCTCCTTAATCGGGGAAAAACCGTCCGCAGCGATGGAAGAGGAATTCGAAATGGTGAAAAATCAAGCGAAAGCTTAAAAAACGGTCTGAAGAAACACAATCCTGACGGGTTGTGTTTTTTCTTTGTCGTTGAGACGAGGGGTCGAAGATACGGTGGCAAACCAATCAATCTAATTATTTTGCAGTGCAGATTGATATTGGGTGCCCAACCTGAGCGTAGGATTATCCAAGTCCTATGAGCAATAAGAGGAAAAGCAGCTGATAGATATCGAAGCTTTCCTTTGGTTGGAGAGCTTTTTTTATGCCCATTTTTTATATCAAAGGGGGAAATCTATTTGGCTGAAAAGGTTTTATTCAATTCAGACACTTATTTGGAAGGTCATTCCGACAAAATTACTTACCAAATTTCTAACGTTAAACCAAAAAATATTACACATATCAAAATGCCGCTTTTCGAAGCGCTTGTTAAATATGCGAAACAGGACGTTACACCTTTCGATGTCCCTGGACATAAAATGGGTGCGCAGATGACGCCATTCAAAATGGCGGTCGGTGATATGACGATGCAGATGGATGTCAACTCCATGAAAGAATTGGACTTGTTGAGCCATCCGCAATCTGTCATAAAAGAAGCACAGGAATTAGCAGCAAAAGCATACAATGCTGATCAGGCTTATTTCTTGGTGAATGGTACGACTGTTGGCATTCAAGCGATGATTATGAGCGTGGTGGGGCCAAACGATACGATCTTGGTTCCTCGCAACTGCCATAAATCAGTGATGAACGGGTTGATCCTGAGCGGCGCAAAGCCGATTTTTATCCAGCCTGAAATGGATCTGGCCTTCGGGATATCCCATGGTATTTCCGTGGAACGCATCATCAAAGGCCTGGATGAAAATCCCAAGGCGAAAGCCCTCCTGGTCACTTATCCGACTTATTTCGGATCATTGAACGATCTGGAAACGATCTGTGAAATCGCGCATGAACGCGGTGTTGTTGTCATCGTCGACAGTGCGCATGGCGCGCATTTGCCGTTCATGCCCGGGAAAATGAAGGATCCGATGAAAGCCGGAGCCGATGCGGTGACGTATTCCATGCATAAAACCGGCGGATCCTTGACGCAGAGCTCCTTGATGGTGATGCAAGGGGACCGCATTTCCGCAACAAAATTACAAAAAGTGCTGAACATGCTGCAATCGACCAGCGCAAATTACCTGTTGATGAGCTCCATTGATGCCGCACGCAGTGAATTAGCGATGTACGGCAAAGACCGTTACAAAAAACTGCGCCCAATCGTCAGCGAAGCGATTGAAGCGATAGAAGCATTCGGCGACTATGAAGTGTTGAAAGCCGACTACATCAAAGATAAATTCGACCAGACTTATGACTGGACCAAAATGGTGATCCGTGTCAACGACATCGGCCTGACCGGTTTCGAAGTCTACACAATCATGAAGGAAGAATACGGCATCCAACTGGAGCTCGCTGAAGGATACGTTGTGATGGCGGTCATCAGTACAGCCGACACACGCGAATCGATCGGCAGACTAGTCGACGCGTTGATGGATATCCGCAGACGCTACAAAAAAGCCAGCCAACATTTCGATGCGCACGTGATGACTTGCAGCATCAACGAATTGGCCTGCAGCCCGCGCGACGCATTCTACGCGGACAATGAAGTGGTCAGCATCGACGACGCAATCGGCCGCATCAGTGCCGACTCGATCATGATCTACCCGCCAGGAATTCCGTTGATTATCCCTGGTGAAGTGATTTCTGAAGCGGTCGTGCAACACTACCACTACTACAATGAAACATTAGGCAACGTCTTGACTGAGGAAAAAATGCCTCATCAGATCAAAGTCCTGAAAGATTAAGCAACCGAAACACTCATCAAATAGCATACAGTTGGAGGACGGCAGAAAGTGAAAAATAACATGAACATCCAGACTTTTATCGGCTGCGAAACTTCCTTTGAAGAAGCATCCACCGTATTATTCGGAATCCCGTTCGATGGAACGACCAGCTTCCGACCAGGCACGCGCTTTGCGATGCAGGCGATCCGACAAGATTCATTCGGCTTGGAAAGTTATTCCCCTTATTTGGATCGCGACCTTGAAGAAGAAGCCATCCATGATGGCGGAGATCTGGATCTGCCTTTCGGCAACACAGAACGCGTTTTGAGCGATATCGCAACTTACACAAAAGAAGTTTTGGACAGCGGCAAGAAGTTCCTGATGGTCGGCGGAGAGCATCTCGTGAGCCTGCCTACCATCGAAGCTGCCTATGAAAAATATCCGGATTTGCATGTGATCCATATCGATGCCCACACAGATCTGCGTGAAGACTACATGGGCGAACCGTTGTCGCATGCTTCGGTCATCCGCCGTTGCTTCGATTTCCTGGGAGACGGCCGCATTTTCCAATTCGGTATCCGGTCCGGCTTGAAGGAAGAATTCGAATGGGCAAAAGAGCACACCTATATGGAAAAATTCACCATTGATACGTTGCCGCAGATTGTGCAGCAATTGCAGGATGTTCCCGTTTATGTGACGATCGATCTGGACGTATTGGACCCGGGAACTTTCCCTGGAACCGGCACACCTGAGCCAGGCGGCATCACTTACAAGGAATTGTTGACGGGTATCGCTGCACTTCAGAACCTGAACCAAATTGTTGCAGCCGACGTCGTGGAACTTTCTCCACAATATGATCCATCAGGCGCTTCGACTGCCATGGCCTGCAAGACTGTCAGAGAAATGCTTTTGACACTTACTAAATAGAACGAAATCAATTACCCGACCTTGGCTCCTTGCCAAGGTTTTTTTTGTTTAAAATTCTTTGCTGAAAATATTTACATTAAAATGTAATGAAATTACCGTGTTCTAACACGAGCATGTCAGGAAATGTATCACAAACTTTTTATATCCCAATCATTGTGAAATCCTGTTATAGCGAATGTTTTTCCAGAAGTTAATATTGTTACTATCAAAAAAAATATGCAACTAATTGTGAAAAAATGAATGAAAATGGATTGTAATTAAATGAGAGTTTGATTATAATATCAGAATAACAAAATAGAAAGTAGGGACGCCGAAATGAATAGTTACACTCCTCCACAAAAGCAAGGAATGTATGATCCCGCCTACGAGCATGATGCATGCGGTATGGGATTTGTCGTTGACATCAATGGGAATGGCTCTTATAAATTAGTCTCTGATGCGTTGGATTTATTAGAAAATATGGAGCATAGGGGTGCTTCCGGCGCTGATGCCAAAACAGGTGACGGAGCGGGTATCATGGTGCAGATTCCGCATCATTTTTTCAGCAGGGAGTGTGACGTCCTGGGAATCCATTTGCCTAAAAAAGGCGATTATGGAGTAGGGATGCTCTTTGCCCACAAATATGAGGATCTACGTCACGAACAGATGCGAATGGTGGAAGAGATCATCACTTCCGAAGGTCAAAAGGTATTGGGTTGGCGTGAGGTTCCAATCGACAGTTCCGAAATCGGTGTGACTGCAAAAGCAGCTATCCCGCGTTTCATCCAAGTATTTGTCGGTAAAGGAAATCCTGATATGAGTGAAATGGATTTCGAGCGCAAATTGTTCGTCATCCGTAAATTATCCGAGAAACAAATTGTTCCAATGAGTGAAAAACGAGGTGGCTCATTCTATTTTGCCAGCTTCTCTTCAAAAACCATCGTCTACAAAGGAATGTTGACTGCGGAACAACTGCGCAGCTTCTATCTTGATTTGACGGATTTGGACTTCACATCCGCTTTGGCGATGGTCCATTCCCGTTTCAGTACGAATACATTCCCAAGCTGGGAAAGAGCTCATCCAAACCGTTACTTGATCCACAATGGCGAAATCAACACGATCCGCGGCAACATCAACTGGATGCGCGCTCGTCAAGGCAGCATGTCCCAGGATCTGTTGGATGCCAGCGAAAAAATCTATCCGATCGTCGACGAAACAGGGAGCGACTCTTCCCAATTCGACAACAATCTGGAATTCTTGTATCTGAACGGGCGCTCATTGCCGGAAGCCGTCATGATGATGGTTCCTGAGCCTTGGGAAAAGAACAAAACAATGTCGAAATCCAAAAAAGATTTCTATAACTTCAACAACTTCCTGATGGAACCATGGGATGGCCCTGCAGCAATGGGCTTCACGGATGGCGAAATCGTCGGAGCGGTCCTGGACAGAAACGGTTTGCGCCCTTCCCGTTACTATGTGACGAAAGATGATCGCGTAATCCTATCATCTGAAGTAGGGGTCGTAAATGTTAATCCGGAAGATGTAGCCTACAAAGGCCGTCTGGAGCCAGGCAAGATGCTCCTGATCGATACGAAACAAAAACGGATCATTTCGGATGAAGAAATCAAAGAAACGGTTGCTGCCAAACAACCTTACGGCGAATGGGCGGAGAAGCACATTTCCAAAATGAAAGACCTTGCACCTGCTCCAACTACCGCGACAGTTGCTGCTGAAGAATTGATGCCGCAACAGAAAGCTTTCGGCTATACGTTCGAGGACATCCAATTGTTGATCAAACCGATGGCCGTTACAGGCACTGATTCTGTTGGCGCGATGGGGATCGATTCTCCGTTGGCAGTCCTATCGGACAAACCGCAGATGCTGTATCTGTACTTCAAACAATTATTTGCGCAAGTCACGAACCCTCCGATTGATGGGATCCGTGAAGAAATCGTCACTTCTGATACGATGCTTGTCGGAAATTGCGGGAACCTGTTGGATCCGGATAATGCGGATACGCATGCCATCTACTTGGACAGCCCGATTTTGACTGATTCCGAACTGGCGAAAATCAAAGCACTGCAGGACGATAAATTCAAAACGGTCACGCTTTCCCTGTTATACCGCGTCGAAGAAGATGCAAAAGGGATGGAAAAAGCTTTGGAACGCCTTTTCCGTGAAGCTGACAAAGCCATTGCTTCCGGCGCGAACATCTTGGTCCTTTCAGACCGTGGCGTGAATGTTGAATGGGCAGCCATTCCGGCTCTATTGGCTGTTTCCGGTCTGCACCATCATCTGATCCGCGAAGAAACACGCACGAACGTCGGCCTTGTGCTGGAATCCGGCGAACCAAGAGAAGTGCATCACTTCTGTACCTTGGTTGGATATGGCTGTAACGCGGTCAATCCGTACTTGACTTATGCGACTATCCGCGATTTGGCTGAAGAAGATCTGCTGGACGGACTGGATGCTGAGGCAGCGGAAGCGAACTATATCCACGCGGCTGTGCACGGCATGTCCAAAGTATTGACCAAGATGGGTATTTCAACAATGCGCAGTTATCACGGTGCACAAATTTTTGAAGCGCTGGGGGTAAACAGCGAGGTTGTCGCTAAATACTTCACCGGCACGCCTACCCGCATCGAAGGGATCGGCCTGCAGGAAATCGCTACAGAAAACAAGATGCGTCATGACAGTGCCTATAAAGCTACTGCTCCTTACAGCGAAACGCTGGGAGTGGGCGGTCATTTCCAATACTCGGCAATGGGTGAAGAACACCTGTACAATCCGAGCACGATCTACCGTCTGCAGCAAGCGACTCGTCAAGGGGATTATGAGCAATACAAAGAGTTCTCCCGCGAAATCAATGCGGACACGAACGCATACACACTGCGCCAATTGATGCAATTCAAGCCAAACGCACAGGATGCGATTCCGATCGAAGAAGTCGAATCGGCTGAAAGCATCGTGAAACGCTTCAAGACCGGAGCGATGTCTTACGGTTCGATCAGTATCGAAGCGCACCAAACCTTAGCCATCGCAATGAACCGTCTCGGCGGTATGAGCAACTCCGGTGAGGGTGGAGAAGATCCGCGCCGTTTCGAATTGGATGAAAACGGAGATTCCCGCAATAGTGCCATCAAACAAGTCGCTTCCGGACGTTTCGGCGTAACGAGCCACTACTTGGTGAACGCGAAGGAAATCCAAATCAAGATGGCCCAAGGTGCAAAACCGGGTGAAGGCGGACAATTGCCAGGACCGAAAGTGTACCCTGAAATCGCCAAAACACGTGGTTCCATCGCGGGTGTAGGCTTGATTTCACCGCCTCCACATCATGATATCTACTCCATCGAAGACTTGAAAGAATTGATCTTCGATTTGAAAAATGCCAACCGTGATGCGCGCATCAACGTGAAGTTGGTTTCAGAAGCCGGCGTCGGTACGATTGCGGCAGGTGTTGCGAAAGCAAATGCCGATACGATCCTGATCAGCGGTTATGACGGCGGTACAGGTGCAGCACCAAGAACCAGCATCCGCAATACCGGCTTGCCGTGGGAACTGGGATTGGCTGAAGCGCACCAAACTTTGGTCTTGAACAAGTTGCGTGATCGTGTCCGCGTCGAAACAGACGGAAAATTATTGACTGGTCGCGATGTTGCCATCGCCTGTATGTTGGGTGCTGAAGAATTCGGTTTTGCGACAACACCGCTAGTCGCTATTGGCTGTATCATGATGCGTGTCTGCCACCTGAATACATGTCCAGTAGGTATCGCAACGCAGGATGAAACATTGCGCAAAAACTTCCAAGGCAAACCTGAATACGTCGTGAACTTCATGATGTTCGTTGCCGAAGAATTGCGTGAAATCATGGCAAAATTAGGCTTCCGCACGATCAATGAAATGGTCGGACGCAGCGACAAGCTGAAGATGAAAGAAAATGTGAAGCATTGGAAAGCGAAGACAGTCGATCTGTCCAGCGTATTATACCAACCATATGCTGCACCGAACGTCGGCAGATACAACATGACGGAGCAAGACCATGAGTTGGAGAAAACATTGGATATGCGTCGACTGTTGAGAATCGTGAAACCTGCAATCGAATCGAAGAAACGCATCGTAGCGAAATCAGCTATCCAAAACATCGACCGCGTTGTCGGAACCATCATCGGCAGCGAAATATCGAAAAAATATGGTGCTGAAGGCTTGCCTGAAGATACGATCCAATTGACCTTCGTGGGCTCGGCAGGGCAAAGCTTCGGCGCATTCATTCCGAAAGGGATGACATTGACGCTGGAAGGCGATTCGAATGACTACATTGGTAAAGGCTTGTCCGGTGGTAAAATCATCGTACGCGTACCGAATGAGGCTACATTCGCACCTGAAGAAAACATCATCACCGGTAACGTCGCTTTCTATGGCGCAACCAGTGGTAAAGCATACATCAACGGAATCGCCGGAGAGCGTTTCTGCGTCCGTAACAGTGGCGTGGATACAGTTGTCGAAGGAATCGGCGACCATGGTTGTGAGTACATGACAGGTGGAACGGTTCTGATCATCGGTAAAACCGGACGCAACTTTGCTGCCGGTATGTCAGGTGGGGTAGCGTATATCCTTGATTTTGATGAAAACAACCTGAACATGGAAATGGTCAGCGCAACGACAGCTCTGAACGACACAGAGTATGACACAATCAAACGCATGCTGCAGGAGCATATGATCTTCACGGGCAGTCCAAAAGCACAAAGCATTTTGGCTAACTGGGATCAAATGAAATCCCGCTTCACTAAGGTCATCTCCAATGACTACAAGTTCATCCTGGAAAACATCGAAATAGCGAACCAAATGGGCATCACCGGTGAAGACGCAATGCGTTATGCCTTTGATGAGCGCTACAAACCAGTTGTGACAAACTAAGGAGGAGGGATAAGATGGGAAAAATTACTGGATTTAAGGAATACAGCCGTTCCAATTACGAAAAGATTTCTCCGGAAGTCCGCATCAAAAATTGGGGCGAGATGCGTGAAGAAACATCAGATGAAAAAATTCGGACCCAGGCTGCCCGTTGTATGAGCTGTGGCATTCCCTTCTGTTCGGCAGGCATCATGCTGCCGAACGGGGCGTCCGGTTGCCCTCTGCACAATCTCATCCCCGAGTGGAATGACATGGTGTACCGCGGGCAATGGAAAGAAGCTTACGAACGTTTATCTTTGACCAATCCGTTTCCGGAATTTACAGGACGTGTCTGTCCTGCTCCTTGTGAAGGTTCTTGTACATTGGGACATATCGATGAACCCGTTACGATCAGCAGCATCGAATACGAAATCATCGAACATGCTTTCCAGAACGGTTGGGTCAAACCGGCTAAGGCTCCGGCTACCGGCAAACGGGTTGCGGTAGTCGGCTCCGGTCCTGCTGGTCTTGCGACTGCGCATTATCTGACTTCAGTCGGCCATGCGGTCACTGTCTTCGAAAGAAGCGACCGTCCAGGCGGATTGTTGATGTACGGTATCCCGAACATGAAATTGGACAAGGATATCATCCAAAGAAGACTGGACATCCTGGAAGAAGCTGGCGTGGCATTTGTCTGCAACACAGAAGTCGGCAAAGACATCAGCGCGCAGGAATTGGTTGACACGTACGATGCAGTCGTTCTTTGCGGAGGCGCAACCCGCGCCCGCGGCATAAATGTCGAAGGCAATGACGCGAAAGGTGTGCACATGGCCATGGACTTCCTGACTGCAAACACACAAAATATCCTTGCAGGGGAAACACAGGAAAGCAAAATTTCTGCCAAAGACAAACATGTCATCGTTATCGGTGGCGGGGATACCGGTACCGACTGTGTCGGTACATCCATCCGTCATGGCGCGAAGAGTGTGCATCAATTCGAAATCATGCCGCAAGCTCCGGACAAACGTGACACAAACACGAATCCATGGCCGGAATGGCCTAAAAAGCTGAAAACGGACTACGGCCAAGAAGAAGCGATCTACTTGACGGGTTCCGATCCGCGTAACTATGAGATCAACACGACGAAAGTCGAAAAGAATGAGGCAGGCGAAGTGACGGCTGTCCATACTGTACAGATCGAATGGAAACGTGATGCGTTGGGCAGAATGAATCCTGTTCCTGTTGAAGGAACCGAAAAAGTCTGGAAAGCGGACCTAGTATTGTTGGCTATGGGATTCACCGGTCCTGAAGATACGATTCCGGATGAATTGGCCTTGAAACGCGATCTGCGCAGCAATATCCAAGCAACAGAGGGCGACTACAGAACAAACGTGGACAAAGTCTTTACATGCGGCGACATGCGTCGTGGACAAAGCTTGGTCGTGTGGGCACTGCAAGAAGGAAAACTAGCCGCAGGCGAAGTGGACCGTTTCTTGTCAGGCGACACAGCTATCTACTGATATTCATTAATGAAACCGAAGCAGCCGAGATGCGCTGCTTCGGTTTTTTTGTGGGTTTTTGGGTGAACGCACATTCAGGTACAACCTTCATCGAGAATCCAAAGCTGTCAGGAGGGTCAAACAATTCCATATATTGAAAATCGAAATATAACTCAAAAAAATGGTATAATAACAGCAACAAATCCTTACGTGATCGAAAAAGGATGATTGAAGGAAAAGAGAGGGTGTAGAGTTGTGAAAAATTGGAAAAGTGTGGCGATTGCCTATGGCCTACCGGCAGTCGTTCTTTTAGGATATTGGTATTCGGCGTTGACCCCGGTGTCGATCCAGTCGCCGGAGTTTTGGACGAATATGTTTTTGTATTTGGTTGCGAGTGCGGGATTGATGAACATTTTGGATCGGACGAAAGCAGATAAGGTCAACAAAGTTACCGGAGCCATTATCGGGATCAGTATCGTTTTCGTTATCGGGGGGATGCTCGTTGGTTCCCAAATTTTCAGGGCCAAGGATTATGCTAGCTTGATTACGCATACGGAAGGCAATTTCGAGGAGGACCTGACTATCACGGACCCTGCGCAGATACCGACGATCGACCGCGATATGGCGGAGCGTTTGGGCAGCCGCAAACTCGGCGAAGTCCTCAATTTGGTTTCGCAATTTGATGTCAGCACGGAATATACGCAGATTGCTTATAAAGGCGACTCGGTCCGTGTCTCGCCATTGGAATATGTCAGTTTTTTCCGTTGGTTGAACAACCGATCTGACGGGATTCCGCATTATGTGACTGTCGATATGGTGACGGGGGATGCTGAATTGGTGGAGCTTGAGAAGAACATCCATTACTCCCATTCCGGCTTTTTCGGGGATGATATCACACGGCACATCTTTTTCAACTATCCGACCGTGATGTTCGAAAATCCGGTCTTTGAATTGGATGAAGAGGGCAATCCTTACTACATCGCGCCCATCGTTGAAAAGAAATTCAGCTTCATGGGGCCCAAGGAAGTCGTTGGTGTTTTCGTTGTGGATGCTTCAACGGGTGAAATTTCGCGTTACAGTGTTGTCGATGTGCCTGATTGGGTAGACCGCGTGTTCCCGGCGAATATGGTGATGACGCAGATCAATTACAACGGGCAATACCAAGGCGGCTACCTGAACAGCGTCATCAGCAAGAAGGGCGTCATCCAGAATGCACAAGGCTACAACTACATCGTGTTGAATGACGATCTGTATCTGTATACCGGCTTGACTTCCGTAGCGGCGGATGAGTCCAACATCGGTTTTGTGCTCGTCAATTCGAGGACCAAGGAATCGAAACGCTACAACATCAGCACTGCCACAGAATGGAGCGCTATGGAAAGCGCCCAGGGATCCGTGCAGGAAAAAGGCTACATCAGTACTTTCCCGCTTTTGTTCAACATGGAAAATAAGCCGGTCTATCAATTGTCCTTGAAGGATGATGCCGGGTTGATCAAAATGTACGCCTTCGT
>JASKKA010000035.1 GCA_030153215.1 Trichococcus sp.
AGATACCCCTTATACTTTTGGTTTGGTTGCTAACAAGTATATCGTATCTACATGATTTTTTCGTTTATTTCCTTATGCATTTCATTTTACAATTTACCTTTTTTTTAGTTTAATGATACTACGATGGCTCCCCAAGTGAGGCCGCCACCAAATCCTGTCATCAGCACCTTATCTTTGGTGCCGAGTTGAATTTCTTTGGTTTGAACAAGCTGATCCAACAAGATCGGGATGCTTGCTGCTGAGGTGTTGCCCGTTTCCGCAATGTTTGTGGCAAACAATGAAAATGGCATTTTCACTTTTTTGCTGATTGCCTCCAATAAACGCACATTCGCTTGATGAGCCAAAATCTTCTTCAGATCACCGTCCGCAAGATTCCCTTTTTCCATCACTTCACGTATGACGCTAGGCACACTGCGGATTGCAAAATCAAAGATGGCTCTGCCATCCATCGTAAGGAAAGCCTGTTCCTCCTGAGAGGAGTCTCCATACGGATTTTCCACTTTCATTGTGTTCGCCACTAATGCCATATGGCGTCCACCGTCGGAATGGATCGCTTCTGCAACGAAACAATCGTCTTCCGTTCGTTCCAACAACACACCGCCTGCGCCATCCCCAAACAGGACAGCCGTAGAACGGTCTTCCCAATTGACGACTTTTGACATTGTCTCAGCACCGATGATCATGCCATATTGATAGAGACCGCTCTGCATCATATGGAGACCAGTCGACAATGCGTAAACAAAGCCGGAACAAGCTGCATTGATATCGAAACAGAAAGCATTTACTGCACCTATCTTTTCTTGCACTAAGCAAGCAGTTGATGGGCTAAGGGCATCCGGAGTCATTGTTGCTACTATAATGAAGTCCAGTTGATCTGCAGTGATGTTGCCGTTTTGCAAAATTTTGAGGGCCGCTTTGCTTGACAGATCGGAAGTATTTTCATCCTTAGAGATATGTCGGCTGCGGATGCCTGTCCTTTTGCTGATCCACTCATCACTCGTGTCCATGATTTTAGACAGATCATCGTTTGTGATGACCTGTTCAGGAAGGTAGTGACCTGTTGCGCTAATTTTTGAACCCAATTCCATCAACCCTGTTCCTTGATATTTTGAACTAACCCAAATAAGAAACCGTGAAGATTGTTTAGGCCTTTCAGCAAAACTTTCACTTCCTGATCTTCCATGTCGCGAATGGTATTCTTAACCATCTCTCTATGGAACTTATCATGAAGACGATACAGTAAGCGTCCTTTTTTGGTTAATCCTAATTTTACTACTCTGCGGTCCTTCTCCATCCGAATGCGTTCGACATACCCTTTTTTTACAAGAGTGTTTATGGCCACCGTCAAAGTTCCCGCAGTTATGTTCAATTTTTTTGCTACTTCAGAAGTTGTATGTTCTTGATACATGCCGATTGCCTCGACTGTATGCATTTCTTTTATGGACAAATCAGAAAATGTACTGACACGCAATGCATCTTCCTCGATATCCAACACTTCATTGAAGACAGCTACGAGATATGAGTTAATTTTATCTATGGAATGATCCAAAGACTTCACTCCTCCTTTCGATGCCCAATCAAACCACTTTCGCTTGAAGGTCAAAATAGTTTGATGTTCAAACCTTTCGACTTTCAAACTATATAAAATTTTATACAGCCTGTCAAGCATTTCGATAATAATTTTCTCTGATATCTTCGGGTGTTTCAAGATTCATCGATTATTTACCGATTAAAATCGTTGCGTCAACTTACAGGATTACAAATACGAATGATACAGCAAGCTGCAACAAAAAGAAGCGACGATGCGCGCCGCTTCTTTTCAAATATGTATTAGTCAACTTTAACAAATTCTTCTATGTCTTTGAAATTCACGATTGTTTTATCCTCACAGATGTCCTTCATTGTGCCCGAGGATAAGTCCCAATAAATTTCTACGACGGCGCTATTTGTCAATAATTTCCGGATTACCCCTACCATTTCCTGCTTGCGGAATGTAAATTTTATTTCATCACCGATTTCAGGCCGTATAGATTCCTTGATGGCATCGACGACCTCTAAAGCCTGCTCATACGACACGCCAAGCAGATTCGCAATACGTGAGTTGCTCGTACCCTTGCGTAATTCGCTCTCAATCATGGTTTTCGTTTCGTCAGTAATATTTCGTACCATTTCCATTATCGCCTCACTTTTAAGAACCAGGAACTACAACAGACTTACAAGTAGTAGTATACCACACTTTCTGCAATTTAGCCTAAACTTCCAATTATTGCCTTTAACATCAGAATATATCTTTCAGATTATGGGCAGGCACCCGCAATTTCATTCTAAATATGTATTAATTATCTGCTCGCTATGAGGTATAATGAAGATGTGAAGATTTTAACATATTGCTCAGGAGGGATTTATGATGTTGAATGATCTTATTACAATACTGAAATACGAATACACGGTTCATCCAGGTGAATATTTCAATGTGGATACTTACTGGGTAAAGAGCATGTCCGAGGTGAAGACGGTCATCATCGAGCAGGATCATGTATTCACGAAAATGGTAAGCTTTTATCCCAAAAATTTTGTCATCTATTTGGAACAGTTCCCAGATCAAAGCGTTTATCGCACCAATTTCCCATTAAAAAAAATTGAAAACAGCGATTCGCATGAGGTTGTTTTCGACGAAATGAAAAAAAACGTTTTTGAATATCTGGATTGATCCCACGAAAATTAGAAAACGTCGTCAGAGAAAAAGCCCGCAGAATGGAACCGATCCATTCTGCGGGCTTTTCTCTGTTTTAATACGTCTCAAGAGAGATTCGAACTCCCGACCGTTCGCTTAGAAGGCGAATGCTCTATCCGGCTGAGCTATTGAGACAAAATGAAGCTTTAGAAAACAAATTTGAAACTTTTCAAACCTGTGTCACAAGTAATAATTATACAGCAACTCACTTAAATTGTCACCATGATTTTTACTATTTTCAGAAATAAAATTTCACCATCACAATAAAGAGACAATTATGACGATTTTATCAATCTCCATACGATCATAAAGCTATTCTGGCGAAAAAAAACGTCACATCCGTTTCATTACGGATGCAACCGCTTCTCTGTCCTGGACTTATGATTCCGAATACAGATAGGACGTCTCAAGAGAGATTCGAACTCCCGACCGTTCGCTTAGAAGGCGAATGCTCTATCCGGCTGAGCTATTGAGACAAAATTTCGAGCCATCTGCAATGACTCACAACATTTAACAGTATAGGCGATTATCAATTCAAAGTCAATACTATTTCGCGGGAAGGTTTTAAGGTTTTGCTTCTTGCTGCTTTTAAGTTCCTCATTTCCAAAATGAGTGATTTTCGGGCTGGGTATCCTTTTGATCCAGCCCGAACTCACAATTCATTATGCGAAAAACGTATCCTTCACCGCTGCCGTAACAGCCAATTTGACGTGTTCATAGGTCAGTCCACCCTGGACGTAAAGCAGGTAAGGCGGTCGGATCGGGCCATCTGCCGTCAATTCCAAGCTTGCGCCCTGAATGAAGGTTCCGGCAGCCATAATGACATCATCTTCGTAACCGGGCATGTAGGCCGGAATCGGCTTGGCCGCAGCGTTCACCGGGGAATACTTCTGGATTGTCTGAGCGAAAGCGATCATCGCTTCCTTGCTCGGCAATGCGACCATCTGGATCAGGTCGGTGCGCGGGCTGTCCCAAGCAGGGGTGGAAGATACCCCGCACTCTTCCAGGAGTCCCGCAGTAAAGACTGCGCCCTTAACTGCTTCACCGACAACATGGGGCGCCAAAAACAAACCTTGGTACATCTCTAAAAGACTGTAGAGCGAGGCTCCCGCTTCCCTGCCGATACCTGGAGTCGTCAGACGGTACGCACAGCGTTCGATCAAATCTTCGCGGCCCGCGATATAACCGCCCATCTTCACGATGCCGCCGCCCGGATTTTTGATGAGGGAACCGGCAATCAGGTCGGCTCCGACTTCGATAGGCTCCAGCGTTTCGACAAATTCCCCATAACAATTGTCGACAAAAAAGACGGTTTCTGGTCCCACATGTGGTCGGATCGCCGCAATCATCTCTTTTATTTCGTTTATCGTAAAGGATGGTCTGGCCGCATAGCCGCGGGAGCGTTGGATCGCGATCATTTTTGTTTTTGGGCTGACTTTTCCCAGGACCGCCTTGATATCCACTTTACCGTCCACACACAGATCGATATGCTGATAAGCGATATTATACTCCTTCAGCGAGCCGATTCCGTTCCCGGTCAGACCAACAATATCCAAGAGCGTATCGTATGGCGTTCCGGTTACGTAGATCAATTCATCCCCGGGCCGCAGAACTCCAAAAAGCGCAGTTGAAATAGCGTGGGTACCGGAAATGATTTGTGGCCTGACCAAAGCGGCTTCTGCCTGAAAAACTTCAGCATAGACTTTCTCCAGCGTATCGCGGCCGTCATCGTCATAGCCATAGCCTGTACTCGGGTTAAAATGGTAATCGCTGACGCGGTGCTTTCGGAAAGCCTCCAGCACCTTCCCCTGATTCAATAGCGCCTTCTCCTGAATCTCTTTGAAAACGGGCTGGATTTTGTTGTCCACTTTTCCGACTAATTCCGTCAGCATTTCTTCTTTATTCTTCAGTTGCATCTGTCGTTTTGTCTCCTAACCACTTGGAATTGCTTTTAGCGTACCCTCTTAAGCGGTATGCGTTGGTTTCTTCGATATATTCGATGGATTCCACAAAAGTCTCTTGCTGCATTTTATTCATCGTCCGGGCTTCAGGGCCGCTTGCATCGATATCTTTTGTGTAAGGAACCAGCATTTTGGCGATTTCATCCCAGATGAAGTCTTTCAATCGGTTGATGTCCCCATCATCAATTGCGGAAATAACGATATTCGGGAACAGTCTAGGCTGGAAATCCGGACCGGCAAGATCGCGCTTGTTGTAGATTGTCAACAACGGTGTCTTATCCATATCCAAATCCTTCAGCAGCGCCAAAACGGTTTTCTCATGCTGATCGATGAAGGACGTCGAAGCATCCACCACATGCAGAAACACATCCATGTTGCGGCTCTCTTCCAATGTGGAATGGAACGCATGGATCAATTGGGTGGGCAGATCCTGGATAAAACCTACGGTATCAGTGATGGTGGCCTGGAATTGATTCGGCAACGTCAGCTTTCTTGTCAATGGATCCAGTGTCGCGAAAAGCTTATCCTCTTCCAATGTTGCAGCATCGGTCAACCTATTGATGATCGTCGATTTGCCTGCATTCGTGTAACCGATCAAACCGATTTGGAATACTTCGCTGGCATGGCGTTTTTCTCTCGCCCTTTGACGATGCAGCTCGGTTTCTTCCAAGGTCTTCTTGATTTCCTGCATCTGACTGTGGATGTGTCTGCGATCGGTCTCGAGTTTCGTCTCACCTGGTCCTCTTGTCCCGATCCCTCCGCCCAAACGGGATAAATTGACGCCTTGACCCATCAAACGTGGCAACAGATAACTCAACTGCGCTAAGGCTACCTGAAGTTTTCCTTCTTTACTGCGGGCGCGCATCGCAAAGATGTCCAATATCAGCTGGACGCGATCGATGACTTTGCAGTCTACTGTCTCCTGGATATTGCGAACCTGCTTAGAAGAGAGCTCTTGCTGGAAAATGACGGTATCCGCCTCAAGTTCTGCACACAAGTTCACCAGCTCTTCCACTTTCCCTTTACCGATGACGGTCCGCGAATCTTTACGCTCCCGTTTTTGGGTCAATACTCCGACCACTTCACCCAATGCGGTTTCGGTCAATTCAGCCAGTTCCCTTAATTCATATTCGAAGGCTTCATCTGTTTGATTCGTCTGAACGTTCACCAGAATAACTTTTTCTCTCGTATTTTCCATAGAATTTCCAACTTTCTTTTTTCGTTCTTTCTCGTCTTTTAGGCTAAGAACGACTCGACTAAATCTTCGATTTCCTTCATCCCGTGTTCATTCCGAACCAAGTCAAACCAATGGATGCCGCTCATCCTGTTCCGGAACCAAGTCAATTGCCGTTTGGCATAACGCCTTGAATTTTGTTTCAGCAGTTCTGTAGTTTCTTCAAATGTAGCCTCATCATTGAAGTAACTGAACCATTCTTTGTAGCCGATGCCTCGTGTGGCCTGAGTCTTGGCAGGCAGCTGTCTGTCAAAAAGCGCTTTTGCTTCCTCGACCAAGCCACCCGCAACCATCAAATCCACGCGACGGTTGATGCGGTCGTAAAGGATACTGCGCTCGGTGTCGAGGCCTATCAGCAGCGCATCATAATACGGATCTGACTCCCGATCAACCTGATCCGAGAATCGTTTTCCGCTGAAGTGGATCACTTCCAAAGCGCGGATCACCCTTCTGCTGTTGTTCGGATGGATCTGTTCAGCGGCTCCGGGATCCTTCTCCTGCAATTGCTTCCAAATATGCAGGGCATCTGTTCGTTCCAGTTCCGCTTCCAATTGTTTCCGGTAGCCGGGATCTTCGGCAGCAACTCCACCAAACTGCATGTCGAACAAAAGTCCTTCTATATAAAGTCCCGATCCTCCGACCACAATCGGAAGCTTCCCTCTTGCCAGGATCGACCCGATAGCCTGTCTCGCGTCCCTCTTGAAATCGGAAGCAGTGTAATCCTGCTCCACCGAAATGATGTCCAATAGATGATGCGGGATGCCTTCCGCCTCTTCCTCGGTTACTTTCGCCGTCCCGATGTCCAAGCCAGTGTACACTTGCATGGAATCGCCATTGATGATCTCGCCATTGTATTTTTTTGCCAAGCTGATACTCAGGGCCGTTTTCCCGACTGCTGTCGGACCGACAATGACCATGATTTTCTCTAACTTTTTTTCTGTTTTTTCAGACACCCTGAATCACCTTTCTCATTTGCAGTGCGCGTTCCGGATAATCCGTTATCATCGAATCGACATTTTTGCGCAGGCAGACTTGCATTTCGACTTTCCGGTTCACCGTCCACACGCGAAGGGGGATCTTTGATTGTTCGAAAGGGGGCAAACTGCGCAAAATGGAGAATTTCGGGTGCCAGCCTTCCACCGCAATTCCTTCACCTAGATCCGTCTGTTGCTTCCCTTTCTTGCTGAAAAGCAGGGCAATGTTCGATTCCTTGCGCAACGCTTTGATTTTTTTCAAAGTTTCATAATGGAAACTGGAGTAGATGACCGAAAACTGAGCAAGATAAGGCTCTGCCAAAGCAAGTACCTTTTCTTCGATTGCAGGGTACTGAAACACATCCGTCTTCAATTCAACGTTAAGGACGCCAGTAAAATGGTTGTCCGCCAATAAGGACAATACTTCTTGAAGTGTCGGGATACGGGCATCACTGTATTTCGGATCGAACCAGCTGCCGGCATCCAATTCCTTCAACTGGTGCAGTGTCATGTCTTTGACATAACCTTTTCCGGATGTCGTGCGATCCACAGTCTCGTCATGGATGACCACGACTTCACCATCTTTGCTCAAATGGACGTCCAATTCTATGCCGTCGCTTGCAACTTTTAGAGCTTCCTGAAAAGCCTCCAGCGTATTTTCTGGCCGGGTGCCGCGACTGCCCCTATGAGCGATGATTTTCGTGTGTGCCAATCTTCTCAATCCTTCCGGTCTGCTCTGCTACGCAGTTTTTCTTTTAAGCTTTGTTTTTTTCAGTATCGGCCAATTCCAGCAATTCTTTCGCGTGAGCCAGTGAAAGTTCCGTGATATCGGTACCAGCCAACATGCGTGCGACTTCATTGATACGTTCAGCACCGAATAGCGGTTTGACATGTGTCTTGGTCCGATCGGCGATGATCTCTTTTTCTATGTAGAGGTGCTGATCTGCCATCGCCGCAACTTGTGGAAGATGTGTGATGCAGAGCACCTGTGAATAACTTGCCACTAAATGTATTTTATTGGCTATCGCTTGTGCTACCCTACCCGATACCCCAGTATCCACTTCATCAAAGATGATGCTGGTGATGCCTTGCGTTTTTGTGAAAATGGCTTTCATCGCCAGCATCATCCGCGACAATTCGCCTCCGCTGGCCACCTTAGCCAATGCTTTCAGAGGTTCGCCGACGTTCGTCGCGATATAGAATTCCACTTGATCCAAACCGTTATCCGTAATCGCGGTCTTTCCGGGCAGATCATGGAAAACAGTCTTGAAGTGCACTTTATCCATGTACAGTTCCTTCAACTGCATTTGGATCTGTTCTTCCAGAACGGCTGCCGCTTCCCTCCGGATCGCACTCAGTTGTTTGCCGATGACCACGACCTCTTCTTTTGCCTTATTATAGTCCACGTTCAATTTCTCAAGGTAGCTTTCCCTGTTTTCGATCAGGTCCAGTTCCTTGGAAATTTTCCCGTAATGCCCAAGCACTTCACTGATTGTGTTTCCGTATTTCCGCTTCAACTGGCGGATCAATTCCAACCGATTTTCGATTTCGTTCAAGCGGCCTTCATCATAGGACAATTGCTCGATTTCCGATAGGATGTCACCCGCGCATTCCTGCAGTTGGTAATAAGCTGCCGAGACGGATGATGCGATTGTCAGATAGACAGGATTGATGTCCTGCACTTTTTCAAGCGCCGCCATCCCTAGACCGATTTTATCGATGCCGTTCTCTTCGCTGTTCTGCAATGAATCGTACGCACTCGTCAAAGCCTGCATAATTTTTTGGTAGTTGACGAGCAGATTCCGCTCTTCTTCCAGTTTTTCATCCTCAGCAGGATCTTTCAACTGCGCCTGCTCGATTTCCTGAATCTGGAAAGTCAACAAGTCGATCCTTTGGACTGTTTCTTTCTCGTCTGTCTTCAGTTGGATCAATTGTTTGCGGATATCCACATATTTGGAATGGGCGTTGTCGTATGCCGTTTTGACTTCTTTTAATTCATTCCCCGCGAACTGATCCAACAGGTCGATATGTTTTTGCGGATCCATCAATTCTTGATGCTCGTTCTG
>JASKKA010000036.1 GCA_030153215.1 Trichococcus sp.
CACCTGTTCCCATCTCGAACACAGAAGTTAAGCTTCTTAGCGCCGATTGTAGTGAAGGGTTTCCCTTTGTGAGACTAGGACGTTGCCGCGCTTTTTTTTTGAAATTAAACTTATATATCAGAATCACCATGTGCGGTGATGATGGCAAGAAGGTCACACCTGTTCCCATCTCGAACACAGAAGTTAAGCTTCTTAGCGCCGATTGTAGTGAAGGGTTTCCCTTTGTGAGACTAGGACATTGCCGCGCATGTTTTTATATAAATAATCAGAAGGCTACCGTCGTAAAAGTCGGTAGCCTTTTTTGATATAGTAGGAAAGAATAAAATTTTCCAAATTGAACACAGCGCTGGAAAGAGTGAGTCGATTTAGTGTATAAAATCGAGGAACCGTGCTAAACTATGTTTAAGGATAGTTGTCAGAAGGTGAGGGAAATAAAGAATGGAAGATTTTTCTAAAACCAAAATGGAAGATTTTGTTAAGATCAAAAATGGCTTCACTTTGCACGATCAAAACGAACGTATGATAGCTGAAATTACTTATGCACCGTATGGTGAAGACAAGGTCATAGCCAATCATACTTATGTTGATTCTTCATTGAGAGGGCAAGGGATTGCGGAGATGCTGCTGGATCGTCTTGTCGAAGAAATGCGGGCTGAAGGCAAAAAAATCGTTCCACGCTGCTCCTATGTTGTGGCTATGTTCGATCGCAAACGCGAAAAATATGCCGATATCAAGGCAGAAATTTAACACTGTTCTCTCTTATTTTTAATATAGATGAGAGTAGCGGGTCGGAATTAGGGGAAGTAGTTCCGGCTCGCTATTTTTTGTGTTTGTTGGAATGGATCAGTTGTGATCGGTTTTACCTATTGACAAGATTAAGAAATGATGATAATTTAATTATATTAATGTAAGTCGTATCTGACAATAGAACGGGCAACGATAAGAAGAGTAACTTTGGGAAGTACGTAAAGAGAGCTCCTGTTTTGGTGAAAGGGAGCGTATCGGAACAAAGTGAAGATGGTCTTGGAGCCTTTAATCGGGTGAATAATCAGCTCGATTACGTACGCAGGCGATATTCTGCAGAGTATCTAAAGGGTATGCGGTCACGCAATCACTTTACGTACTTTTTGAGGTAAGGATTGTGAAGTCCTTATAAAAATGGGTGGTAACGCGAAGCTTTCGTCCCATGGTCGCAAGACTGTGGTGAGGGGGGCTTTTTTGTGCATAAGAGAGCTGTTGAATGAACCGGTTAATGGAAAGAAAAAGGAGTGGAAAACATGCCGATCAAAGTATCGAAGGATTTGCCTGCCATCAAAGAGTTGGCCAAAGAGAATATTTTCGTTATGGACGAGCTGAGGGCCGTCACGCAGGATATCCGTCCGTTAAAAATCATCATCGTGAATCTGATGCCCACAAAACAGGCTACGGAAACGCAGTTCATCCGTTTGCTTTCAAATACATCCCTGCAGGTGGAAGTGACCTTGCTGCGGATGGAAAGCTATGATTCCAAACATGTGTCGGAAGAATATTTGGACTATTTCTACAAGACATTTTCCGATATCAAGGATCAATACTTTGACGGGATGATCATTACGGGTGCACCAGTCGAAAACCTCGCTTTTGAAGAGGTGGAGTATTGGCCGGAACTGGTGTCCATCATGGAATGGTCCGCCAGCCATGTTTTCTCGACGATGCATATTTGTTGGGGTGCCCAGGCCGGGTTGTATCATCACTACGGTATCGGAAAGTATCCTCTGAAGGAGAAACTGTTCGGTGTGTTCAAGCATACGATCACAGACAGCAGAACGATGTTGCTCAGAGGATTTGATGATGAGTTTTATATGCCGCACTCCCGCCATACGGATGTGCTTAAAAAGGATATAGAAGCCTGTAGTGCGCTCGAAATCTTGGCGACATCTGAAGAGGCAGGGGTCAGCATCGTCCGCAGCAGGGACAACCGTTTCGTGTTTGTGACAGGTCATGCCGAGTATGATTTTGATACACTCGATAAGGAATACAAACGGGATGTCGCCTTGGACCGGCCTATCAACATTCCGATCAATTATTACCCTGCTGACGATCCGAGCCAACGCCCGGTGGTGCGTTGGCGCGGCCATGCCAATATTCTCTTTGTGAATTGGCTGAATTACTTTGTTTATCAGGAAACACCATTCGATCTGCAGCGTATCCATGAACTAAGGAATAAGCCTGCTAAAGATTAAAATGTATTCCGATAGGTATGCAAAGAGGGCAAATTGATTAAATTGCCCTCTTTACAAATCTACAAAATTTATTTATAATTTATTATGTTGTGGTTCACTTGTTGAGTGACCCGATAGCTAGGCCGGCTTAGCTCAGTTGGTAGAGCATCGCACTCGTAACGCGGAGGTCACAGGTTCAAATCCTGCAGCCGGCATAATCTTTTATTCAGGTATATCAACTCTTTCGGGACGTTTGATATATTTTTTTTGTCTATTTCGAAAAAGTAATTGCCTCCAGAATACGTATCTGTTAAGTGAAAGATCAATATAGAGGAGGCAACAAATTGGGAAATACGGAGCAACAGCATTTATTGGTCAATTTGGATAAAAAGAAAATGATGGAACCGACCCCGCTGACTTGGGCTGGGGACAGCACGATAAATGGGATAGCGGCAATACATCCGCAGTTGGGAAATCCTTTTCAGTACGTACTGTTCCAGTTGTTGATGGATGAATGGAAAGGCGACCGGATCGCTTTGGTTATCGATTCCAAAGATGTGAGAGCCTACTTGCTGGATGAAGAGAAGTATACGATCCACGATGGGTACAAGAAAAAATTGCTGCGTCGGAACCGCAAAGAAGCAGGAATAGACATTGTTTCGATCGATCCATCTGAAGTCATTGCCTGGAAGAAAAAGTGGGAGGCGTTCATCAATCAGTTTGTGCTGATCAATTATGATTCGCACTTATTCATGACGATCGATCGCCGTTTGTTTAAGCGCACGAAAAATCTGATGCCTTATTTTGTTCTGGCGCAAGCAGAAGAACAAGCCGAACAAAAGGGGAGTTGGGCCGGGGATCGGATCGGGATTGAGCCGATCGATACGGATACGTTTGAAAATGATGTTTATTTCGAAATGTTCCGGATGATCGGCGACAAATCTGCCTGCCAATTGGGAGTCGAAGATTTCCATCGGCGCCATGGTGGGTGAATCAGCTGAAACAAAACTGCTTTCACCATACGCCTGCCCATTTCGAACAGTTTCCTGATCGGGGGAGCTTGATAGTCAGGAAACGATGCTTCGTCGATAAGCCACGGATCGCGTCACGCGCATGATGTTCTCTTCACCCGGGAAATGGACAGGGTTGATGGGGCTTCGGCTGTACATTTGGAGTACGTCGAGGATATCGGTCGATAATTCGCGGATATCGATCAGGCCATACATGCGGGGCGGCAAAATGTAGATGGGTTTGTCGGGATTGGCATTTTTGACCATCTTTTTGACATCATAAGTCAGATGTGGGCAGCAAACGACGATATCGAAGCGGTCCATTTTCTCTTTGGCGATCATGAAAGGCGAAAATTCGATCTCAAATTTGTCTTGCAGTTGGTATTGTTGGATGTCTTTTTTGACTTTAGCCGCCAACGCGCTGGATGAAAAGCCTCCTCCGCAGCACAACAGGATATGGATCATTTGGGTTCCTCCATTGCTTTTGATAGGTCCATCATAACATCTATTGGAAGCGCTTGAAATACTTTTGCGCGCTTCAGGCACCTAATCTCTCATTCAGGCTTATGAGTTCTTCAACGGAACAGGCATGTGGTATGATGAAATCGATGAAAGGGATTCTGATCCTGAGAGGGGTGAGGGATGTGCTGCAAGCACTCCGACTGACTTTTGAAGAAAAACGGATGTGGGTGACCTTGGGGGGGAGTGTGCTCTTTTCGTTCGTTTTGGCCATAGGTGTCATCCTGCTCGACACACGCTTGATCACGGCTCTTGATTATTTTCCGCCGTTTTTGCTGACGAGCGTCAATCTGGCCAAATCAATACTGAGCCTGTTGGCGGGGTCCCTATTCTCAGTGGCGACCTTTACGTTTGCTACGATGTTATCTGTCATTTCCTTCTATTCTTCCAATTTCAGTCCGCGGACAGTGGAAAATTTTCTTTTGCACAAGACCTCCATGCAAACGCTCGGCATTTTTCTTGGGGGCTTCATCTACTGCCTTTCTTCCTTGTTTTTTATGCGGAGTTCAGAGAATGAATATCTTGTCATTTCCGCGACAGTCGCCTTGATTTATGCCCTTGCCTGTGTCCTCTACTTTATTAAGTTCGTCTACAATGTTGCGACATCGGTGCAATTGGAGAAACTGGTGAACAAAATCTACAAAGAGGCGGATAAGATAGTCGAAGAAACGATTGCGTCCTTTCAAGGGAAACCGATGTTTGACCATCTGCCGCAAATAGAGTCTTTACACCAGTACACCATCCAAGCGGATACGAATGGTTATGCGGAATACATCAATTTCGGCAGGTTACTGGAGCTGAGCAAAGAATTTGAAGGGATCATGGTATTGCGCTTCAGGATAGGCGATTTCCTTTCCGTCAATGAACCTTTGGCCATTTTCTATACGAACCGGAAATTGGAGGATGAGCCACGGGTCCGGGAAGCACTGAATCGTAGCCTTACCTATGAAACGGAGCCCTCCACGATGTTCGATCCCAATTTTGCCCGCAAAAAATTGATTGAGGTAGCGCTCCGGGCGGTTTCGCCGGGAATAAACGATCCGAATACAGCAATTCACATCCTGCATTACAAAGCCCTATTGGATGCCAAGTTTGCTCGCCTGCCGGGAAGGTTTGTTCTGATGGGGGAAGAAAAAGAGGACGTCGACGAGGGGATATTGCGCTATAACGGCTGCGTATTCTATGATTTCAATAATTTTTCCAAAGATTTATATGAAAGCTACTGGCAGCTGATCCATTACATGAAGACTGATATTTCCGGAGTAGTGGCTTTATTCGATTCGTTAGTGACGGTCGCTTATGCCGCTCATCCGAAGAAGTTGAGTTACATAAAGGATTACAGCAATTATTTGTTTAATCTGACGAGTCCGAATTTCACGGAAAGGTTGGATCAGCAAAATATCGAGGAACGCCAGCAGCGCATTCTGGAAATCACCAGCGATGAACAAAAATAAAGAAGAGGAACTCGAGCGCACGCGAGTTCCTCTTCTTTAGGTTATGCAGCAAAATAGCGATTTTGGTCATCTATTCCTTGTTTTTGCTGGATCTGATCCGCAGAAAGGAAGCATAGGATTGATCCTTCGGTCGGATTGTTACTGGATCAGCGAAGAAATCTTCTGTCAACGCTACTAGGGGTCCGACCAGACCGATTAAGGCGATCAGATTCGGGATGGCCATCAGACCGTTGAAAAGATCGGAAATTTCCCACACGACATCCACGGCGGCGACTGCCCCGTAGATAAGGGAACCGATGTAAAAGAACCGATAGATAAGGATGGCTTTTTGACCGGCAATGTATTCGATCGCTTTTTCGGAATAGTAATACCAGGCGATGGTGGTCGCGAAGGCGAACAGGACGATGCCGATGGAAATGATGTATTCCCCGCCCGGGATAACGGCGCTGAAGGCCCGATTGGACATTTCCGTGCCATCGATCGAGGCGTCCTTCCAAGTTCCGCTGATGATGATCACCAAAGCGGTGATGGTGCACATGATGATCGTATCGAAGAAAACTTCGAAAGCCCCCCAACAGCCCTGACGCGCCGGATGGTCCGTGTCGGCGGTTGAGTGGGCGATCGGAGCGCTGCCGAGGCCCGCTTCATTCGTGAACACTCCCCGGGCGACACCGATCCTGGCTGCATACATGAAGGAAGCTCCTGTAAAGCCGCCGATAGCCGCCGTGCCGGTGAAAGCATCCGTGAGAATCGTGGCGAGAGCGGAGGGAATCTGGTTTCGTTGCAGAATCAGGATAAAGATGGCAGCGCCTGTATAAATCATTGACATGATGGGAATCAATTTTTCCGCTACGCTGGCAATCCGCTTGATGCCCCCCACCACGACCAAGGCCACAAAGAAAGCCAGCAGCAGACCGCTTGCCAAGGCGGGTATGGAAACGGCGTCCTGCAAGCTGCCGGCTACGGCATTTGCCTGGACGATATTGCCACCGCCGATTGAGGCAAAGGCCGTCAACAGACAGAAAAAATAGGCCAGCTTGGGATAACCCAGCCCTTTACTTATGTAATACATGGGGCCGCCCACATAGTCACCCTTTGCATTTTTCTCGCGGTAGGCGAGCGCAAGGGTTGTTTCCGCATATTTTGTGACCATGCCGAGGACAGCAGAAGTCCACATCCAAAAGATGGCACCCGGGCCGCCGACGCTGATGGCTACAGCTACGCCAACAATATTGCCGGTCCCGACCGTTCCGGCCAGAGCCGTGCAGACCGCCTGAAAGGGTGTGATTGTGCCGGCTTGGATTTCTTTCGGCTTCCGCAAAACTGTCTTCAGTGTGTTGGCCAGCACTGTCCCGAAGCGGGTGAAGATGACGGCCTTGGTTTTGAAGGTCAGATACAGCCCTGTCCCCAACATCAGAATCAGCATAGGGATGCCCCAGACGATTGTGTCATTCAGCCATTTTATGGTTTCCATCAGGATTGCCTCCTTTGTCGGAGTACCGGAACGAACAATGAGTTACTTCAGTGGAAGGGTAGCTGATTCATCTGATTTTATTGTTGCGCCCGTACAGACTGCTGACGGTGAGCGAGGTGCCGATCAAACCCAAAATGATGATATAGCCGGCAATGAAACCGGCCGAGATGTAGCCGCTGAGCGTCAAGGCAAATGCTGCCAACAGGTCAGCACCCTGGTAGGAAAGCGAACTGAAAGCCAGATAAGAGGCTTGCTTGTCTTCAGGCACGAGGTCGACTTTGCGGGCATTGATGTTCGGGGAGGAAGCCAACTCGCCGATGGTCGCCAAAATCATCAACGGAATCAGAACATAGATGTTGTTCATGACGGCAATCAAACCATAGCTGACGACATAGATCAAAAGGCCATAAAGGATGGTCGCCTTTTCGGAGCGCTTTTCGGTGAAGCGCGAGACCAAGAAAGTGAAGCCGACAACAAGTAGCGTGTTGAGAACCTGCAGCAAGCTGAGCATGCGCACACCATCGATTGGAACCGCGAAGATAGTCAGCGTTTCGAACTCCTTCGAAAGCCGGACGGCGGTGTAGGTCTTCAGCGAAAACTCGGCCGTATTGAACAGCGCCATGCCCAAGATCAAAAAGAGCCAACGCGTGTCCTTCGCAGCGATGCGGTAGTTCAGAAATAAGTCTTTCAGCCTGTTCTTATGCCGCTTTTCAGCGGTCGTATTCGTGTAGTCCAACTGGCTGCGGAACAAAAGAGCCATCACCAGCTGCGCGATTCCGGCCACCAGGAACAGCTGGAAAAGGTAGTGCTGAAACAGGAATCCGCCGAGCGAAAAACCCAATGCCATCGACAAGTTGAAGGTCCAATATTGCCATTGGTAGGCTTGTTTCCGATTTTCGACCGTGGTGCAGTCCATCAATACGGCATCGTACGCAGGCGAATAGAGATTGAAGGAAATGCCGCAGACAAGATAACCCAGTATCAGCCAGCCATCTGCCGAAAGCAGGCCCAAAAATCTGAGGGCGATCAAAAGCAAAGAGCCCCCGTACAGGCTCTGGAAAAGATACAGGATTTTCTTTCTCTGGAAATTATCGGCAAGATACCCGCCGATGATGCCTGCGAGGAAGCAGACGACAACATTTGTCATGACGAGCATGCCGGTAATCTGTGGATTGAAGATGCCGGCCAGATAGATGACCAAAAAAGGGATCGTGCAGGAATAGATCAAACTGTTTATGAAAGAACTGACCAAAGTAGAGCGGATGTTCTTAGAGAATGTTGTTGCCATAAATCACCTGTCTTTTGATAAAAATTTCTCTACACTGAAAGTATCACAGCAGCCGGGATTTTTCCAGCCGGAGCCGCCTTCAGTGCAAACTTGCCTTATTTTTCTCCAGTATGAAAATCTTAACTTACTTTTTTATGGACAAACCAACGCGAAGTGTTTATAATCGGTTAAGAAAATCCGACTTTAGTCAGAGGCAGGCGTACGGCGGTTGCGTTATACTTAAGGCGAAGAAAAGGAAGCGTTTTCAAAATAGGCCGTTCACGGAATCGATAAACTAAATTCATAGGAAATTTATTTTTGTCAGGTATAATCGGAGATAGGGCAGCACAAAAAGTGATAAGAGGTGAAGAAGTGGAATTGGAGAACACCACCCATCAAGGGATTGCATTGAACCGCAAAATCGTCCAGATTTTGACGGTAATGGGAACAGTCGCGACACTTATCTTAGGCATTTGGATTTATCGGACAGGCTTCTTTGAAGCTGAAGGCAGTTTTAAGACATTGTTGGATGGAATGGGCCTTTATGCGCCCGTCATTTTTTTGCTGATTCAAATTCTCCAGGTGGTCTATCCCATCATTCCCGGAGGCGTGACGGTCGTAGTCGCTCCGTTAGTGTTCGGTCCAGTGTGGGGATTCACATACAGCTTCATCGGTGTACTGATCGGTTCGATCATCAATTTCATCTTAGCCCGTAAATATGGAAAGACATTCGTCAGAGCATTCGTTTCGGAAGAAACCTACAGGAAATATTATGGCTGGCTGACGAAAGGAAAACGATTCGAATGGCTGATGGCCTCAGCCTTTGCTCTTCCTGGATTCCCGGATGATTTCCTCTGCATGGTAGCCGGGCTGACGAAAATGTCCATGAAGCGTTTCCTGATCATCTTCCTCCTATTTAAGCCGATCACCCTGTACTTTTATGGCATCGGCGGAGCATCGATTGTGACTTGGGTGTTCCTGAATATGCCGACCCTCATCAAAGGGTGGCTAGCCATTCAGCCTGTACTTCAATAAAATCC
>JASKKA010000037.1 GCA_030153215.1 Trichococcus sp.
TGCTCGTTGCGCAACTGAATCGCTTCAGCCGCCACTTCACTGTCCAGCAGACGGATCATTGTCCCTCTGTCATTATAATCGGCTTCATGTCCACGCCCCAGCAAGATGACTGTATCTCCAGGCTCTGCGATGGTGATGGCGTGCAGGATAGCTTCCCTGCGGTTTTCGATGTATTCATAGTTGTCCTTTTCGATGCCGGCAAGCATCATCTCAATGATCTGTACCTGCGGTTCTTTCCCGGTATCGTCCGTCGTCAGAATGACATAATCGGAAAGTTCCGTACCGATGCGGGCCATGATCGGGCGCTTTTCATGTTCGCGTTCCCCCGCCCCGCCGAAAACGGAAATGACTTTGCCTTGGGTGAATTCGCGTACCACACTCAATACTTTTTCCATTGCATCGGGCGAATGGGCAAAATCCACATAGACGCCGATGTCACTCGCTCCAGGAACGATTTCCAGTCTGCCGGTCACGCCAGCCAATGACGTTACCGCTTTTGCAGCATCTTCCAGCGGAATGCCCACAGCATAAACAGCCGCCAATGCCGCCAACGTGTTGGAGACGTTATAGAGCCCCACCAAGTTCGTTACGACCGGATAGCGTTCCCCATTTACGACCAGATTGAAGCGAGTCTGTGTGCGACTGTATGTGATATCCGCCGCGAAGAAATCAGCCGTCTCATCCTTTACACTGTAGGAAATGACTTCTGCAGCCGTAGCGATGCGATAGCTGTGGATCGTCTCATCATCCGCATTCAGCACTGCCGTTTTCGTCCGACCGTTTTTTCGGCCATTCCCCAGCTGGGAAAACAGCAGTTTTTTCGCTTCAGCATAGGCTTCCATCGTGTGATGGAATTCCATATGCTCATGCGTCAGATTGGTCATGATGGCGACGTCCAGGTCCAGACCCCATGCCCTGCCCATTTCCAAAGCGATCGAGGAAAGTTCCAGCGTGAAATATTCCGTTCCCCTCTCTGTCATGAGATGCAAGGCTTTTTGCATGGTGATGCTGTCGGGTGTCGTGTTTTTCGTTTTGTGCACTTCATCCCCGATATGCATCTCGATGGTGCCCATCAATCCGGTTTTTTTCTCCATTGCCTTAAGGATCGCTTCCACCAGATAGGTGACTGTCGTCTTTCCGTTTGTTCCTGTAACGCCGATGACTTTCATCGCCTCGCTCGGATAACCATAAAAGCGAGTCGCAAGCAAGCTCATTGCTTTGTCTGTATCAGGAACATACACAACTGGGACAGTTTCCACCACATTTTGGATATCCTTCTGGGCAACAATCACACCCGCTCCATTGGCTACTGCCTTCTCTACGTAATTGTGGCCGTCCACTTGTGTTCCATCTATGCAGATAAACAGATCCCCCGATTGGATATCGCGGGAATCCTGACTGATCTTTCCAATATTCAACTCGGGATCCAAACTCCCGACAACTCTTTTCATTTTGAGTACATCGATTAAATCTGTAGCTTTCACGCAGATCACCTTTCCATCGACCCCTGTGGCCGTTTGGTCTATTCTCTCTAACAATACCACAAATGGAAATGTTCGGAAAGTCCCTTTCCTTGTTCGTTACCTGTCATCAGACCGCCGCTGTGGTAAAATGGGAATGAATAACAAATTGGAGGATAATGGCTATGCTGACAACCTATCACACTATCGCAGAGAGCGGCGTTTCCGAGATCATCATCAAAGGTTCCCGCTTCATCTGCAGCCTCAAACGTGTCCATTCTGAGGACGAGGCTAAAGATTTCATCCAAGCCATAAAAAAAGAACATTGGAAGGCGACTCACAACTGTTCCGCCTATCTGATCGGCGACCAGAACGAAATCCAGCGCGCCCATGACGATGGCGAGCCTTCCGGAACAGCTGGAGTCCCGATGTTGGAAGTGCTCAAGAAAAACGATCTTCGTTACGTCGCTGCCGTCGTCACCCGTTACTTCGGCGGGACAAAATTGGGGGCGGGGGGCTTGATCCGTGCCTACAGCCGATCGGTATCGACCGCATTGAAGGACATCGGCATCGTTAACCGCAGCCTCCAGACTAAAGTCGGTTGCATCGTGTCTTATTCCGCTTCCGGAAAACTAGAGAATTACTTGGTGCAATCGCCGTACACGCTGATCGAGACTCAATACACCGACAAGGTTTGTTTCTTCTGCGGCATCCCTACTGAAGACATCAACCATTTCCAGGGCACCATCACGGACGTCATGAACGGACGGGTCGTTTTTGAAATCGGCGAAGAGGATTACGTGGAGCGTCCGGTCTCCCCAACTTACGATGATACCGATGAAGGTGAAATCGAATAAAAAAAATGAACGAGCCATGATTGCCTGTTTGGCTTTCATGGCTTGTTCATTTTTTTTTGTCGTCCTTTTCCCTTAACAGGCGATACAAAGTCCTGCGCAATCTGGAACGGTCGCTGTCCAACAGATTGAAGGAGGCGATGAAGAGCACGACGCCATAAATCAAACCTGCTCCTAAAACTACCGTTCCCCAGAAAGAAGAAATCGGGAACAGAATGGCAGTCAAGGAAAAGATGATCGCTAAAGCATAAATGACCAAAACGGTCTGTCGGTGCGTAAACCCAAGCCGCAACAAGCGATGGTGCAGGTGACTTTTGTCCTTCGCGCTGATGGATCGCTTGTGCAAGGTCCGACGAAGGACGGCGGCAATCGTGTCCGTCAAGGGAACCCCGAGAATGGCCACAGGTATCAGCAAAGATACGAAGGTGGCGTGTTTCAATCCGAACAAGGACAGCACCGCAATCATAAAACCTACGAATAATGACCCTGTATCTCCCAAAAAAATGGAGGCCGGATAGAAGTTGAAAGGCAAAAAGCCCAGCAAACTCGCAACCAAAAGGAAGATCATGACAACAGCGCTTACGCCCATATGCGAGGTGAAGAAATAGCTGACGAGTCCCATGGTCGAGAGGGAAATGATCGAAGTGCCCGTCGCCAAGCCATCCAATCCATCCATCAGATTCACTGCATTCGTGATGACCACAATCCATAGCATCATCACCAAGTAACCCGCTTCACGGAATTCAATCGTTCCGAAGTAGCTCAGTGTGAGGCTGTCAATTTTTATTCCCGAATAGAAATACAGGATGTTCGCCGCAGTAAGGATACCGATCATCTTTTGCCAAGGCTTCAGATCATAGTAATCATCGATGATTCCGGTCACCAGAATGATCATCGAACTCAAAAAAATGATAGGCGCAAAACCCGGACGAACATTGTCAGGGACCCCAATAAAGAAGGCACCCCAATAAGCCAAGAATATGGCTACGCCTCCCATCGTCGGCGTCTCTTTGCTGTGCACTTTCGCTTCGGATGGCCTATCCGTCCAACGGAACCTTCGCGCTGCCGAACGGAAAAGATAGGTGAGCAGCATACTCGCCAGAATTGTCGCACCGAAAAGAAGCACAAACCGTATAAAGAAACTCACCCGATCCCTCCTTTCACCCTTTATTTCCTTAATCATAGGCGATTCCGGCTATACATGCAAATCAACTCTCAAACAAATCGTAATAATCCGGCAACCTTTTTCAATCTTCCATCTGAAAGAACCCGTTCGCTTCCGCATACCGGTCTCCGGTAGTCGTATCGTACTGGATCAGATCATAATCCGCCAACAGCGTTTTTGCCTGCTCGGATAACCCTTGTCGGCTGGCTACATATTCACCGGTATCGGCATTCACATACTGCGTCTTTTCGAAAGCCGGCACTTGTTCCTGCAAAGCCATCAATAGGGCTTCAAAAGCGGTGACTCGGCTGCCGCTCAGCTCCAACACTTCCGGGAAGAAATAGATGGGACTGGTGATCCCCAGATTCTTTTGGACTTCTTCCGTGTTGCTGTAGATGAACATGGGCGTTTCGTGCATATTTTGGATCGTATTCGACGCATAAAGATCCTCGCCGAAAACGCTGGGCCAGTGGTCACCCCAAAATACGACGACGGTCGGCTCTTCCCACTCTTGGAGAGCGCCCAACAGATCAGCCAACGCTTGATCGCTGTACTGCAGATCCTGCAGATAGTTCCGGATTGTTTGGCTGGCAATGCCGGTTTCCGCAGCAGACGGCAAAACCGTATATTTATTTTGATAAGGCGTATGGTTCTGCATCGTCACCAAGTGGACAAAATCTTTTTCCTCGCTGGCTTTCAGGATAGCCAGAATTTCTGAATAGGCTGCGGCATCAGAAATATATGGATTAGTATCCAGCTTGTCCGTATTCGTCATCGTGTCCTCGTAAAGGAAAGTGTCAAAACCTAAAGTCTCATAGTTTTCCAGCCGCTTATACATGGTTGTATTGTAGGGATGGATTGCTGTTGTGCGGAAACCAGCCGCTTCCAAACGGGACACAACTGAAGGGAAATCGTCTTGGGATGACAGAAATTGCGTATACGGCGTCGTGATGTTCGCGGCGAACGGCTCCATCGAAAAACCCGTCAAAGCCTCGAATTCGATGTTGGCAGTTCCACCGCCATAGCCTTGGGATAACATTTCGCCGCTGTAGCTCGTTTCCATCAAAGCCCGCGTAAACGGAATCGGATCACTCTGCAGATCCAAGCCTTCCAATTCAAGTGGATCCGCAAAACTTTCATTCATGATGTAGATGATATTCGTTTCAGGCAACGCTGCAGTTCTTTCCGCATTGACCTCATCGGCAAGCTGCTGATAGGTTGCCTTCAACTCATCAATCTTTTCCTTTGAATAACCCGTCGGCATCTCCATCGATGCAGCCGAAAGGTTGTAAAGGAACCCGGCCACAAAGCCGGTGTTGTAATAATTCATCTGTTGGCTGTACGGGATCCAATAAGCTGTCCGGTCATAGGCTTTTTTGAGCAGGTTGCCTTCCTGTTGGAACTGGCCGGCATAGCCGAGCGCGATGCTTGTCGCAAAGAACACCAAGACGCGCGCTTTCCATCCCAATTTCACGGTCTTTTTGGACTTGGACTGACGCAAAGAAAAAAACACGAATGCCAGAAACAGAACAAGCACCAAACCAAGTGCAGCCAATGCCCTTCCGTTCAGCATCTCCAAAAGGAAGGTGGCCTCCGTCAGCATCTTCAAGTCGCTCGGGTAAACAGGCTCGTTCCGCTGCAGCATCTTTTCATAGGTCGCCATCCCGAGGATTCCTCCAGACAGCAACAGCAGTGCATTTGCCCAGCGGATGTTCCCTAACAACGCCCAAAGCCATAAGCCCAGCGTCACTACTACCCCCGTGCTGATCAGGAACTTTTCCGTATGCCACGCAAATACAAAATTCACGACCAGACCGGCATCCAGATCATTTTGGGTCCATTGAAGATAGAGATGGACTACAAATACGGTCATCAACAAGCTGAAGAAGTGCAAGAGCAGAAGATGCCCCCTGCTCTTGCACTGCAGCTCTTGATTTTCTTTCATCATTTTATATTGTTTGCTGATTTTCACTGCACAACCCCGCTATCTGAACAGATTAGGCTTCTTTCCAAAAACTGTCATAGACCGTTATCGGTAAGTGCCGTTTATGCTCGGTCTTCGTGTACCAGCCTTCGATGACTTCAGCGTCCTTGTCCGGTATTTCCTTGCCTTCCAAATAAGCATCGATCATCTCGTACGTCACGCCAAGAGCCACTTCATCAGGCAATGCGGGGCGATTTTCTTCCAAGTCCGCTGTCGGAACTTTTTCATAAAGCTCTTTAGGTGCGCCCAATTCTTTCAATAGTTCACGGCCTTGACGTTTGTTCAGGCGCCAAATCGGTAACAAGTCGGCTGCGCCGTCCCCGAATTTCGTAAAGAAACCAGTCACGGATTCCGCCGCATGATCGGTCCCCAGAACGGCCCCGCTGCTGTCGCCGGCTATCGCGAACTGAACGATCATGCGTTGGCGCGCCTTGATGTTGCCTTTGTTGAAGTCGGTGATTGTAAGCCCTGCTTCTTCAAGGGCATCGAGTGCGGCATCAGCCATTTCTTTGATGTTGACGACCAATTTTTCATCCGGCGAAATGAAGGCAAGTGCGGCTTGGGCATCGTGCTCATCAAATTGGATGCCCTTCAAAAAGGGGTGTGCCGCCAAATAATCTTTCATGAAATCGATGCTGATGCGGATTTCCTCTTTCGGATCGATTTCCGGTTTCACTCTTAACGCAGCAATTATTTCTTTTTGTAATGGACGCATACCTATTCACTCCTCGTTTGATCTGATTGGTTATTTAGTGCTTTCCAATAATGCGGCTTCTTCCTTGATCTGTTTCTTGATGTCTTTGATGGTAGCCATCTTATGATCATAAGTCTTCTGTGACAGGTCGACAGGATAGTCTTCCGGATTCAGGATACGTTTGTATTCATCCCACAGACCGCTCATTTGCGCCTCCGAGAAGGCTTTTACTTCTTGTAGCGATGGCAATGCATAAACCAACTCACCATCGACTATGATATCCTGCAGAACGGGACGCGCCTCAAAATCAGTGATGGTCTTGTTGATGTAAGTGAAAACCGGATGGAACATGTACAGTTCCGCCTCTTGATCGGGTTTTTCTTCCCAAAGCGCAATGTAATCCCCTTCCGACTTACCGTCACGCTTGCGTGTGATCCGCCATACCTGTTTTTTGCCTGGTGTGGAGACTTTTTCAGCGTTGCTGGAGATTTTCATCGTGTCCACCATTTTGCCATTCTCATCCGCAATCGAGACTAATTTGTAGACCGCTCCAAGAGCTGGCTGATCGTAGGCGGTGATCAGTTTCGTGCCGACTCCCCAGACATCGATTTTTGCGCCCTGCATCTTCAGGTTCAAAATGGTCAATTCATCCAAGTCGTTCGATGCGTAGATTTTTGCATCGGTAAATCCTGCCGCGTCCAATTGCTGACGGACTTTTTTGGAAATGTAGGCCATATCTCCGCTGTCTAAGCGCACACCGTTGAAGTTGATCTTGTCGCCCATTTCCTTCGCCACTTTGATGGCATTCGGCACGCCCGATTTCAACGTGTCATACGTATCGACAAGGAACACACAGTCCTTGTGGGAACGCGCATAAGCCATGAAGGCATCATAATCGTTGCGGTAGACTTGGACCATCGAATGGGCATGGGTACCCGAAGCCGGAATCCCGAACATTTTTGCTGCCCGGACATTGCTTGTGGCATTGAATCCTGCGATATAGGCTGCGCGTGTACCCCAAATGGCAGCATCCATTTCCTGGGCTCTTCTGGAACCGAATTCCATTAAAGGCTCATCATCACAGACATACCGCAAACGTGCAGCTTTTGTCGCTATCAGCGTCTGGAAGTTTACGACGTTCAATAAGGCCGTTTCAATCAATTGGCATTCTGCCAACGGACCTTCCACCTGGACGATCGGTTCATTCGCGAAAACGAGATCCCCCTCCAAAGCGGAACGGATCGTACCCGAGAAACGGAAATTTTTCAGGTATTCCAAAAAGCCTTCCTCGTAGCCGACATGCTCCCGCAAATAGGCGATGTCCGTATCCGTAAAACGCAAATTCTGTACGTAGGATACGAAGCGTTCCAGGCCCGCATAGACTGCATAGCCATTATTGAAAGGATACTTCCGGAAGTACAGTTCAAAAATTGCATGTTTTTCGGTAATGCCTTCATCCCAATAAGTCTTCATCATGTTAATTTGGTACAAATCAGTATGCAAAGCTAAACTATCATCGTTATAATCAAAACTCATCCAACTCACTCATTTCATCTTTGATCGTACGCCTCCGCATTCTGTCACGGTACCGCAGAAGGAAGTGCTCTATTTACCTATTGTAACGCAATTCCCTGTACATTTCCGCTTTTTTGTCCAAAATCCATCAGATTGATTATAGTGGTAAGCCTACATTCCCGCAAATACAACCGGCATTTCCGTGTAAACAAAAAACCATCCTGGCGGGCGAAAAAACGCCCGGAGGATGGTTTGTTGTTTATTCGAGGCAAAGCGGGCTTGTCCCGCTTTTCTTTTTAATAAATGACTCGGATGCCGCGTGCTTCAATCTCTTGCTCGGACAGGATCGCCCGTTCACTCTCATCCACTCCGCGGGATGAGACTTTATCGAACAGAATTTTGACGGTCTGCAGCATGATTTTCAGATCCAGTATCAAGGAATATTTCTTGATGTAGATCAGATCGAAATTCAGCTTGCTGTTGAAGTCGGAAGCGTACTTGCCGTACACTTGCGCATATCCGGTGATACCGGCACGGACATTGTGGCGCAGATAATAATGCGGGTTCAATTCCTTGAATTGATCGACGAAGAAGGGACGCTCCGGACGAGGACCGACCAAAGACATATCCCCTAGCAGTACGTTAAACAACTGCGGCAATTCATCAATGCGCAAAGAGCGCAGATATTTGCCGACTTTTGTAACGCGCATATCATTGCTTGTTGCCAAAACCGGGCCTGAATCCTTTTCAGCAGTCACACCCATACTGCGGAACTTCAGAATTTCGAATTCCTTTCCGTCTTTGGTGATGCGTGTCTGCTTGTAGAATACAGGACCCTCAGAACTCTTCTTCACTAGGATAGCCGTAACGGCCATGATCGGCGAGGTAATGACGATCCCGATGAGCGCAACTGTGATATCGATGATCCGTTTCATAAGGCCATCTTCTGCCGGGATACGGAACGGAGAAACTTCGATGATGCTTTCATCCTCAATATTCATCATATTCGGATTGACCATGATCAGGTTCTCAAAACTGGTATTCAAGAACATTTTTTTCTCTTTGCTTGTCAGCATATCATATATCTTCAGCTTTTCGGATTCTTCGATTTGGCTCGCCAAGTAGACGATATCGATTTCTTCCAGATGCCTCAGTATGTTTTCATAATAATCAGAGAGCACGACATGCGTCACCACATGACGGATGCTTTTTGTATTCGTAAAATTATCCACCGCGGCAAATACTTCCTTTTCCATCCCGACGATCATGACCCGCTTGCTGCCGCTCATGCGCTGGTACATTTTGAAGACCAATACACGGAAAATAAATAATACGATTGTTCCCACAAAAAAGTTGATCAGGATGACCGACCGCGGGAATGCCAACCAACGCCCGGCAAAAGTCAAAGCCATGATGATCAATGAAAGGACGAATTGCCCGATGACCGTGATGAACAAGAAATCACTGATCGATTTGTTGTAAAAGATATACGTACCGAACAGGATATTAACGATGATGAAGATCACCGAGACATAGGCAATGCTTCCCTGAAAGGCATCGAAGTTTATCAATGGTATGTTTTTTCCGAATTTTAAATAAAAAGATAGCAGCAATGATCCGATGAACAACAGCACATCAACGATGCCGATGATAATTTTACGGGCTTTATTCCATTCACCTGTTTGATTCACGCCTAATCTCCTCCTCCTTGAACTAGCTTAGTATGAATGCATTCATTTTATCATAGTTTGTTCTTTTGCGATATTAAAGTTTGAATAGGCACTATTCCCTCCATCCCTGTATGAGAATATACTTCAAATATTATCCGACAACATAAAAGAACGTCCTCATCAGGACTATGGCCTGATGAGGACGTTCCGGAGCGGACTAGCTGTCGACAGACACTAATACCGGTTGTTTATTTCAATAGATCCTTCAATTCATCGTGTGTCGCTTGGCCCTCAGCTTGCTCTTTCATGACACGGATCGATGTAGGCAATCCGAACAGACGGATGAAGCCGGCTGCATCTGTGTGGTTGTAGACATCGTCGCTTTCGAAAGTCGCAAAGCTTTCGCTGTACAACGATTTCGCGCTGACCACACCAGCATCGGTGATGTTGCCTTTATAAAGCTTCATCTTCACGAAACCTTCGACATTCTTTTGGGTTTCATCGACAAAGGCAGCCAAAGCTTTGCGTAATGGTGTATACCACAAGCCGTTGTATACAAGCTCCGCGTATTTGTTCGCCAGCAATTGTTTGTATTGGAAAGTGTCTTTGTCCAAGCAAAGTTGTTCCAATTTGTCGTGGGCATGGTACAGAACAGTTCCGGCTGGCGTTTCATAAACGCCTCTTGACTTCATGCCGACCAAGCGGTTCTCCACAATATCGATGATGCCCACGCCGTTAGCGCCAGCGATCACGTTCAATTTTTCGATAAGGGCGATTCCGTCCATGGCTTCCCCGTTCAGGCTGACCGGGATGCCTTGTTTGAATTCCAACGTGACATAAGTTGCTTCGTCAGGGGCTTTCTCAGGCGTCACGCACATCTCCAGGATTTTATCGTAATCAGGCTCGTTGGCGGTCATTTCCAGGTCAAGGCCTTCATGCGACAGATGCCACAAGTTTTTGTCTTTTGAGTAGTTTGTTTCCAATGTAATCGGAAGCGGCACGTTATGTGCAGCAGCATACGCAAATTCATCTTCTCTGGAAGTCAGTTCCCATTCTCTCCAAGGGGCGATGATCGTGATGTTCGGATCGAATTCTCTGATGCCGACTTCAAAACGGACTTGGTCATTCCCTTTCCCTGTTGCACCGTGAACGATTGCATCAGCATTTTCCAAGTGGGCGATCTCTACCATTCTTTTTGCGATGATCGGACGGGCGAAAGAAGTCCCCAATAAATATTGTCCTTCGTACTTAGCGCCTGCTTGCAATGTCGGCCAAATGAATTCTTCGACGAATTCTTTCTTCAAGTCTGCAACATACAACTTCGATGCGCCACAGTTGATCGCTTTTTCTTCCAATCGGCTGTAGTCATCACCTTGTCCTACGTCTCCTACTACGGCGATTACTTCACAGTTGTTGTAGTTTTCTTTTAACCAAGGGATGATGACGGACGTATCCAATCCACCTGAGTAAGCCAAAACTACTTTTTTGATTGATTCCTTTGCTGCCATGCTTTTACCTCCTTATACAGATTTCAATATCCGTTGCTTTTATGCATGAACTGATATCTACATTTCGTTTATTTAACAATATGCATTATAGCATATCTGCCATGAAAATCATCCCATTTTTTTACATTATTCTCATTTAGCTGTCATACCGTTTTCATTTATGCGGCTTTGTTTCGGAACAGCGAAAAAGAGAGAACAGAAAGGGATTCCCCATTCTGTTCTCTCGATGAATGATCCTGTTTATTTTGCAGTTTCTTGAGACAAAGTTTTTTTCCAAAGACCCAACGTCAATGCTGATACCACTGTTCCGATCGCCAAAGCCAACAAGAACATCAACGGACGGTTAGCCAATGTGATTACGAACAGGCCACCATGCGGTGCAGGGATAGAAACTGCCCATAATTGCGTCAACCCGCCCGCAATCGCTGAACCAAGGATGGAAGAACCGATGACGCGCATTGGATCTGCAGCAGCGAATGGAATCGCACCTTCAGTGATGAAGGAAAGACCAAGCAAGATATTGGAGAGTCCTGATTTTTGTTCGATATCCGTAAATTTGTTCTTGAAGATCAATGTTGCGATACCGATAGCCAATGGAGGAATCATCCCACCGGCCATAACCGCAGCCATCAAACTGCCATCGCCTGTGTCAGTAAAGATACCGATTGAGAATGCGTAAGCTGCTTTATTGAATGGACCACCCATGTCGATTGCCATCATACCGCCAAGAACAGCACCCAGCACAACTGCATTACCCGTTCCCAAGTTTTCCAGGAAGGTGATCATCGCCTCGTTGATTGTAGAGAAGACAGGTCCGACCAAGAAATACATCAACAAACCAGTAATCAACAGACCGAAAACAGGGTATAAGAGGATTGTTTTCAACCCATCCAACGTCCGTGGCAGGCCTTTGAAGGCTTTCTTCAGATATACCATGATGTAACCAGCCATGAAACCGGCAATCAAACCACCCAAGAAACCGGCATTTGCTTGGACAGCCAAGTAACCACCCGCCATACCTGGAAGCAACCCTGGACGATCGGCAATACTCATTGCGATGTAACCGGCCAAAATCGGAATCAGGAAGCTGAACGCCGCTCCACCGATTGCCATGAAGGAAATGAACAATGGACTGTCCGCACCCAACGACGTTTCAAATAGGAAAGAAATCGCAATCAGGATACCGCCGCCGACAACAAATGGCAGCATGTGAGAAATACCGTTCATCAAGTCTTTGTAGACTCTGCTGATGATTGATGGATTTTCATCGCTTGCGCTAGCAGTGACAGCATCGCCTTCGACATTCAGGATCGGTGCTTCTTGACGCATTGCTTTTGTGATCAGTTCTTCTGCCTTGTTGATGCCATCGCTTACCGGTCTTTGCAATACATGCTTACCGTTGAAGCGCGCCATTTCAACTTTTTTGTCGGCTGCCACGATGACGCCATCGGCACGGCGGATTTCTTCGGCCGTCAAGCCATTCTTGACACCGTCAGAGCCGTTCGTTTCTACACGGATATCAACGCCCATTTTTTCTGCCATTTGTTTCAATGAATCTTCAGCCATATACGTGTGTGCGATCCCTGTCGGGCAAGCTGTTACCGCAATGACGAAAGGTCTCTTCGTTTCGGTTGCTGCTACTGGGGCTACTGGCGCTGCTTTCGCTGCTGCCTCGGCTTGCTCTTTGGCTTCGCGTGCAGCTTCTGCTGCTGCGATTAAAGCCTGTACTTCTTCCGGAGTCTGAGCTTTCTTCAATGATGCAGTGAAATCAGGATTGATGAGTAAACGGGATAATGACGCCAAAACTTCCAGATGGACATTGTTTGCACCTTCCGGAGCCGCGATCATGAAGAATAGATTTGCTGGTTGGCCGTCCAACGAAGCATAGTCCACACCTGCTGCACTTTTTGCAAAAACAACAGCCGGTTTGATGACTGCTTTGTTTTTGGCATGCGGCATTGCAATGCCGTCGCCCAAACCAGTGGAAGTTTGCGATTCACGTTTCATGATGCCTTCTTTGTAAACTGCAGCATCATTGATGATGCCATTAGCGGAAAGACTTGCGATCATTTCATCGATGACGCCCTCTTTGGTTGTTCCTTGCAGATCCATAATCATTAATTCTTTTAGTAAGATATCATTGATTTTCATATTAATAAGTTCTCCTTCCTAAAGCTGACTGATAGTGACTTGTTTGACCAGAGCGTCGATTTCTTCACGGTTGGCTAAATCATCTGCAAAAGCGGTTGCGCTTCCGCAAGCGATACTGACTTTGAATGCTTCCAATGGATCCTGTGTTTTCGTGTACGTGCCAACAAAACCGGCAATCATCGAATCCCCGGAACCGACTGAATTCCGTAGGTTTCCCTTAGGTACCGTTCCATGATAGACACCTTCCGGAGTGAACAGGATAGCCCCTTTTGCAGCCATGGAAATGATCGCAAATTGCGCTCCCGATTCAAGTAATTTTTTACCGTATGGGAGGATATCCTCATCCGTTTCGAATGCAGTATCGAACAATTCGGCCAATTCATGGTGATTTGGTTTCACCAAAAGCGGGTGGTAAGGCAAAGCATTTTTCAGTTCCGCTCCGGTTGTATCAATGACGAACGTCACATTTTTCTCCGTCAGCCTTTGGATGATTGTTTGATAGTAATCTTCCGGCAAACTGGCTGGTTTGCTCCCGGCCAGGACTACGATGTCTTCACCCGGTATCAGTTCATCGAATTGCTTCAGGAATTCTTCTGCAACGGCCGCTTCAATATGAGGGCCTTGACCGTTCAATTCCGTTTCGACTCCTGATTTGATTTTGACATTAATGCGGGTCGCTTCTTCGACATGGGTAAAGTGGATGTTGCTCTTTTCCGCTACCAACCAGTCCTCGATGTATTTGCCTGTGAATCCGCCCAAAAACCCTAACGCGGTATTTTCAACATCCAATTGGTTGAGGATCCGAGAAACGTTGATCCCTTTGCCTCCAGGCAATTTGAAATCTTCTTGGATGCGATTTACCTCACCCAAATTGACACTCGGCAAATGGACGATGTAATCGATGGATGGATTTAATGTTACTGTGTATATCATTATTCAGCCTCCCAAATAGTTGTACTGTCTTTCAGGTTACGTTTGATTTCTGAAGGGACATTGTAGCTGATGATGCCGCAATCTTCGATATCGCAGACTTTCACGAAACTGACTTTTTTGAATTTCGAAGCATCCGCAACAACATAACTTTGCGCTGCATTTTCGATAGCAATCCTTTTGATGGCAGCTTCTTCGGTGTCGGGCGTCGTGAAACCGTATTGCTTATCGATGCCGTTGATGCCAAGAAAAGCTTTGCTGAAACGGTAATTCCTCATTTGCATTTGGCTGACCGGTCCGATGACTGCTTTTGTCTCCATCTTGATTTTGCCGCCGATAAGGATCGTCTCGAGTTGCATATCCGACAACAAACTGGCATGCGGGACACCGTTTGTGACGACCAGGATGCTCTTGCCTTTCAGGAAAGGAATCATCTCATAGGTAGTGGATCCGGCATCCAAAAAAATGATGTCTTGATCGCTCACTAATTGCGCTGCTTTTTCAGCAATCCGTTGTTTGTCCTGAACGTTTTTGGATGTTTTATCTTCCATCCTGTCTTCTGCTGAAACACTGTAGTTCCTCTTTGCTCCACCATGGACACGGATCAGGAAACCTGCTTCTTCAAGAGTGCTCAAATCGCGTCTGATTGTTGATTCAGAACTGCCCGTCTGATCGACAAGGTCCTGAAGTTTTACGATATTGTCTTTGGCTAAAGTGTCTAGAATGATTTTATGCCGCTCTTCTGTAAGCACTTTCCATCACCTCTCGAACAAAAATATACCACCTTCGTGTAAATAAATCAATCATTTTCCT
>JASKKA010000038.1 GCA_030153215.1 Trichococcus sp.
GTGAAATAATAGTACCCGTCCGTATGTTTGTAGACCCAGGGATCCGCTCTTTCGATCACGATCGGGTTTTTGTATGTTGTCATAGCCTTAACCAAAGCATCCACCTCTTTATTCTTTTACTCTAATCTCCTGTTGTTTTGATACCGAACAGAACTTCCCCTTCATCGGACATCCCTGAAAAAGTCGTTGTTTCGCCTCCGTTGACTTCATCCCATTGTCTGATGAAGTACCCCTTGTATTCGTTGAAATTCAGGACCAGACTGGATTCATTCGGCAGTTCTGAACCTTTCCAATAGCCGCCACCTTGCCCGTATGCCAGGTGCGATGCTGTCAAAGTCAGCTCGAGTTCTTCTTCGTATTCGGCATCAATTGCGTTATCCATTTTATAGAAGGTGTAATCTCCTGCTATTTCCTCTGACTCCAGAGGCTGGAGTGACTCTCCAGCGTACCGTAATGGCGTGATAAGCGGCCATCCGTCCGAATTGAAGAACAACTGATGCACCCGCACTTCGTTTTGCTCCCCTTTGTTGGGGAAACGCGCATGGAAGATGATATAGTACTTGTTTGCCGCTTCATCATAGTAGGCTGAATTGTGTCCAGGCGACACATAGCCACCGACCGGGATATCCTGTTCATTCATGATTTCAAAATTGCCGATAAGTTTAGTTCCGTAATTTTCTATTGCCTCATCATCGAAGAAGCTGCCTTCTTCACCTTTGGCATCGATCATCGCATTTCCATTTGCGTCCTCATACGGCCCATCGGGATTCTTGGAGCGCGCGACCCGTATGTTATAGCCGCCGGTTGCGTCCAAACCGCCGAACGACAAGAACAAGTAATAATATTCCGTGTCTTTGTTGTAAAGGATATATGGGGCTTCAATCCTACTGTGGTTGCCGCCTAATAATTTTTTCCCATAACCTTGATTTTCTTTGGGAAAGCCTGTTGCGGAGTCCATTTCAAGAATGAAAATCCCGCCTGAATAGGAGCCGTAAACCATCCAAAGCCTGTCTTCCTCATCGTAAAAGACATGGGGATCAATGACATTCGGCTCTTCTGTCGCATCGAATGTTTCCCCGGTTACACTCTTGGTGCCTGATGTCAAAAAGATACCTTTATCCTCATATGGCCCTTCAATCGAATCCGCTACAGCCACTCCCAAAGTCGACAGCGGGCTGCTGCCCTCACAGGAGCAATAATAAAGATAATATTTTCCGTCCTTCAGTTGCGTGATATCGCTCGCCCAGAGTGTATCCGTTCTGGAATAGTCGAAGCTTTCCGCCAATGAAACATTGACGTCCTTAAACAAGTTGCTTGAAGACACACTGGTCGACAATTGCTCCCAGTTCATCAAGTCAGGGCTCTTCGCAAAAGCCAGATGCGAACCGATGACATAATAGTGATCGTCTGCATAGATGATGGACGGGTCATGGACTGCAGCTTCCTGAAAATCTTGATTCAGACTGACATTCTGGTTCGACTCACTATTCGAATCTTCCATCTCACCCCCGCAGCCGGCCAACAAAACCGCGGCTGTCAAACCAAAAAGTACCTTTTTCCGCAAAAGTACAACCCCACCTTTCTTTTCTCTATTAGAGTGACATTTGATTTGCCAATCGGATCGCTTTATTGCGTGATTGGTAGATGACGAACAGCACCGAATAGATGATGATGCCGATAACATCTAGAGTGACTACCGAGAAAAGCAATAATCCGCCCAACCAAAAGACCACTCTTTTTTGGATCTGATTATTCCGCATGCGACGCACAATGATGAGATTGAATACGCCTATGATCAACTGCAGAATCCCATACCCGACTGCAATGGTGTAGACGGAGTCGATCAAAGAACCATCGAAATTGATGTCGGCTGACATGCCGGAAGACAGTGCCCCGATTCCGGATGTCTTGATCCACGTTGCATATCCGAGTATCGTTACCATTCCGTTGATGAGATTCCAGATGGCGCCGCCTCTTAACAGATTTCTTTCCAAAGTCCTTTTCATCTTTTAACACCCCGTTACTTAATACCTACATTCAGATTCAATGAATCAATGAAATACTTTTGCGCAAACACGAACAGCAGCACGGTCGGAATCATCGCGATTACCGCAGCCGACATCAATTGTCCGATCATTACGTAATTGCCGTACAGGTCCTGCAGCAATTGTAGCCCTGCGGTGATCGTCATTTTTTTGACGTCACTCAAGACGATGGTTGGCCAGAGGAAGTCATTCCAGGAACCGACGAAAGAAAACATCCCTGCAACAATCAGAACCGGTTTGACCAAAGGCAAGATGATGTTTTTGTAAATCACGAAATCCGAAGCGCCATCCATTCTTGCGGATTCATCGTATTCCGCCGGGATATTCTGCATGAATTGACGGACCAAGAAAACATTGCCGACTCCGCCCAAACCAGGGATGATGACTGCCAAGTAGGTATTCACCCAACCAAGCGAATCGACTATTTTATAAGAAGGAATGATATTCACAGCTGACGGGAACATCGAGATGGCAAGTACGCCATAGAACAAAGCATCCCGCCCTTTGAAATTGACCCTTGTGTAGCCGAATGCAGCCAGCGAGACGACCACCACAACCAGCAAGGCGTGCGTTGTCGAAACGAACAGGGAGTTGAAGAACCAGGTGATGATTGGTGCACTGGATGTATTCTGCAGAAGCTTCAGATAATTAGTGACAATCCAGTTGGCTGGGAACATCCGGAAACCCACTTCCATGATGTCGCCTTGGGATTTGAAAGAAGTGAACAGCCCAAAAAGTGCCGGGAACAGCCAGACAAGCGCCAACAGAATCAGGAAAGCATACGCCAAATATTTGGAAACATTGTTTTTTTTCATGTATTTCACCCCTTCGATCTTTTCGTCATGACATAGAATTGCAGGGCTGATACTGCGAGAATGACCAATCCCAATAAGACGGCCATCGCTGAAGCCATACCCGCAACGGATTCACCCGATCCGAATGCCAGATTGCGGATATACATCATCAGTACCGTGGTGGACTGATTCGGTCCCCCGTTCGTTGCCATCAAAGGTTGAACGTACACGTTGAAAGCCCCGGCAGTGGACATGACGAATGTGTAGAATAATGGAAAACGGATGGAAGGAAGCGTAATGCTGATGAATTTCCTGATTGCACCCGCTCCATCGATTTCGGCGGCTTCATAGAGGTCTTCCGACACGCCCGCCATCGCGGAACGGTAGATGATCAGATTGCCGCCTATCGCTCCCCACATCGACATCACGAAAATGACGATCCAAGCATAAGGCTGTTGCGCTGTCCAAACGATATCGGAATTGACCAAGTTATTCATCGGACCCAATCTCGGATTAAAGATCAAAAGCCAAATCAGAGCACCCGCTGAAGCGGAAACCAGCCCAGGAACATAAAAGATAGCCTGGAACAGACCTTTGAATTTAAGGCCTTTGTGCTGCATGACGGTAGCGATCAACAACGGGAAGAGAATTTGGAACGGAATCGTGTAGAGCACAAAGAGCAAGGTGTTTTTCAGACCATTCCGGAATTGGAAGTAGAAAGTCGAATCCTGATCCAACAGAATCGTCTTATAATTGTTCAAGCCTACCCAAGTCTGGTCGGAAATCAAGTTCCACTGTGTGAATGAAGAATAAATACCGTAAACGATCGGCAAAAGTACAAATACAAAGAACAAAATCAAGTGTGGACCAATGAAGTACAGAAATTGAAAGCTTTTTTTCTTGTTGCCTTTAGCGTTGGTGTTTGTTGATACAGCTTCAGATGTTTGCATATTATCTTCCTTTCAAAAAAATTCATACAGCGATTCTGATTAAGAACGCCGTATGAATTTTTTTAATTACTTCCTTCTCATACTTTAGCGTTCAGCAAATCAGCTAGCATTTTCAGCAATCAAGTCTTCGACTGTTTTTTGCGCTTGATCTAGGCCCTCATCGATTGTGATGTTGCCGTAGATCATATCGGATAGAACAGTTCCCAAGGCCGATTCAACATAGCTGTAATATTTGTAGTCAAAAATGTAGGAAGCTTCCTTCTCAACATCAGAGCTAGTGAAGAAAGATTGCGGATACTGCTGATACTCTTCGCTCTCGAATACTTCTTTACTTGCTACGATTTGACCAGCACCTGCCCAGTCGATTGAGTTTTCACGCATCCAGCTCAAGAAATCAGCGATTCCCTGCTCTTTTTCATCTGTTCTGTCTTCGTTGTTCAACAATGAGAACAAGTGGGCAGAAGAACGGTTCGTGAACTTGTCAGGTGTAACAGAATAGATGTTGGTCACGCCGAAGTTCAAACCTTCAACGGAACCATGTGCTGTTGATGTCCAGGTTCCGTCAGTCGAGAACAATACATCGCCCGCTTGGAACATTGCGTAGCCATCTTCTCCGTAAGGTGACATCAGGCCGGCATCCGCAACAGATTTCAATTGTTCCACTACTGAACGCATCGCATCCGTGTTGATAGTAGGATTTCCGGCTTCATCAGAAATATCACCACCCGCATTGACGACATTCGCCAATGTTACCCATTCGATCAAGGCGTTGTTGATTGCATACTGGCCTTCATCCAATTTTCCATCCAATGATAGGATTTCCTCAATCGTTACCACATCGTCATCCAAGAAAGTATTGACATCATATTTATCCAATAAATCGGTATTGTAGTACATCGCATTTCCGTGGATATCCAATGGAACTGTGTACTGGGTCCCCTCATAATTCCCGGCATTCCAGGCAACTTCCAGGTAGTTGTCCGCAGACAGATCGGTATTTGTTGCCATCAGGCCTTCGACCGGCTCCAGCATATCCAAATCAGCAAATTGAGGAACACGGTCGGCATGAATCAGCGTCAAATCTGGGATATCTTTACCTGAGTTCATGACTGTATAAATTTTGGTGTACATATCCGCAGTGATGACGCTTTCTACAGGGAATTCAGGATCTGTTTCGTTGTATTCTGCCACCAAAGCGTCCATGTAGGCACCATCGTCCCCGGTCAAGGGATTCCAGAATGTAATCGTATTTGCGTTACCGCAACCTGCCAATAAGGTGATTCCGGCTAAAGTCGCTGCTGATAAGAATTTTCTGTGTGCGTTTTTCATTTTATTTCCTCCATTTATTTGATTTTCAATCTGACAACATTCCAGGATAGCGGTTTCAAAATAGTCGAAAATGTTCCATCTTTCAATACTGCATCCGACTTTTCTTGCAATTTGACCAAATCATGATCGGTTGCGTTCGTATCTTTTTTATCGTATCCGGCCAGCTCCGTTGCCTCTATAATGCTTTCCAGTCCAAATCCTTCTTCTTCAAAAGTAAACGCAATTTCTCTGTCTTCGGATCTGTTTACTGCAAAGATAACCAGTTCACCTGTTTCATCATTGTGCACCGCAATCGTTTCTATATAAGGCACTTCAGCGAAGTCCTTCGATTGATACGTTTCCGATTCAACGCGTGGATTCAGCACAACTCCTCTTCCATAGTTGGATACTTGCATAAAAGGATAGAAGATGGTTTGTTTCCAAGTGTCTCCATTTTTCTCGGTCATGATCGGAGCTATGACATTCACCAATTGGGCCAAGCAAGCGATTTTTACGCGATCTGCATTTTTCAATAGTGTAATCAGCAAGCAACCTACCATAAGGGCATCTTCAAAATTGTAGATATCTTCCAAAAGCGGCGGTGCAATTTGCCAAGGTTCCAATTCCTTGTCCTGATCATTGGAGTGATACCAGACGTTCCATTCATCAAACGAAAGATTGATCTGCTTCTCACTGCCTTTTTTTACCTTAACGAAATCACAGATGGAAACCACAGTCTTGATGAAACGATCCATGTCCAAGGATTGCGCTAAATAATTACCTATGTCATTATCCTTGTTTCCGTAGTAACAATGCAGAGAAAGGTAGTCAACATAGTCATAAGTATGTTCCAGAACGATCCGTTCCCAATCACCGAAAGTCGGCATTTTGCTTGTCGAACTCCCACAAACAACCAATTCAATGCTGTCATCGACCAACTTCATCGCCTTGGCGGTTTCCGCAGCCAATCGTCCGTACTCTTCCGCAGTCTTGTGTCCGATTTGCCACGGACCATCCATTTCATTTCCGAGCGACCACGTTTTGATGCCAAAAGGTTCCGCTGATCCATTTTGCTTGCGCAGCTCGCTCCAATAGGTTCCACTTTCAAAATTGCAGTATTCCAAACATTCCACTGCTTCCTGAATACCGCGCGTTCCCAAATTGACCGCCATGTTGACTTCAGCATTGACTTCTTTTGCCCATTTGGCGAATTCGTGGATACCAACCTGGTTCGTCTCCAGCGAGCGCCATGCCAAATCCAATTTTTTCGGACGCTCTTCTTTCGGACCGATGCCATCTTCCCACTTGTATCCCGAAACAAAATTCCCGCCTGGGTATCGGATCAGCGGTACGTTCAATTCCGCCACCACTTCTTTCACATCTTTCCGGAACCCGTCTGCGTCAGCACTTTCGTGATCCGGCTCATAGATGCCCTCGTAGACGGCCCTTCCCAAATGTTCAATGAATGATCCGTACAATCGTTTGTCTACCCTACTGATGGTATTATGCCTATCAATCGTCAGCTTCGCTTTCATTTGTCCTCCTTACCAACTTAATTAACATAAAAGTTAACTAAAATTAATAATATTAACTTATGAGATAATAATAACTAACCTTGCAAACGTTGTCAACATTATTTGTGTTACTTTTTCGAAATTATTCATTATTTAATTAACACTTTTGTTAATCATGTCCAAAATCGTCATCAAGACTGTTGTTACGCTTTCTTTTTTTTATTTTATGTCCTTACACAATTCTTTTTGTTAACTTCAAGAGTAATGTAAACTCCTCTATTGACAGAAGAGTGATAAACTTTTATATTAATCATATAGAGTAATGAACACCATCATTAACTAAAATAAAAACGAGGTGAGCTTATGCAATTGGACATATCTGAATCATCTTTGGCTGTTTTTGAGGTTTTGGCCAGCGATGTCCGCCTGAAGATCATCCAAATATTATCCAGGCAAAAAATGAATGTGAAGGATTTAGCGCTTGAGCTTAATCTCAGCAGTGCCATCATATCAAAACACATCAAAAAACTTGAAGCTGTAGGCATCATCAAAACAGAAAAGATCCCTGGGGTATCCGGCATGCAAAAAGTGTCCATCCTGAAGGTTGATCACATCGACATCAATTTCCCTAAAAAAATCTATCACTCCTTCGAAACTTTTGATACTGCCATTCCGATTGGGCACTATACCGATTACCATGTTACGCCGACTTGCGGGCTGGCTAACTCAAAAGACTTCATTGGACAGGTCGATGAACCTAAATATTTCATGGACTCCGGCAGGATGGATGCCAGTATTCTTTGGTTCACAGCAGGTTATGTGGAATACAAAACGCCGAATTTCCTGACACCGGATGATACGTTGGAACAGATCGATATCAGTATGGAACTCAGTTCGGAATTTCCTTTCTCTAATGACGTTTGGCCGTCCGACATCACTTTCACCCTGAACGGTACCGAATTGGGCACTTGGACAAGCCCCGGTGACTTTGCCGACACACGCGGAAAGCTGAATCCAGCTTGGTGGCCTTCGAATCTGAACCAATACGGTTTGCTGAAAACGCTAAGAGTAACCCATCACGGCACTTATATGGATGGAGATCCGCTTTCCCAAGTCAGCATCTCCGACCTGAACAAGTCATCCGAAACATGGGAAATCCGTATTGAAGTGAAACCTGATGCGAAAAACGTCGGAGGCGTGACTTTGTTCGGCAAGAAATTCGGAAATCATGACCAGGACATCAATTTCAAAGCCTACTACTCCTGATAAGCATAGGAAAAGCTGCAGCCACTCCTTCTGAGTGGATCGCAGCTTTTTTGGCTTCCCCCGATTCACAGAGGCGCACAGCGGCAAGCGGAGGATGGCCAGTGGCGGAAGGTCTCTGCTCTGGCGAAGCCGCGCTTGCCGGAGAACGGCGGTAACTTGCGGCCGCAACTCCGTCGAGCCCCCGTTCATCGGAGAACGCACCCCTGAATGTAGTCCGAACGCCGGTGAAGCATGTGTTCACCGGCGTTCGGGGATCATTTGCCTCTATCTGATCCGTTTGACCGGATCAACCAACATTTCCGATACAAGTTAGTCTGGACAGTAAGAAAAGCTGAACGGGTTCGTTCAGCCCTGAAAGAAATTTAGGAAATCTGTCCGACTGAGCATCGAAGAGCGCAATAGGACAGATTTATCTAAT
>JASKKA010000039.1 GCA_030153215.1 Trichococcus sp.
TTCGGAAATTAGATAAATCTGTCCTATTGCGCTCTTCGATGCTCAGTCGGACAGATTTCCTAAATTTCTTTCAGGGCTGTACGAACCCGTTCAGCTTTTCTTGTCCATCAGGAAACCTTTCATTGTAGGCCATCAAAAAAATAAGACAATTATCGTTTTTACGGTAACATTACCCGCGACATAGGATATAATGGGGTCAGCTGCATCCAATGCACAGTTTTTTCGCAGAGGCTCCTGTTGTTATGAGATATTTTCAGGGAAAGCCCAGTAGAAAGAAATACCGAAACAGGAGAGACTTCTGTTTATTTAGGAGATTGTTTTTATGAAGAAAACCTATGCCATTGTCGATCTTGAGACAACGGGATCCAGTTTCAAACGAGGTGATCGGATCATTCAATTCGGGTGTACCTTACTGCAAGCCGGTAAAATAGTTCAGGAAATCAATATAACCATCAATCCGGGCAGAAAAATACCGGATGTCATAGAAAAGTTGACTGGAATAAAGAATACGGACGTAAAAGAGGCTCCCTATTTTGAAGACGTGTGTGATTTCATCTATAACATGCTGGAAGGGTGCGTTTTTGTAGCACATAACGTGCATTTCGATTACCATTTTTTGGACAGCTCCTTCCACGAAGTCGGCATGCCGCCGCTTTTGCTGCGCGCAATGGATACGGTGGAGTTGACGAAAATCCTTTATCCGACTTTGTCCAGTTATCGATTGGGCGATTTATCCCACTACTTCGACCTGACGCATGATAATGTTCATGATGCCGCAAGCGATGCTCGAGCAACTGCGGAACTTTTTCTTCAATTAAAGGAGAAGGCAATCAATTTGCCGTTGGTCACGCTGGAAAAATTGAATTTCTTGTCGGCGCATTGTCAAGTGGACAACGATTCCTTTTTCTATGAAAGTTATGAAATCGCCAAGGAGATGCGCTCCCCGCTCCCGCAGCAAATCTACGTCAAAAATGGATTGGCACTGAAGGAAAAGGAGATACGCTCGGAACAGACCGCCTACAGAGAAAAAGAAGTTGCCGATTTCTCCGAAGTAGCCAAAAGACTGATGGGAAATCATGGATTGGAAATCCGTACGGAGCAGGTCGAGATGATGCAATCGCTTTTCGACTTCCATTTGGCTGCAACTCGCCAAAATCTGGCGATAGAAGCTGCACCTGGCATCGGGAAGACTTTGGCCTACCTGTTGCCCGCTGCTTATCAGGCTACTCCGCAAAATAAAGTCCTGATCAGCACCTCCACACTCCTGCTGCAGGAGCAGATAATGGATAACGAAATGACCCGATTGCGCCAAATGCTGCCGTTTGAGCTGCAGGTAAGTTCGTTGAAAGGGAAAACAAACATCGTCCATTTGGAGAAGTTGGCCGCATTGACTTTGGAATCTCTCACCAAAAAGGAAGCTTTGATCATGATGAGCATCTTTGTCTGGTTGACCGAAACGGAATCCGGCGATATCAGCGAATTGAGTCAAGCGCAAAATTTTGATTTTCTATGGGAGAAATTAACATATGAGAGCCACGAGGCCCCCTTAAAAGGGAAATGGGCCGACGATGATTTCTTCTCCTTCAACAACAAAAAAGTGGAGCACTCTAGCTTGATTGTCACGAACCATTCCTTTTTGAGTCATCACATCGATGATCTGGCTATGTTTGGGCAGGCTAAGTCCATCGCCTTGATCCTCGATGAGGCGCATCAGTTCCCGCGCGTCTATCAGGATGCGCACAAAAAAAGCGTGGCTTTGTCCATCCTGAAACGGCGATTGAAGCGATTCGGCTATTTCTTGCGGGATTTTCGCGAGGCAATAGAGAAGGAGCCCGACGGTGACTCCTTGGACTATGATTTGTTCAACTTCGAATTCGCGGTTGATCAATTGCTGCAGGAATGTGCCCATTCAGAAGAAGTGTTGATGCGTTCCCTTATCAATGAGGTTGGGGAAAAGGGTGAGGTTTATCTTGATGAACATTTTCAGATTGAGAATGGAATGAAGAAAATCTACAAGAAAATGCACCAGTACATCCAAGAGACAAGGCTTGCCGCGATGCGCTGCCTGGATAAAGTTGATTTGGGGAATGATCCGGTCATGGGTCCGCGCGCAAAGGCCCTGGTTGATGATTTGGATGCGGTGCAAGGTAATCTGCTATATTTCTTTGAAGATCGCCCAGGCACCTATCATGTACTGCATTTTAATTGGGCTAATGACCTGCTTTCGCTGGCGATTGAAATAAACCAACTCGCCCTTTCGGAAGAAATCCACTCCAAAATCAAAGAGCGATTCAGCAGAACGGTTTACTTGAGCTCGACACTTAAAGTTGATAATTCGCTGGACTATTTCAAAAACAAAATCGGTGAAGCCGAATTGCAAGAAGCGCATTTTAATTCACCTTATAACTTGAGTGAACGGTTGCAGATTTTCCTTCCCACCGAGATGACAGCCATCACGACCTTAGATGACAGAAAAGCGGCCAAACAAATCGTTTCGACATTACGTGGAATCGTACTCCCGCAACAACGAAAAGCATTGGTTCTGTTCACATCCAACCGTTTGTTGGAAGAGGTCCATAACCAACTCAAAAATGCGGTCTCTGATGGTTTCCCGGGGACGGAAATACTGGCTCAAGGTTTCTCCGGCAGCCGAAGAAGGATGCATAATCGGTTCATGTCGGCCGATGCGGCAGTTTTATTGGGTTCCGCTTCCTACTGGGAAGGTATAGATTTTTCCGATCAAGCTGTCGAAATCCTTGTGATCACACGACTGCCATTCGACCCGCCTCATCGCCCTGAAAATGTTGCGTTCCAAGCGTATCACCAGAATATAGGCAAGAAGGCATTCTATGAAGAGTTTCTACCCCGGGCGATGATCCGCTTGAAACAGGGAGTCGGCAGACTCGTCCGCTCCAGAAACACGAAAGGCGTCGTCATTTGCCTGGACGATAGATTGATCAAAAGTAACTATTCCCAACGTATGCAACAGATGCTCCCGGAAGGTGTAGAGATCAAAGTGGCCGATCATGCTGAAATAAATGCGGAAATTCAAGAATTTCTGAAAAAATAATACGGTGGGATATTCCATCATCTTGATCTTTAAGGTATCATTAATAATTAGGTGAGATTGCAATTAAGTTTCAGACAAAGATAAGGAAGTGGAAGATGTGAAGAAGAATATCATTGTTGGGGCGATTGTGATTCTTTTCCTGATGATCGTCAGTTCCTACACGATATTTTACCGAAGCCAGCAGCCGATACTTCAAGCGGAGAAAGAAGCAACCGTCATTGCTGAAGAGACCGCCAATATCCAGAAGGTCCAAGATTTTTATTGGTACAATGGATCCGAGACGTATTTCACACTGGCTGGCATCGATGACAATAACGAGGAATTATATGTCATCATAAAAAAAGACGGCGGTGAAACCACTATCCTGAATACTGCGGAAGTCATCACCGAAAGCGAAGCTAAATCAATCACCCAGGCGGATAAGAACCCGGTACGGATTCTGGAGGCGAGACTGGGGATAGAGAACGAAGAACCAGTTTGGGAAGTCACCTACAAAAATGCAAATGATACGATTGGTTACTATTTGATATCCGCTATTTCTGGTAAATGGCTCAAAGATATAGAAAACATATAAATTGGAGTGATTGAGATGGTAAAAATTTCTGAAAGAATGAAAAAAATAAGCGAATCCCCGACATTGGCGACGTCAGCGAAAGTCAACGTCATGAAAGCGCAAGGTAAGGATGTCCTTAACCTGACCGTAGGGGAACCTGACTTCGATACGCATGCTTCAATTCTGAACGCTGCAGTAGAAGCGATCCAATCAAACAAAGCGAATCACTACACCCCGACTGCCGGTATTCTGCCATTGCGTCAAGCGATCGTGGATTATCACCAGAAGTATGATGGAGTCAGTTTTGCAGTCAATCAGGTCATCGTGACTGAAGGTGCCAAAAATGCTTTGTTTGCGCTATTCCAAGTCATTCTTGATTCCGGAGATGAAGTAATCGTCCCTGCACCTTATTGGGTTAGCTATACGGAGCAAATCAAACTGGCTGGCGGCGTCAATGTTCTGGTCGAAACAGCTCCTGAAAAAGGCTTCAAACTGACAGTGGCGGATCTCGAAAAACATCGCACCGAAAAAACAGTCGCTTTGCTTTTGAATTCGCCATCGAACCCGACAGGCATGATCTATTCGCCCGAAGAACTGAAGGCAATCGGTGAGTGGGCGGTTGCGCACGATATCCTGATCATCGCTGATGAAATTTACTACCGACTGACTTATAACGGAAATAAAGCCATCTCAATCGCTTCCTTGTCAGAGGAAATCAAGAACCAGACAATCATCATCAACGGTATCTCCAAAACATACGCTATGACCGGCTGGAGAATCGGCTATGCAATAGGGAATGCGGAAATCATCAGTAAAATGATCGAACTATCCAGCCATTCTACAAGTAATCCTGCCGGACCAAGCCAATATGGCGCACTGGCTGCTTTATCCGGCCCGCAAGATTTTGTGGAGGAGATGCGTGCGGCATTCGAAGCGCGCCTGAACTTCTTCTATCCGCTTGTTGCGAGTATTCCTGGTTTTAAAGTCACAAAACCTCAAGGAGCCTTCTATCTTTTCCCGAACGTCAAGGAAGCAGCGGAAATGTGTGGGTTTGAAGAAGTGAAAGACTTTACGTTGGCGCTGATCGAAGAAGCAAATGTCGCTTTGGTTTCAGGTGATGGCTTTGGGTACCCGGATTATGCCAGAATAAGTTATACTGTAAGAGAAGAACTACTGGCGGAAGCAGTAGATCGCATCAAAAAATTTATCGAAACCCACAAAAAATAAATTGTTTTTGTGGCAGAAGGGGTAGAATAGTTTGACACTTATCACAATGGACCAAGCAAAAGAATATGTAGGGCAAGAAATATCCATTGGTGCTTGGGTAACCAACAAGCGAAGCAGCGGAAAAATCGCTTTTTTGCAATTACGTGACGGCGCCCACTATTTCCAAGGCATCGTTTTGAAAAATGATGTCGGTGAAGAATTGTTCGACGTGGCAAAATCGCTGACGCAAGAAACTTCGCTGATCGTCAAAGGGATCATTCAGGAAGACACCCGTTCGAAGCTTGGATACGAATTACTTGTGACTGGCATCGAAGTTGTGGGGGAAAGCCAGGAATATCCAATCACGCCCAAAGAGCACGGGACAGATTTCCTGATGGATCATCGTCATCTCTGGCTGCGTTCATCCAGACAGCACGCCATCATGAAGATCCGTAACGAAATCATCCGGGCCACTTATGAATTCTTCAATAAAGAAGGATTCATCAAGGTGGATCCGCCGATTCTGACCGGCAGCGCGCCGGAGGGGACGACCGAACTGTTCCACACCAAATATTTCGACGAGGAAGCTTACTTGTCCCAGAGTGGGCAATTGTACATGGAAGCGGCAGCGATGGCTTTCGGGAAAGTGTTCTCATTCGGTCCGACTTTCCGTGCCGAAAAATCGAAAACACGCCGCCACCTGATTGAATTCTGGATGATGGAACCAGAAATGGCCTTCATGCATCAGGATCAAAGTCTGGAAGTCCAAGAAAAATATGTCGCTTATCTGGTACAATCGGTGCTGGATAATTGTGATATCTACTTGGATACGCTGGAGCGCGACAAAGAATTGCTGAAAAAATACACGCAATTGCCGTACGATCGCATCAGCTATGATGATGCCGTAGCTTTGTTGAATGCAAACGGATTTGATGATATCGTCTGGGGGGATGACTTCGGTTCGCCTCATGAAACCTTTATCGCGAACCAATCGGACAGACCGGTATTCATCCTTAATTATCCGAAGGCGATCAAGCCTTTTTACATGAAAGAGCATCCGGATCGCCCGGAAGTAGTTCTGTGCGCGGATATGATCGCTCCGGAAGGGTATGGAGAAATAATCGGCGGCAGTGAACGTGAAGTGGATTACCAACGTTTAAGCGAACAGATCGAAAAATTCGGACTGAGTAAGGACGACTATTCATGGTATTTGGATCTGCGCAAATACGGTTCAGTTCCTCATTCCGGATTTGGATTGGGACTTGAAAGAATGGTGACATGGATTTCCGGAACCGAACATATTCGTGAGTCGATTCCGTTCCCGCGTCTTCTGAACAGAATCTACCCGTAAACAAGGCGGTTCACGAGTCCAAGTTTAATCATAACAGAATGGGAGTGGGGCAAATAGCAACTATTTGTTCCACTCTCAGTTTTTCTAAAGGAGTCTATTGATAGCATGTCATACAATGAATTAACCAAATGGATCGAATCAGGGCAGACGCTGGTCCCTAATTTTTTGCTGCAGAACTACAAAAAAATCGGGCTTGCTGATACGGAGTTCATCTTTGTTCTGCAGTTGAAAGCTTACATCGACAAGAACATACCTTTTCCTAATCTGGCACTGATAGCCGAAAATATGGGCATCGCCGAAAAGGATGTCTTTTCCCTACTGCATAATCTGCTGCAGAAGCAAATGATCTTGATGGAGACGAAAAAGGATCTCTCCGGCAAAGTGGAGGATTCCTATTCCTTGGACCCTATTTATCAACGGCTTTTCCAATTGATGGAACGATCCGAGAAAAAACAGCCCGTCCAGCAACAGGGAAAGAATATCATGACTATGTTCGAGCAGGAATTCGGTAGGAACTTATCGCCCATCGAAATGCAGACAATCGCAAGCTGGATCGACATGGACCATTATCCGCTTGAACTGATTGAATCAGCTTTAAAGGAAGCGGTATTGAACCGCGTCTACAGCCTGAAGTACATCGATCGCATTCTGCTTGCTTGGGAAAAGAAAAACATCAGAAGCGTAAAAGATCTGACACAGCAGCAGCCGTCGCGGACTCAAAACAATAAGGGGAAATTCGATGAACAAGCAGGATCGGATGCTCCGATGGAAGTACCGCTGTACAATTGGCTGGACACAGACGCAGACGAATAGGTGGGGGAAGAATGATGTTATCGAAAAAAAAGACTGTAGCAGCCTTGGATGAGATGGCTGCGTTGTTCCCGAATGCGCAGTGCGAACTTCTGCATCGGAATGTGTTTCAGCTGTTGATCGCGACACTTCTCAGCGCCCAGGCAACAGACGTTTCCGTCAATAAAGTTACGCCAAGTCTGTTCAGCCGATTCCCGACGCCACAGGCTTTCCTTGCTGCCCCTCTTGAGTCGATCATGGAGGAAATCAAGACGATCGGTTTGTACAGGAACAAAGCCGCGAACATCCAAAAATGCTGCAAAATGCTGTTGGAAGACTTCGACGGCGAAGTGCCCCGAACTTTGGAAGAATTGACAAAATTGCCCGGCGTAGGGCGCAAAACAGCGAATGTCGTCATGAGCGTCGGCTTCCATATTCCGGCGATCGCCGTTGACACCCATGTGGAACGGATATCCAAGCGGCTTCGGATCGCTCCCCAGAAAGCATCGGTTCTGGAAGTGGAAGAGATTCTTATGAAAAAAATACCGAAGGCGCGATGGTCCGATGCCCACCACCAGATGATCTTCTTTGGCAGATACCATTGCACAGCCAGAAATCCCAAGTGCGACGTTTGCCCGTTGCTTTCGATGTGCGCGGAAGGCCAAAAACGTTTAGGTTTGAAATGAAGTCGACCAGAGCATCTTGCAGCATCCGTAAATATAAAAACAGCCAACTCCGGTAAAAGGAGTTGGCTGTTTTCTTGTGGAAATGAAAACCATGGGCTAGGCCCATGGTTCCAGAGAGCTTCCAGCGGTGTATTAAAAAATCCTCGCTAAGTGCTAGAATATATTTGGTTCGC
>JASKKA010000040.1 GCA_030153215.1 Trichococcus sp.
GAGGATATCATAGAATGCCAAAATATCCTTTTTGGTGCTGCGTTCGTATTTGATGTGTTCGGCAACCGGATTGTAAGGGATCAGGTTCACGTAGGAAAGATGACGCTTATCCTTCAACAAGGCGACCAATTCGTGCGCCTGCTCCGGTCTGTCGTTCACGCCAGAGATCATGATATATTCGAACGTGATGCGGCGGTTTGTCTTCTCCAGGTACTCGTCGATGGCGGACATGACTTCCTTCAGCGGGTGTTTGCGGTTAATGCGCATCATACGACTGCGGATTTCATCGTTCGGCGCGTGCAGGGACAATGCCAAGTTGACTTGCAGCCCGTTATCCGCGAATTCACGGATCTTCGGAGCCAAGCCGCTTGTGGAAACGGTGATATGACGTGCGCCGATCGCCAAACCTTTGGCATGGTTGACGATATTAAGGAAGGCGATGACATTGTCGTAGTTGTCGAATGGCTCGCCGATGCCCATCACAACAATGTGGCTGACGCGTTCACCATTGCCTTTTTGATCCAAGTAATGCTGGATCTGCATGATCTGTGCGACGATTTCGCCGGCAGTCAGATCGCGTTGCTTGCGTTTCAGGCCACTTGCGCAGAATGTGCAGCCGATGTCGCAGCCGACTTGCGTCGTGACGCAGACAGAGAGCCCATATTCCTGACGCATCAGGACGGTTTCGATCATCAGTTTGTCTTCCAGTTGGAAGAGATATTTTGTGGTGCCGTCCGCTGATTCCTGGACGACCACTTGGTTCAATGGTTGCAGCAGGAAGGTGTCAGAGAGAAGGGCAACCAAATCTTTTGACAGATTCGTCATTTCCGAGAAGTCAAGTACGCGTTTGATATATAGCCAGTCCCAGATCTGTTGGGCGCGGAATTTTTTCTGGCCTTGTTCCAACAACCAAGCTTGCAGCTGATCCAAAGTCAATCCATAAATAGAAGGTGTGTTCATTATACTTTCCTTTCTGTACCGTTCAAATTTTCATTCCATATCATAACACATTTTTTTGAAAAGGGAATGACTTCCTGAAAAGAAGTGAAAGGCTGCAAATACGGTGGCCTGCTTGCTCGGCTATAAGCCGAACAAATCCTTCAAGAACAGTAAGCCGATGCCGAACATCACCAAAGTCGCAATGCCGCCGACAACGTTTCCCAAACGGCGATTGGTATGGCTGCCCATCACTTTTTTGTTGTTGCCGTTGAAGAGGATCAGGAGCATCAAGGGCGGGGCCATCAAGCCATTGATGGCAGCGGAATAATATAAAGCCCGCATCGGATCGATCCCGATGAAATTGATCGTCAGTCCGACAAGGGTGGCAATAGTGATGACGCCGTAGAAACCATGCGCCTCCTTCAGTTTCTTCCCCAGGCCCGTCTCCCAACCGAAAAATTCGGAAATGGCGTAAGAGGAGGAGCCAGCCAAAACCGGCACACCAAGCAGACCTGTTCCGATGATGCCCAAAGCGAACAGCCAATAGGCGAAGTCTCCCACCAACGGCCGAAGCGCTTGAGCGGCCTCCGCCGCGGAATTGATGGTGGTGATGCCGCTGAGGTGAAGGGTCCCGGCCGTCGTCAGTACAATCATGAAAGCAGTGACGGTCGTAAAGAACATCCCGACTATCGTATCAATTTTCATGTCCTTGATATCCTTGACAAAGATGCGCGGTTTTCCGATGCCAATCCCTTTGATTTTGTGCTCGACGATCTCCTTTTCCACTTCTTCATCCGCTTGCCAAAAAAACAGGTAAGGGGAAATCGTCGTCCCTAAAAAGGCCACCACATTAAGCGTAAATTCCCGGGAAGGGTAAAAGGTTGGGATAAGGGTATGCTGCAGGACCGAACCCCAATCCTGACGGACCATGAATGCCGTGAAAAAATAAGCGAACAGGGAAAGAGTCAGCAGCATCAGAAATCTCGAATAATATTTGTAGTCCATAAAAATTTCCAGAACCAAGGTCAGGGATGTCATGATCAGGATCCAAAAAATGAACGGCAAACCGAGCACCATCTGAGCCACCGCGGCCATCGCGCCCAGATCGGCGCCGATGTTTATCGTATTGGCGATGAACAGAAGGGAGATTGCCGGATAGCTTATCCACTTAGGGTAGGACTGCTTCATGATTCCGGTCAGCCCTTTACCCGAAACCAGCCCGATCCGCCCGCACATTTCCTGGATGGCAATCGCAAAGATGCAAGAAATCGGAGAAAGCCACAAAAGATGGAGGCCGAACATCGCTCCGGTCTGCGAGTAGGTGACGATTCCGGATGGATCATCATCGGAGGCTCCGGTGATGACGCCAGGTCCAAATTTTTTGAGAAATTTTTTGGTCTTTTTGAGCATATCGCGCATCTTTCTCGCTCCCTTATTGAGTTGTGCAGCTTTAATCAGACTTCCCAGAAATCGTTGTGTCAGCGAGCATCAGTGTGGGTCGTCAATGGGATAAAGGAGCGGGCATGTCCAGTTTTTTTATCTTCTTTTTATCTTCTTTGACATCATCATACCTACTATCCGTTTAGCTTGCAAGCACTTGCATCAGTATATGATATACTATTTACAGGAACGCAAACAACGGAAAATCCGGATTATTGAGGTGGATTAAAATGGAAGAATCAGCTGTAAAAATTGAAACAATCGATGCATATATCAGCCGCTATGATGAGGATATTCGGGCAATTCTGCAGGAATTTCGTCGGCTGATAAAGGAAGAGGCACCTGATGCGACAGAGAAAATCAGTTATCAGATGCCGACCTTCTACCTTAACGGAAACCTTGTGCATTTTGCTGTGCAGAAAAATCATATCGGTTTCTATCCGGCACCAAGCGGCGTTGCGGCTTTTAAGGAAGAATTGACGGATTACAAGACTTCAAAAGGCGCCATCCAATTTCCGCTGACGAAACCGATCCCTTATGAGCTTGTGCGCCGGATCGTCCGCTTCCGGGTCGAAGAAGCGAAGGGGAAAAAGAAACAGAATAAAAAATGAAGGGCTCTGCTAGAGTATCTGAATTACATAAAGGAGGCGTATTATGGATCTGCATGCTGTCTTAACCCAAGTCATCCCGACGCTTGCGAGCCTTATCGAGGGCATCGGTGTCCTGATCATCCTTTATGGGTGCGTCAAGTCATTGTACCTGTTCATTCTGGACAGACTCAATCTGAGCAACAACCAACCGAAACTGGAATTGGCCAAAGCTTTGGCGTTCAGTCTGGAATTCAAACTGGCCGCAGAAATATTGAAGACAGTCATCATCCAGACGATTGATGAATTCATTGTGCTCTCGGCCATCGTCATCCTGAGGGTTGTGCTGACGGTCGTCATCCATTGGGAAATCAAGAGTACCAACTCGGAAGAACAAGAGTAACTTTCGCACGCATGTTCCAGGAAGTTGAAAATGCTCTCTTTTTACCCGGGTGTTGGCATTCGTATGATTCAGCGTCACCGGTCAGCGAAGGCCTCACGCATATAGCCGCACGCATATAATAGAAGAAATGCTGGTTTAAGCTCTCGAATATCAATATAGGGCCGATGCGTCCTGCCTCACACTCATGGACACATACGAAAGATCAGAAAACTTCCGAAGCCCATTTGGCAGCCTTTGAACGCCGTGTCTTCAAAAATCCTTACATAGCCTGCAGAAAGAAATAATGCGAAGATACAAAATAAGCCCTGCGCAGAATCAATTTACGCGGGGCTTACTTTATTTGGATGGCAGCATGAAATCAGAAACTCTCGTAGTAGCTCATTTCCATGCCCAAGATATATTCAGGGCGCTCTTTCTTAATGCGGTGTCCGGCTTTATGGACATCGCTCTTTTCCCAGTTCTGCCAATCCTTTTTGGAATCCCATTTGATCAGGACGAGCACTTCTTCGCTCTCTTTGTTGACGGACCGGACATAGGTTTCTATGCTATGAAAACCGGGTTGTTGCGGCAGGATGGTGCTGGTTTTGAATTTACTGACAGCGGCTTCCGAAAAACCGCGGGCGATCGATAATTTTCTGGCTTGGATGAACATGAGCAGAACCTACTTTCATTTATACTGAATACAGCTTATTTTTATATAGTGGATAGTATAGCAGAACTGGCTGGAAAGTGTAAGGGAAAGATTAGAAAATAATGTGGAAAGAGATCTGAGCATATGAGAATAATGGATTCACGTTCCGATTTTCTGCGAGAACTTGCATCAAGTATCTTTTTTTCTTAGAATGTAAGGACGATTATTAGGAACAGAAAGGATGATGATGGATGCGATTGGATAAATTGCTCACAGAATGCGGCTACGGCTCCCGCGGACAAGTGAAAAAGCTGATCAGAAGCAAACAAGTCAGCCTCGATGGGGAAATCGTGTTGGCGGAAAACCGCAATGTCGATCCGCAGCTCCAGACGGTTGTTGTTTCGGGGAAAACGCTGACGTACCGGACAAATGTCTACTACATGTTGCACAAGCCAGTCGGTGTCGTGACGGCGGTATCCGATGAAGGCAATCGCACCGTCATCGATCTGATTGACCCGTCCGACCGCAGACCGGGTCTCTATCCGGTGGGGCGGTTGGATAAGGACACGGAAGGGTTGCTGCTGATCACGGACAATGGGCAGCTGGGCTATCAGCTGTTGCTGCCGCACAAAAAAGTGACGAAGCGCTATGAAGTCGTCGTGAACGAGCGCGTGACCGTCGCCGATCAAGAAGCCTTCGCCGAAGGGATCGTCTTCCACGGAGGGACGACCTGCAAGCCCGCCCGCTTGACCATCCTCAGCCATGGTGACGAGGAAAGCCGTGTACTGTTGGACATCAGCGAGGGGAAATTCCACCAAGTGAAGAAGATGTTCCTCTCGGTCGGCAAGAAGGTCACTTATCTGAAGCGCTTGTCTATGGGCCCTCTGGAGCTGGATGAATCGATTTTGCCTGGCAACTATCGGCCGCTGAATGAAGCGGAAATGGAAAAACTCAAGCCGTATTTCCGCTAGGAAGAAGGCAATTCAAGGGGCTGTATAAAACCAGAACAGTACTTTCTGGTTTTATACAGCCCCTTCTATTTGGGAAATGAATCAATGCTCAGTAATAACCCGCCAAAAGCGGTTAGGCGGGGAAAAACAACTCAAACTACAGTCAGAAAACCCGCCAAAACAACCTTGGCGGGGAAAAACGTCCGCGGACAACACGAGATTCCCCGTCAAAACCATTTTGGCGGGGAATCTCGCTTACAATCATAAACGCGAACCCAAGATCAGATAATCATGCCAGCAAACAAGAAAGAAAAAGCTGACTCATGATCGATGCAGATCCTGTGGCATTGCTTTTTTCCTAGGTTTGTCCTGGGTCAACCGATAGCTTTCCGTGGTGATCCGATCCGCAATCGGATAAAGTTCCTCGGAGACGAGCCGTAGGGTGATCCAGTGGGTCTTATTCATATGATAAGCCGGCATGATTTCGGGAATCGTTTCACGGAGGTAGTCGTTCCGCTCAGGCGTATTCTTCACATTCAACCAGATTTCATTGTTCCGTTCATAGATGTAGGCGAATGATTTTCGGTTGCCTTCATGGCGCATGACGGTCCAATTAACATCTTCGAAAGGGTAATCTTCGATGACGTGTGCGTGTTCTTGGCAAAGTTCAATCAAGCGAGTTCTGACAGAAATTGTTTCGTACATGACGCGCCTTCTTTCTATTTTATGATACACACTCATTATATTAAATTTTCTTGAAAAAGGCTTGTAACAGGTCGCATCTATTGACATACGGACGGATAATGCGATAATAGATAGCGTGCTATGTAAATTTATCCAAAAAGGAGGGAAAGCTATGGTATCGCGCGACATGATGGGTGTATACATTCCGATGCTCCATAACCAATTCAAAGAACAGATGAATCGGTTAGTGGGGAAGATTGATTTAACCACGTCCCAGATTCATGTCCTTTTTTATCTGAAGAGCCGAGCTGAGGAGGAAGTAATCCAAAAAGACATTGAGGAAACGTTCAACCTCACCAATCCGACCGTGACCGGAATCATCAAACGTCTGGAAGCGAAGGGCTTCGTCACACGCACGGTCAGTTCGAAGGATGCTCGGTCCAAAAGCATCCATCTGACTGAAAAGAGCATCGCAGCATCGGTAGAAATGAAGCGGGCTTTACATGAAGCCAACAAAAAACTCTTCGAAGGATTCACCGACGAGGAAATGGATGTATTGGAAGGCTGCTTCAAAAGGATGCTGCACAACTTGGAAGGCGGCGGGTGTGTCAATCCGCACGGGCATGCGCATAAAAAAGAAAACAACTATTTTAGGAAAGAAAAGGGATAGCAGATGAAAGTGATAATGAAATACCTAAAACCTTTTGCCGGTACAATCCTGATCAGCTTGCTGATTTTGTTCGGTCAGGCGATCGGTGAATTGAGCCTGCCGAATCTGATGAGTGACATCGTCAATACCGGCATCCAGAACGGAGGCGTCGAACAGGAAGCGCCTGAAGCACTCCCGTCGGAAGGCTTCGCGCTTATGACACTGTTCATGGACGAAGCAGATAAGGAAACGTTCCAGAACAGCTATCAGCTGATCGCGGGCGGATCGTCGGAAGCCGAAGCCTACAGTGAAGACTTTCCGGAAAGCCAGGAAGCAGATTTCTACGTGCTGGATGAAACCGATCCGGATCAATTGTCTTCGCTGGAGAGCATCTTCAGCAAGGCCAGCTACAGCTTTGTGACCTTCATGAAAGAAATGGGTGGACAGCAAGGGAATGATGCTGCAGTAGATGCCGAGAGTGGTTTTGAGAACGTCGATATGGCACAACTATACGCGCTCTTGCCGCAACTGCAATTGTTGCCGCAGGAAGCTTTCACGGCTTCCATGGATGTTGCCGAGGCTGCTGAACCGATGCTCTACAGCCAAATCGGAATTTTGTTTACGAAACTGTTCTATGAAGATCTGGGAGCGGATATGGATGCGCTCCAGAACCAATACATCATGACGAAAGGCGCCCAGATGCTCGCCATAGCCCTTGCGGTTTCCGTTGCTTCTGTAGCGGTTGCTTACTTCTCCTCCCGGATTGCCTCAAAAGTGTCCGGCCGGATGAGAAGGGATGTCTTCGCCAAAGTCGAAAGCTTTTCCAACGCTGAGTTCGATAATTTTTCGACCGCATCGTTGATTACGCGCACAACCAATGACGTGCAACAGATCCAACAACTGATTACGATCGGTATCCGCATGCTGTGCTATGCACCGATTCTTGCTACGGGTGGCCTGATCATGGCAATCGACAAGAGCGTTTCACTGGCCTGGACGATTGCCGTTGCGGTTGTCGCCCTTGTCGGTATCATGATGACGATCCTTTCCATTGCGATGCCGAAGTTCAAAGTGTTGCAAAGCTTGACCGACAGATTGAATCTGGTCAGCCGTGAGAACCTTTCCGGCATGATGGTCATCCGCGCTTTCGGCAATGAATCGTTTGAAGAAAACCGGCAGTCAGCAAGTTGCTGATTCTGCCCTGCAGATTGGGGATATGATGGCCTACATCCAATATGTGATGCAGATCATCATGGCCTTCTTGATGATTTCGATGATGTTCATCTTTCTGCCGCGCGCTTCTGTATCGGCAACCCGGATTGGGGAAGTATTGGATACGGAACTGAGCATCTCGGATCCGATCGATGCGCAACCTAGCTTAAAAAACGAAGGGCTCATCACCTTCAATCATGTCTCTTATCATTATCCGAAGGCAAGCGAAAATGTCTTGACCGACATTTCCTTTACGGCCAGACCGGGTGAAACGACCGCAATCATCGGCTCAACCGGTTCCGGAAAGTCGACCTTGATCAATCTGATCCCGCGCTTCTATGACGTGACGGACGGCGCCATTGAAATTGACGGCGTCGACATCCGGAAAATGACACAGGCCGATCTGCGCCGGAACATCGGCTATGTTCCCCAGAAAGGGATGCTCTTCTCCGGGGATATCGCCTCGAACATTATGTACGGGAAAGAGGACGCTTCGATGGATGATGTCATGAAAGCCATTGAAGTCGCCCAAGCGAAGAATTTCGTAGCGGAGATGGAGGATGGTATCGAAACGGCCATCGCACAAGGCGGTGGTAACGTCAGCGGAGGACAGAAACAGCGCTTGTCCATTGCGCGTGCGTTAGTTAAAAAAGCACCGATCTATATTTTTGACGACAGCTTCTCGGCCTTGGACTTCAAAACGGATGCGGCATTGCGTTCCGCGCTGCATGCCTACACGGACAACGCAACCGTCCTGATTGTAGCGCAGCGGATCAGCACTATCATGGACGCGGAACAGATCATCGTCCTCGATAAAGGCAAAATCGTCGGGATAGGGACTCACGATGCGTTGATGAAAAATTGTGAGACTTACCAAGAAATTGCTAAATCTCAGCTCTCAGAGGAGGAATTAGCATGAGCGAAATGAAACAAAGAAGACCGCAGGGCGGACCTGGTGGCGGCCACGGTCCGATGGGCGGAATGAGCGCACCGGTCGTGAAAGCGAAGGACTTCAAGGGCGGATTCAAAAAATTGGCCGCTTATCTGTCACCCTTCAAATGGCTGATGGCAGTCGTCTTCATATTGGCGATTGCATCCTCGCTGTTCGGAATCGTCGGACCCAAAATCATGGCTTTGGCCATCGACAAATTGGTCGCCGGTATCATGCTGAAATTCACGGGCGGATCTGGCGAAATCGATTTCGATTATATCGGTACCGTACTGTTGGGGCTCTTGGGCTTGTACGTACTGAGTGCAACCTTCTCTTATATTCAAGGTTTCCTGATGTCAGGCGTCTCCGCAAAAGTTTCTTATAAACTGCGCAAAGATATCATGGAGAAAATCATCAAATTGCCGCTGGCCTATTTTCACAAGAACAGTCAAGGCGATGTACTTTCCAGGATCACGAATGATGTGGACACCCTGAATACCAGCCTGAACCAAAGCCTCACCCAGATCATCACGTCGATCACAACATTGGTGGGTGTCTTTATCATGATGCTGACGATCAGTTGGTCACTGACACTTGTCATCCTGGGTGTGCTGATCGTGTCCATGGTGCTCCTGATGCTGATCATGTCGAAGTCGCAGAAGCACTTTGCCAATCAGCAGAAATACTTAGGTGCGGTCAATGGCCATGTCGAAGAGATGTACGGCGGACATGTGGTCATGAAAGCTTTCAACGGAGAAACGAAGTCTGTTGCCGCTTTTGATAAAGAGAACGATCAGTTGATCGAAGCCGGCTTCAAGGCCGAGTTCCTTTCAGGTTTGATGATGCCCTTGTTGAGTCTCATCGGAAATCTCGGCTATGTCGTGGTCTGTATCATGGGTGGCGCTATGGCGGCTGCCGGAAAGATGACGATCGGGGATATCCAAGCCTTCTTGCAGTATGTCCGCAACTTCACGCAGCCATTGACCCAAGTCGCGCAAGTAGGGAGTCAGTTGCAACGGATGGTAGCGGCCTCTGAACGTATTTTTGAGTTTCTGGAAGAGGAAGAAGAGACCGTAACGGAAGCGAAAATTGAAATGGCGACCGCTGATGTGAAAGGGAATGTCCGCTTCGAACACGTCAAGTTCGGTTATGAACCGGAACATCTGGTAATTAAGGATTTCTCCGCGGATGTCAAAGAAGGCCAAAAAGTCGCGCTAGTCGGTCCTACCGGCGCCGGCAAGACAACGATGGTGAAATTGCTCATGCGCTTCTACGATCTGACGGACGGAGCCATCTACATCGACAACCACAACCTTACAGACTTCACACGCAGCGATTTGCGGACAGAATTCGGGATGGTGCTGCAGGATACGTGGCTATACAACGGCACCATCATGGAGAACATTCGCTACGGAAAACTGGATGCGACGGATGAAGAAGTCATCGCTGCTGCAAAAGCTGCGCAGGTGGATCACTTTGTCCGGACGTTGCCGGATGGCTATGATATGGTCCTGAATGAGGAAGCCAATAATGTTTCGCAAGGCGAAAAACAATTGCTGACGATCGCACGCGCCATCCTTGCCGATCCGCAGATCATGATTCTCGATGAAGCGACAAGTTCGGTCGATACGCGGACAGAAGTGCTGATCCAGAAAGCGATGGACACGCTGATGCATGGCAGAACGAGCTTCATCATCGCGCATCGTCTATCGACCATCAAAAATGCCGACCTGATCCTCTGTATGAATAACGGGGACATCGTCGAACAAGGAACCCACGAAGAACTGCTGGCAAAAGGCGGTTTCTACGCCGATCTCTACAACAGCCAATTCGACGAGGGCGAAGAATAATAATGACAATAAAACTGCGTCATGCAGCCTAAAGAAGATGATCCCGATACGCATTCGGGATCATCTTCTTTCTTTTTTTTCAAAGAATAAGCATAAAATTCGTTTTGTCAACACTGGGTGTGAAAAAAATCTCGTCCAGGAGTTCCCGAGTGACAATCAGATCATCCTCAAGAAGGGCCTGAACATTGAATGGATGCCATCTCAGCACACTTATCCAAGCAACAATGATAGCGTTCACAAAATGTTAATAATAAAAAAGTTGTAACCGGTT
>JASKKA010000041.1 GCA_030153215.1 Trichococcus sp.
TACACTAAATTGGCTACCAACCTTTAGTTGTATTGTAAGGTCTTCTTTTTGACTATTTCAACAAAAGAATAGTTTTGCATAGAAAAATTATACACTTAGCTACTCGAATGGATTAATAATTATGGAAAATATCAAACAATACAATTTTGTTTTTTATAAGCCACAGAACAATTATTTATCCATTTATAGCGAGCAAAGCTCCAATAATTCTGATGGAATCTCAGGGATTTGAAACATTCGCTGATTATTTTTTAAAGGAATGTACGTAAAAACAGCCTAGAAACACTGTCCATCAAGTGTTTCCAGGCTGTTTGTTTTTCCAGAGCATCCACAGCTTCCTCACTCCGAAATAAAGCATGATGCCGATTACGGCACCCGCTCCGTCGATAAGTATGTCCTTTACCAGTGGTCCCCGGCCGGGCACGAATATTTGATGGATCTCATCACTGATGGCGTACGCCACACAGAGCAACAGGCTGGCGCCTCTCCGTTTCCAGGCGAGCGCGGTGGAGCCATCATTTTTCATCGCATGCGAAACCAGAAACCCGAGGATCAGATAGGCGATGAAGTGGGCGGATTTCCGCATCAATCTGCCTGCATAAGTTATACTGGTATCCTTCACGAAATCGACTAACAGGAATAGGCTGATCGCCAGCACCAAAAAAATGGCGGTTCCTACGATGATCCAACGTTTTTTGATGCTGAAAAGCTTCGGTTCGTCCTGTTCCGTCTCCAACAAATAGATCAGCAACAGGATGCCTGCCAAAAACACAACTGTCCCCTGCGCACGCGTAAAATACTCGATAAACGCAGAAAGCTGATTGAGCGCGTCCGCGAAGAAGCGCGTCACGCTTCCGCTCAAGACGATGGATTGGTCCGCCGGTTGGGCCGACAGGATGAAGATGACAATGATCCATATAATTACCGGCAGCCATTTGTAATAGCGTCGCTCTCTTATCACGGATAGCGCCTCCTTTGCTTTCCGACTGAATGTTCCTTTCAGTATATCAGAAAGCTGCCGGCCGTTGTAGTCCGTCGGCCGAATATTTTGCGCTCTGGCGTTATCTCCTCCGATGAGCGGCGGGCTCGTCGCAGGTGGTGCCGATTTGTGCGGCTGTCCTCCGGGGAAGCTTCCCTCGCCGGAGTTGGTGCGTCACCTTCCGAGGTTACCTCTGGTGACGCACGGCTTCGCCGGAGGTACGCTGCCTTCAGCGGCCGGAGCAGCCGGACGAACATTTTTGCGTTCTCTCCTCCGGTGAGCGGCGGGCTCGTCGCAGGTGGTGCCGATTTATGCGGCTGTCCTCTTGGGAAGCTTCCCTCGCCGGAGTTGGTGCGTCACTTCTTAAGGTTACCTCCGAGGACACACGGCTTCGCCGGAGTTACGCTGCCCTTTTGCGGCCGGAGCAGCCGGCCAGACACGCATGCTTTCTCACACAAAAAAACGATCCGCACCATCACAATCTTAAGTGATGGTGCGGATCGTTTTTTGTTACTGCGACTCTTCGGAACCAGCCACATAGTAAAACAACTCAAAAGTGAAAGTACCGCTGAAAGACTCCTCACCAAGCTTTTCGAACCCAAAAGAATGGATATTCCAGATACGTTCCAAGCCCTCGAGCCTTTCGACCAGTCTCTGCAGATTAACTGCAGCAGTGCTTGTCATTTCCACTTCATAAGTGCTCTTACGGTAACTTTCATCAAGTCCTTCGATCGGTTCGGGTTCTTCTGCACGCACGATTTGTTGCACCAGAACATTCTCTTCGGCAGCAAGCTGTTCCATAATGACCAGTTCTTGGTCGACCCTTTCGCCTTCAGGTAAAAACTCCCACGTCTCTTCGTAAGTTTGACGGTACTCCTCCAGCAACGTTGCTTCTGGAGGATAATCGGCCAGCAAGCTCGTTTGTTCCGCTACTAGCTGTGCTGCACGATCGGCTCCTTGCTTAATCGGAGCGAGAAAATACACGTGCCCGAAAACGAAAGCCGCCAGAACCATCAGTCCCATCACAAAAGCCAATAAAATAGACAGCCGATCCCATTTCAGCTTCATGAAAGAACCTCCTCCCGCAACGCCGCTTCATCCAGATCCAGCCAGAGTTCGACCGTCGAACCCGCTCCGTCCACTTGATTTTCCATGCGGATGAGCTGGACATTCGAAACATACGCCAACGCTTTAAACTTTTCGACAGTTTCGGAGATTTCCGTGACGGTCAGGCCTTCCAACACCAAGGTGATTTGATTGGTCTCATTTTTATTGAAAATAGCCACATGCTGCTCGCTAATCGGAACTTGTGCCATGATTCCCTTTGCCACGAAGGCCATCGGATATTGTTTCGCTTCAAAAGTGGCTTTATTCTCTGCCGTCCGATCCGTCAATTGTGCGTATTCCTGCATTTGCCGCGAAACGCGCAGCTGCTCTTCTTCAGTCTGAAGCCACTCCCGGTCACGTATTTCCGCTTTTGTGTAATACGCTTGCGCCGAGAAAAAATAGATACCCATCAGAATAAACAGGAAAAGGAAAGCACCGCCAAGCACAAAAGGAAGAAAATTCTGCTGTTTTTTTTCAAAAAAATTGACTTCAAACATGTTCCTTTTCCTCCTGTACTTTTTTTGCGGTACGCTTCATTTTTTTCTGTGCAACTTTCTTCGGAACACCGGCCTGCTTCTCCTTCGTTGCGAGCCCGTATAAAGGCAAAAATTTGGGGTTGATTTCTTCAGACGGCTGCAGCAGGTGGATCGGCAGGAAAAAGCGTTGGGATAATTGTTCTTTTACCTTATCCAGATACGGAAAATCACCTGCCAAAACGATATCCGTCACGCCGCCTTGACCGTTCATCACAGAATAACGATAAAACTCCAACAGTCTTTCCAAAACATCCAGCATATCCGTGATCGTCTCTTCAAAAGATTCCTGATCATCCTTCCAGACCCATTCGCCTTCCGGACCGATTTCCCACAAATCAACCAAACGGGCTATGCGTGAATAGCGCGAAAATTTAGGTAAATCACGGTGGAAAACCATAATCGTATGATCCACCGGACTCCATTGCAGCACCATCACATGCTTATCCGACGTCTGCTCCAACTCATCCTGCTGCCGGATGGTCCGGTACAGGCACAGCGAAGAAATATCCGCCAAGACCGGATTCAAGTCTACCTTCTCCAATAAGGATTCGTACTCAAAAATGACTTCCTGCGGGTAGAGCATCAAGAGGATGTTCTGCTCCAGTTCGCCGGCTTCAAGCAACTCAAAATGAAAACGCGTCTCCTTGAACGGCGAGCGGATCAGCTGGCCCATATGCAAGGCAACATAAGCCCTGATTTCTGACGGTGCCAACTGTACCGGTATCTTTTCCTCCCGCACGATGACAAAATCGTCCGGCAAGAGAATGGATGCTTGGGCATTTTTCCATTTTTTCTCGGTAACCAGCGCGTTCAGGCGATTCTCCAGCAACGATTGATTGATGATTCTCCCTTCATGGAGGATCTCGGTGTCAAACAAAATCTCATTTTTATCCAGTATGGTCCGGGATTGCGCATCCATGACCAGATAGCGGATCCGTCGCTCCAAAAATTCAAAATAAAGCAATGGTTTTTTCTGAAATAACATCATGTACCTCCTTCCCTCTCCGAAACATAAACAGTGATCCGACTCAACTGAAAAATGCCAAGTACCACTGAATCAACGCTTCGCCAAAATAAAAAACAGTCATTGCGGCCAGACCGATATACGGCCCGAACGGTATCGTCATTTTCCGATCGCCACCCTTCAGCTTCATCAGGATCATCCCAACGATCGCGCCGTAAAGTGTGGCCAAAAAGAACAGCAACAAAAAATGAACAGGGCCGAAAATGAACCCCAATAAAGTGAAGTATTTCAAATCACCAGCACCCATGCCTCCGTTCGATGCGAGGATGATCATGAACACCAAAACAAAAGCCAGGCCCGCTCCCGCCAATGACATCCACAGAGACGGCTGCGGGTACAGCAAGCGCAGCACTACAAATAGTGGCGTGAAAAACAAAAGCAGCTTGTTGGGAATTTTCCTGAAGGCCAGATCCGATACCGTGATCGGAACGATCAGCGCAATCAGCAGCAAGCCCAGAACCGTTTGCCCGCTCCAACCGTACCGGTAGAAAGTCATTGCTGCCAAGAGCCCGGTAGCCAGCTCCATGATCGGGTACAGCAATGAGATTTTTTCCTTGCATTCACGGCATCTGCCGCTTTGGCGCACAAAAGACCAGACCGGAATCAATTCTTTCCAAGTCAAAGTCCGCTGGCAGGTGTCGCAATAGGAACGCGTTTGGGCCAGCAAAGTCCCGTTCGGCACCCGCAACCCCACCACATTAAAAAAAGACCCGAACACCAAGCCATAGATGAAAAAAATAGCCGTTACGATTGTATCCATAAAAAAACTCCTAATAAGCAAGAAAAGCTGAACGGGTTCGTTCAGCCCTGAAAGAAATTTAGGAAATCTGGCCCTGAATGAGCATCGCAGAGCGTAATAGGTACGATTTATCTAATTTCCGAAGGGCTAACCCGTGAAGCTAGCCAACTATTTTGATTGCATCAAATATTTTAAGAAAATTGGGAAACATGCACGGTTATGCACTTTTGATTACGAAAAAATTAATACTTTGCTATACAGCAAGAAAGACCCCACGAAGGAGTCTTTCTATGTATTTGAATGGGTGTTACGGTGTTGTTGTTGTTGTCAATTCCCCTGCTTCTGCTTCTTCTCTTGATATGCTTACTACGTCACCAGTGTATTTTTTTTCGAGGTAGCCATCCTCCTTAAGATCTGCTACATCTACACTGTCACCTTCATTTTGTAGGAAGTACATCTGCGCGGCATCAATAACCAATTCTTCTTGCTGTTCCGCAGTAGTAGTTTTAGAATTTTCAACTACGTTCCCGACCAACGGAATTGCGATAGCCACGATGAACCCTAAAATAGCAATAACCGCTAACAACTCAACTAAAGTAAAACCGCCTTCTTTTTTCAACAACTGTTTGATTTTATTTCTCATGTTTATTTCCTCCGTCTTATTCTGTATTTTTTACTGTTTGTTTACTAAAAAACGATGGAAAGTACGATCACACCGACGACTCCGGAAAGGAAAATAATCATGATCGGTTCGATCAACGCCTGCAGTTTATCGGACGCTTCTTGTACTTCCTGATCGTAGATTTCCGATACTTTTTTCAGCATCTCGTCCAACTCTCCACTCGATTCCCCGACCTGAATCATCTGAATGATCAGCGGCGGGAAAAACCAGTGATCGACCATCGGCTTCGCCAGCGATTCGCCTTGCTCGACATCCTTTTGCGCTTGCAACAGCACCTGTTCTACGACGCGATTGCCCACTACTTTGCTGGTTACTTCAATGGCCTGCAAGATAGGAACGGAACTGTTGATCAAGGAACTCAGGGTTTGCGTCATCCGCGCCAACAGCGTTTTCTGGATGAAAGTCCCCAGAATAGGTACCTTCAGCTGCAGCACATCGAATACATAGGCGACCTGATCTTTTTTCCCAAGCTGAATGATAACCGCCACAAGGCCTCCGATGCCTAAAAGCACCAGCCACCAGTAACGCTGAAGCAAGCCGCTCAAAGTCAGGACGATTTGCGTAATCGCAGGTAGTTCACTGCCCATCGAGGCGAACATATCGCCGAATATCGGCACGATGAACACCAACAGGAAGGCCGTGACCAAGAAGGCCAACACCCCTACTACAAGCGGATAGGTCATAGCAGTCGAGATTTTCTGGTTGATGCGGTGCTGCTTTTCATAATAGTCCGCCATCTGTTGGAGCACTTCCTCCAAACGCCCGCTCACTTCGGCCGAATGGATCATGTGGATCAAAAGCTCAGGAAACAATTTCGACTTTTTCGCCATCGCTTCCGACAAAGGCACCCCTTCCCTGACTTCCTCGGATATTTCTTCCAACGCCTCTTTGAGCGCCAGGCTTGTCGATTGGGCGGCAAGCAGGTCCAACGCATCCACAAGCAGAATGCCTGCGTTCATCAACGAGGAAAACTGCCTCAGGAACACGATGAAATCCTTTGATTTCAATGACTTGCGCAAAGAGATATCCTTGTTCAGGACCGTATTCAGCGCTGCCACTTCAAAGACGATCAGATCCATGTGTCGGAGTTCATTCAAGGCTTCTTTCTTATTGACGCTCTCAATTTTCCCCTTCATCAATTTCCCATCTTTGGTTTTGGCTTTGTAGGCAAAAATAGCCATCATTCCCCTCCTTCCTTATCAAACGATTTTTTTCTTCTACTATTATAGTAATAGATGCGACCTGCTGATTGTCTCTGCTTCAACGAGCCGCTTGATGCTCATCCCCATCGTGTGCATGCCTTGATCCATCGAAGTCTGCAGCACATTCGGGATTTGATACATTTTTTCTGCCCGGATCAGATTTTTGACTGCCGCATTGTTGACCAGCATTTCCGTCGCCGCCACCCGTCCATTGGTCTTCTTGGTCGGCAGCAAGCGCTGCGACAAGATTCCCAAGAGCACATTCGCCAGCATCAAACGGATCTGTTCCCTTTGCCCTGCCGGGAAGACATCGATCATCCGTTCAATGCTGCCGGCCGCATCCGAAGTGTGCAGCGTCCCCAAGACCAAGTGTCCCGTTTCCGAGGCTGTGATGGCCGTGGAGATGGTGTCCATGTCGCGCATCTCCCCTACCAGAATGACATCGGGATCTTGGCGCAGACTCGCGCGCAGGCCGTCTTTGAACGATAAGGTATCGAAGCCCACTTCCCGCTGTTCGATGATCGATCGTTTGTGCGTATGCAAATATTCGATCGGATCTTCCAATGTGATGATGTGCCGGTTCATCGTTTCGTTCACATAATCGATCAGCGCCGCCAGCGAAGTGCTTTTCCCGCTTCCGGTCGGGCCGGTGACCAAGAAAAGTCCGTGCGGCTGTTGGACCAATTTTTTGGCGACGCCGGGTATTCCTAAGCTTTCCACACTGGGAATGTCTTCGGAAATGATCCGGAAAGCAAGCGAAAGTGCGCTGCGTTGGTAGAACGCATTCACCCGGAAACGCGCAATTCCGTTGATTTCGTAGGAAAAATCGATTTCCCGTTTTTTCTCCAGTGTCTCCCACAGGTCCTGGCTCAGGATGGTTTTGGCGAACGCTTCTGTATCTTCAGGCGTAAGGACTGCCTGCTTCTGGGGGATCAGCTTTCCGTCCACCCGGAAAACCGGCGCAGTGCCTATGACGAGGTGGACATCGGAAGCTTTTTTTTCGTAGGCGGCGCTTAATATCGTATCCAATTGTGCCATCGTTTCCGCCCTCTTATTCATTGATCGAAGCAACCCGCAGCACTTCTTCCAGCGTCGTCTTGCCTGCTTTTACTTTTATCAACCCATCATCAACCAAAAAGCGGATGCCTTGCTGCTGGATATGCTGCTTGATTTCTTGGATGGACGCCTGATTCATCATCAGCTGCCGGATCTCTTCCGTGATCACGATCAATTCATGGATCGCCATCCGTCCACGATAGCCGGTATGACGGCAAACGTCACAGCCCTTACCGAAAGTGATCGTGTCGATCGTCTGATGGCGCCGCTCGAAGATTTCCCGCTCGACTGGTGTCGCCGGCCTTGTGTCGGCACAATCTTTGCAGATGGTTTTGACGAGCCGTTGCGCGACGACACCGCTCAAGGCGGAGACGATCAGGTAAGGTTCGACGCCCATATCCAGCAAGCGGGGAATGGCCTCAATGGCGCTGTTCGTATGCAGCGTGCTGAACACCAAGTGGCCGGTCAGAGCCGCCCGTACGCTGTTTTCTGCCGTTTCCTTGTCCCGGATTTCCCCTACCATGATGATGTTCGGGTCTTGACGCAGGACTGAACGCAAGCCGGTCGCGAAAGTCAGCCCGATCTGGGTATTGACTTGTACTTGGTTGATGCCCTCGAGTTGGTATTCAACCGGGTCTTCGATCGTGATGATGTTGCTTTCGGGATGGTTCAGTTCATTGATGGAGCCATAAAGCGTGGACGTTTTCCCCGAACCGGTCGGACCTGTCAGCAAAATCAGTCCCGACGGTTGCGCGATCAATTCCCGATAATCAGCCAGAATATCACTTTCCAGGCCGATATCCTCGACTTTCCGGAACATATTGGAGATATCCAATATCCGCAGCACAATTTTTTCGCCAAAAACGGTCGGTAATGTCGATACCCGCAGATTCACCCGTTTGCCCAAAACGGTCGTGCTGATCCGGCCGTCCTGAGGAAGACGCGTTTCTGTAACGTTCAATCCGGCTATGATTTTGATCCGAGCAACCAAAGCATTCATCAAGGTTTTCGGCAACGGCCGTTCATTCCGGAGCAGGCCGTCCACCCGGTAACGAACGGATACTTGGCGTTCGGTCTGATCCAGATGGATATCGGAAGCGCGCAACGAGACGCCCGTTTCCAGCAGTTGATCGAAAATCCTGACTGCAGGAGCATCCTCTCCATCTATATGGTCGATATTCACTTCTTTTGAATCGTACAGACGGTTGATGGTCTGCAACAAGTCATCCCGTGTCGCGATGACTGGTCTGACGGCATAGCCAGTGGAAAACTCCAGCTCCTCGATGGCATAGAAGTCCAACGGATCATTCATCGCCACAATCAAGCGGCTGCCCTCTTTCTTGATCGGCAGCAATAATTTCGACCGTGCAAAATCTTTTGAAATCAGCTCCACTACAGACACATCGACCGGATATTGATACAAGGATACACTTTCCAGCTTCAATTGGATTTCCAGCGCATCCAGCAGCTGTTTCTCGGTGATGTAACCTTGCCCAACCAAAAGGTCGCCCAATTTTTCGTCCTGCTTTTTCATGCTGAGTGCTTCCACAATCTGCAGTTCTGTCACGAGCCCTGCTTCTTTCAACATATCGCCTAATTTTTTCTTCTCAAAATCTGCCACATTCTCCCACCTTTCTGCTAGTTCTCTATGATTGTCCCTGCGCTGATGATGTCTTCCGGCTCCGGATCAGCAACCACCTCGGTCGATCCGAACGGAAAGCCTGTCGTAGCAACGTCTGCATATTTGAGGCTCGTGCCGCCCTCCATTTTGAATGTTTTTGCGATGACCGTGCCATTTATTGAATAGGACCCCGCTAAAGAGACAGCCGCATTCGGCGCGATAAGCATCATCTTGGAATCCGCGTTTCCGCCCGATAATGCAACACTGCTGCCCCCTGTCAGAAAGACACCCTTTATGGAAGTGTTTTTCGCTTCTACACCAGCACTTTTTACAATCATATGTCCGTTTATCTGTTTAATATTTTCCAAATCCAATGCGCTATTCCCTAAATAAACTAAAGTAAGTTTACTTGGTGTGCCGTTTTCATTGATGGATATTCCTCCAGTTTTAATGGTAAATGCATTTTTCACTACAATTGTAAGTTTTCCTGCACCTGAAAGATGAATATCTCCACCCACCTCTAGTGTATCCACCAAAATCGTGCGGTCGGCTCCACCAGTATTGATTGTAAAACTTCTGTTCGAGTTACTTACTATTTTCGGAATGTAAACGTCTGATTCTAACTTAAGTTCATAATCCTTCGCTTGAGAGTTTGTGATGTTCAAGTTTCCATTCTCATCCTGGACCATATGAGTCCCAATTTTTTTAACAGGCAGCTTTTCAGTTAGATTGGGTGCGCTGACCTGATTCAACAATTCAGGATACGCTCCAAAATCCCATTCTTCATCTCTAGGTTCCAGATTTGGTAATTTATTTTGCGCTCCATACCAGGATGGATAATCCAGTAACTCATCAGTTGTTATATTATTCGAGTGAAACAACGTAGCTGATGAAAAGGTTGGATTGCCTGAAATAATGAATGATTTCGGTTCGACAGAGTTGGTGTAAATATCGCCTTGTAACGTACCATTGGAAATTTCAACTTTTCCTTGGGTCAACAAAGCCGCGTCATCAGGAAGCATCGGCAATCCACCACCACCGGTATTTTTTTCAAACCACTCCACAGTGATCTGTTTAGTGACGGTCCTTTCTTTTCCATCCACGTTTCCGGTGGAGTAGATGGTGTATATTTGTGGATCCGTCCCGGATGCTTTTTCAGTCCGGATCGTCGCGGTCGGCTCGGTGCCGAATTGTTCCCCGAAAGCAACAGCGGACTGCCCATTTTTGGAAGTTACAATGGACGACACCTGATTATAAAAGGAGCCTTCCGTTGCATTACTTTCATAAGCGTTCAACACGGACCGCTGGATTTCATCATACGCAGCAACCGCGGCTGCCTCCGCCACGTAATAAGCGGATGTATCATCACGATTGGCTGCACTCAAGCGATAGCTGCCGAGTGTGAGTGTTCCGATTGAAACACCGAGCACTGAAAGCACGAGCAGCACCATCAATGTCAACACCAAGCCACTGCCTTTTTCGTCCTCCCGGAAACGCTTGATTCCCATCCTATCCACTCACCTTCTGAAATAAATCGTAGTTTGGTATTCTTTTGGTTTACTGTTCATTTCTGACATACTTTTCAATGCGATTGTGATGCTTTTTGTTTCAGCATCGGCAGTGGCAACGAAATCCTCGACGTCCTCCGCCAAAACCTGACCATCATTTTTCACCAGCTGTTCCCCCTGTTGGCTGAATGCCTCAGCGCCGCCAATCAACAGGGCATCTCCTGATTCCGATACCGTCACATCAGCAAAAGACGTTTTGCGTACTTCTCTTGAAATGACCGACAACGTGTAAGCGAAATCATTTGACTGACCTGCCGAATAGGATTGCGCCAAGTATTGTCTCTGGCCAAACAGATGGACAGCCCCCACCAATGAGAGCACCACCGAAAGCAGCGCGATACTGGCCAACAATTCCACGAGCGTCATCCCTGATTCGTTGCGCAGGCTATTCTTCAGGTTCTTCTGTACGGAACGACAGCCGCGTTTCCATTTTTGCATCAGCTTTGACTTCTCCTTCCTTGATAACTTCAACAGTTACCGAATAGAGTGTACCACCTGCATTATTGACTGTAGATATCACTTCAAACCCAGAAACCATCTTGGGGCTTTCGTCCTTAATCAGGTCCAACGTTTCCTCCACAGTCTTTGTGGTCGCGTAATAAGTAAGCAATTCGATCTGTTCTTGGGCGATAAAAGTCGCCTCGTTCACTGCATCGGTCTGGTTATTGACTTTAGCAGCCTGAATGAAAAAGGACAAGAACGTCGTGATGATCAGCGACAGCAGCAAAATCGATGCCAGCACCTCGACCAAAGTCATTCCCGCTTCTGACTTCAGCAAACTTTTATTTTTCTGATTATGCCGACTGTTCATGGAGTGTTTCTCCTGTTCAATATATTTATGAAATTTTATATTATTTCCCAATATTTTTCGCGTAGCTTGTACCGTAATATATTAATGATTAGTATAGTATCTTAACGATTTACTGTCAATATTTTTGAAATGATGATACACTAAAACTACTATAATATAGCCTGGCTCCAAATGTGGGGACGCTGAAGCAAGTTCCTGCCCACTCACTCTTCCACTCTGCCGCTGGCTATCGTAAGAGAAACATTTCTATTGAAAAAAATCTCAATAAAATGATACGGAGGATGGTCCATGCAGCCTATGGATAGGACAAAAGAGCAGCTATTAGAGGAAAACGCCTACTTGAAACGCCTGAATAAAGAATTGCTTGAACAAATTTATGAAGACGATATCACAAAATCCCCCTGGTCAGGCAATTTAGGCCAGTGGTTCTGGGACTATCCACGGAATATCGTCACTTTTAATCCGATGAAAGCGACCGCGTTGGGTTATGCACCAGAGGATATCCCGGAAGAAGCCGGATTCGAATTTTTTACAGAAAAACTGCATCCCGAAGATTATGATACGGTCATGGACGAGATGAGGGCCCACTTGAGCGGTCGCGTGCCGGTCTGGGAGGTCAAGTACCGCATCCAAGCAAAGTACGGTTCCTGGAAAGTGTTTTATGATCGCGGCAAAGTGACACAGCGGTCTGCTGACAACAAACCGTTATTCCTTGCCGGAAATGTTTTTGACGTCACCGAAGACGAGATCCTCAAAGAGGAATTGATCCAAAAAACGGCTTTTTGGCGCACCAAAGCACGGATGGATAGTCTCACCAACCTATATAATGCCTGCTGAATAAATCCCTATTTTTAGCTTACGGCTTCATTAGGGGTTCAATTCTAGGGAAGCTCATCCATTGGATGAAAGTCAAAAAAATGCGC
>JASKKA010000042.1 GCA_030153215.1 Trichococcus sp.
GGGCAATCTTTGGAACATTATCGTCATTCGGTAAATCAAGTAGAAGAAATTACAGTTGTAATCAAGCAATATGTTTTGGAGAGATTTGAGCGAGAGTATAATCTCCTTATTGAACTTCCTGGAGTCAGTGCTATCGTTGCTTGCGTGATTTTGAGTGAAATTGGCCCAAATGTAGAGGCCTTCAAATCACAAGGCAACTTAGCATCGTGGGCGGGAGTATGCCCAGGATCTTACGAGAGCGCTGGAATAAAAAAATCTTCCCATACAACACAAGGAAATAAGTATTTAAAATCCATCCTTTTCCAGGCCGGAGGCACTGCGGGAAGATCAAAAGATGAAGCGTTCCATAATCTATACGCCCGTATTTCTGGTAGAAGTTCGAAGATGAAGGCAATCATCGCCTGTGCACATAAAATGATTCGAGTAATTTATAAAATCTTGAGCACTGGCGAACATTACGACGCAAAAAAAGCTCTAGGAATGCGGCAACAGGCTAGAGCAAACTAAAAAAATTTTTTCCACCTAAATTATAGCATGGGAGTGCCTTTTTGCGCATTTTTCAGCTATTTATTTTCAAACAAAAATGTGAAGGCCGTAAACAAAGGATTCCGGAAGCCTTTGTAATCCGCAACAGCGCCTAATACAGGAGCAAGCAGCGACACAACCAGAGTAGCGGCCGCATTCGCATACCCCCAATACGCTGTCGAGTCAGCATCCGCCAATCCGCCACTTTCCGCGATCGACTTGAAATACAAAGGGAATACTGCCGTTGTGATCATGATAGAGTACGCCGAATTCGCCCAATCCTGCATGATCCAACTTTTTTCTTCTGTCGTGTAACGGTTTAGTTTTTCTTCAGTTCCCATATTACCCTCCCCCGTCCTATTCGGTTTGACGACAAGCACCTTGTCTAACGGCTTTTTCAAAACCTTCACCCGTCTCCTTTGAGAACATGATCAAGGACTCATCACTTGGAAGATTTAAAGCTTTCTTGATGCGGTAGAAATGTTGATTCCATTTCCCCCGCGGTATTTTATCGCATTTGGTGGCGATGACCGAATAAGGAAGATTATAATATTCGATGAAATCCTTCATTTGAATATCGTCTTCGGTAGGCTCGTGACGAAAATCGACAATCAAAAAGACATGCCGCAACGTGTCCCTTTGTGTGAAGTAGGTCTCCAACATTTGGCCCCATTTCGCCCGTTCCGTTTTCGAAACTTTCGCATAGCCGTAACCCGGAACATCCACAAAATAAAACGAATTATTGATCAAGTAGAAGTTCAAAGTCTGGGTCTTCCCCGGTTTGCTTGATGTCCGTGCCAACGCTTTGCGATTGATCAGTTTATTGATGAACGATGACTTGCCCACGTTGGACCGTCCCGCCAAAGCGATTTCAGCAAAGCCGGTGGTTGGATATTGTTTGGGATCGACCGCGCTCATCACGATTTCCGCTTCTTGTACATGCATCTATTCTCACTCCTTTTCAAAGTCGTCTGTCTTTACAACGACATCTAAAGCTATTTCCGCAATCGACTGTCAAGATTAGGCGAAAAAATCCGGAAATCAGATTGAAAATTGTCTGATTCACCGGACTTCAAACGCAAGCTCATGTTCAGTTGATCTGTTTGCCGTCTTCATCGAACAACAACGGCGCACTGATGCCATTGACTGTGCTGTCGGTAATGACGCATTTCACGATTTCATCTCTGCTCGGGATATCAAACATGATGTCGAGCATGATGTTTTCGATGATGGAGCGCAAGCCACGGGCACCTGTATTTCTTTCAAGTGCTTTTTTGGCGATTGAGCGCAGTGCGTCATCTTCGAATACCAATTCGACGCCATCCAACTCAAGCAATTTTTTGTATTGTTTGACCAAAGCATTTTTTGGTTTAGTCAGAATATGAACCAAATCATCTTCCGTCAATTTTTCCAATGCAGCCATTATTGGTAGACGGCCAATGAATTCCGGTATCAAACCGAATTTCAATAAGTCTTCCGGAATGATCTGCTGCATGATGCTCTTGTCTTCCAAATGTTTTGCTTGAGGAGAGCCGAAACCGATAACTTTCTCACCAAGTCGCTCTTTCACGATCGTCTCAATGCCGTCAAAGGCACCCCCGACGATGAACAAAATGTTCGTTGTGTCGATTTGGATGAACTCTTGTTGCGGGTGTTTTCTGCCGCCTTGCGGTGGAACGTTCGCAACAGTGCCTTCCAAAATCTTAAGCAAGGCCTGTTGAACCCCTTCACCACTCACGTCTCTTGTGATCGATACATTTTCGCCTTTACGGGCGATTTTATCGATCTCGTCGATGTAGATAATTCCCCGCTCTGCCCGTTCGACATCGAACTCGGCAGCCTGAAGCAGCTTCAACAGGATATTTTCAACATCCTCTCCGACATAGCCGGCCTCCGTCAAGCTTGTCGCATCGGCAATCGCAAATGGGACATCCAGGATGCGCGCCAATGTTTGGCCGAGGAACGTTTTACCCGAACCAGTCGGGCCTATCAAACATATGTTGCTTTTTTGTAACTCTACATTATCTTCTTCTGACATCATGCTCATTTGGCCGATGCGTTTGTAGTGATTATAGACCGCTACTGAAAGCGTCCTTTTAGCTTTTTCTTGACCAATCACATACTCGCCCAAAATCTTTTGGATTTCTTGCGGTTTTGGCACTTCGGTGAATACCGCTTCACTTGGTGCATAGATCTCTTCATCGATGATCTCTTTGCACAGATCTACACACTCATTACAAATATATACATCCGGCCCCGCAATGATCTTTTTCACTTGGTCCTGAGATTTTCCGCAGAATGAACAATGTATTGTCCCGATACTTTCATCATGGAACACAATCATTCTCCTCTCTATATACTTACTTTCCGATCCAGCAAAACTTGTCAGGATACGCCGATTGCTTTGGCGCGGTTATCCTGACCGCTTTCGAACGGTTTACATCTTAACACAGAAAGGAAAAATTGAAAAAGAATATGATTCGTTTACCTAAATGGGGTTACAAGCCGAATATATCCCTGAGTATAAACAGATGGGACACTGACTATGGAAGACAATGTCCCGATCTCTGTATTCTGTTTCAACTTTTCTTATTCTTCGATTGCTGAATCAGTGATGATGCTCATCGCTTTCTTCATTTGGATGTCGTTAGTCAACATATCAGCGCTGACCAATCCGCGGACACGATCTGCATCCATGTTGTATTGTTTCGCTAGCTCTTCGATTTCTGCGGCGATTTCTTCTTCAGAAACGACGATGTTTTCATCTTTGATGATTTGTTCCAACACTAATGATGTTTTCGTGCGGACATCAGCATCTGCTTCCATTTGGACATGCAAGTCTTTCTCAGTAGTGCCTGTGATTTGGTAGTACAATTCAGGAGAGATTCCTTGACGTTGCATATCATTCAGGAAAAGATCCATTTGACGGTGCACTTCATCGTGAACCATCACGTGCGGCAATTCAACGATTTCAGCATTGTCCACTGCTTGTCTCAAAGCCAAATCCTGAACCGCTTCATCAGCTGCCGCAGTTTTGCTTTCTTCCAATTCCTTGCGGATTTTAGCTTTCAATTCGTCCAATGATTCTACTTCTTCGTCGATATCTTTTGCGAATTCGTCATCCAAAGCAGGCAATTGCTTTGTTTTGATTTCGTGTACGATTACTTTGAAAGTAGCTTCTTTGCCTTTTAAGTTTTCTGCATGGTACTCTTCAGGGAAAGTGACGACAACGTCTTTTTCTTCTCCCGCTCTAACACCTACCAATTGTTCTTCAAAACCAGGGATGAATTGATTGGATCCCAATTCCAAAGAATGGTTTTGATCTTTGCCGCCTTCAAAAGCTTCACCGTCGACGAATCCTTCATAGTCGATTACAGCTGTGTCGCCAAGTTCTGCGCCTTCTTCTTTCAATACCAATTCAGCTTGACGCTCTTGTTTTTCTTTCAAGTTGTTTTCTACATCCTCATCTGTAACGACGCGGTCTTGTTTTTCAACTTTAAGATTTTTGTATTCTCCCAGTTTCACTTCTGGTTTCACTGTGACTTCAGCAGCGATGACCCAAGGTTGACCTTTTTCCATGCTCTTGATGTCAATTTTCGGTTGAGAAACAGGATCCAATCCAGCTTCTTCGATAGCTTGTGAATAAGCATCCGGCAATGCGCCATTCAATGCATCTTCGAATAAAGATTCTTCACCATAAATGTTGTTGAATACGTGACGAGGAACTTTACCTTTACGGAATCCAGGAACGGAAACGTTCTTTTTCAATTTGTTGAAGACCTTATCCATTTCTTGTTTGATGATTTCTTCTGAAATTTCGAATGTTAAGACACCATCGTTAGTGCCTGTTTTTTCCCATTTTGCAGTCATTTACTTTCCTCCAAAAATCTTGATTTTATTGCAATTAATTTGATATTGCACACTCTCCAATACTACACTAGAAAAACGGTGTTGTAAACTAAAAGTGCTTAATTAATCCGTTTTCGTGCAAAAATTGTGGCCGCTATCATCGCTTTAAGCACCTATTTTAATGGTTTCTTAGATTTCTTTCAACACCTGTTTTTGGTATAATCATGCAATGGGGGTGATCGTCAGTGGCCGTAAATTATCCGAACGGCAAAAAGTTCCATGCCGAGTCGCATATGCCGAAAACTGCAAAGAGGAAAGACTTCGTATACAGCAACCGGGGAATGACGCTTGAAGAAGAAATCAACAGCAGCAATGCGCATTACCTTTCATCAGGGAAAGCCGTCATCCACAAGAAGCCAACGCCTATCCAAGTCGTCAAAGTGGATTATCCCAAAAGAAGCGCGGCCGTCATCAAAGAGGCTTACTACCGGCAGTCCTCCACTACCGACTACAACGGCGTATACAAAGGGCTTTACCTGGACTTTGAGGCCAAAGAAACAAAAAACAAGACAGCCATACCTTTGAGCAACTTCCACGAGCATCAGATCATCCATATGAAAAGGTGTATCCAACAGCAAGGGGTCACGTTCGTACTGATCCGTTTTTCCGTTTTCAACCGCGTCTTCTTGCTGAATAGTTCCTATTTGATTGACTTTTGGGAGAATACATTGAATAATGGCCGTAAATCGATTCCGTTGGCTTTTATTGAAGCGAATGGGATAGAAGTGGCATACGGATTCAATCCACGGCTGGATTATCTGGATGCTGTAGACAAAATGCTTGAACGTACTATCAAATAATTAAGAGGTGAACCACATGCCGAATGAAGGCAATCATACAAGATCACGCGCAAACAACAGAAAGAAGAATGGAAATGCGAAAGGCCCAAGCAAAAGCAAAACGGCCGTGAAAGCGAAAAAAAACGGGCGACCGCTTTGGAAGAAAATAGTTTTCGGTATTCTGGCCATCGGGCTGATCGGGCTGGCTTCCGGCGCCGGGCTTTTCTTCTACTATGTTTCCTCCGCTCCTGAAATAACCGAAGAACAGTTGAGCGGAACGGTGGCATCTACCATTTTGGATCCGGACGGAAATGAAATCAAAGTAATCGGCGGCAGTGAACAATCCCGAACACTGGTCAGCGCCGAAGAAATACCCCAAGTGCTGAAAGATGCTATCGTCTCGATAGAAGATCAGCGTTTCTACGATCATAATGGCATTGATCCGATCCGAATCATCGGCGCCCTGTTCGCGAATCTCCAACAAGGCGGCATTTCTCAGGGTGGCAGCACCATTACCCAGCAATTGATCAAGTTATCTTTTTTCTCGACAAGTTCTGAGGATCAGACTCTCGAACGGAAAGCGCAGGAAGCCTGGATGTCGATGCAATTGGAGAGAGAATACACGAAAGATGAGATTTTGGCATTTTACATCAATAAAGTCTACATGTCCAACAACGTCTATGGCATGGGTACAGCTTCCGAATACTTCTTCGGAAAATCGATCACCGATGTGACACTCGCGGAAGCCGCCACATTGGCAGGCATGCCGCAAGCCCCTTCCCTGTATGATCCGATCAATAATCCTGCAGACACTCAAAGCAGGCGCGACCTTGTACTGGATATGATGGTAGAAAATGAAAAAATCACTACCGAAGAAAGTGCAGAGGCAAAAACGATTCAGATTCAAGACACCCTCATCGACCATTCCGGCGACGTCAACACGTCATTAGTAGTCGATTCTTATATCCAACTCGTCATCGATGAAGTTGCAGAAAAGACCGGTTTGGACGTCTATGAAGGCGGATTGACGATCACTACCAATATCGATATGGACGCACAGCAGCGTCTGTACGATATCGTGAATACGTATGACTATATCGAATTCCCGGATGATCTGCTGCAGACCGGTGTTTCCATGATTGATGTCAATACCGGCGCCATCCAAGCAGTCATCGGCGGACGTAACCAGGACGTCCAACTTGGGCTCAATCGCGCTTCCACACTCGAGCGCAGCATCGGCTCTACAATGAAACCATTGGCGGTCTACGCACCTGCCATCGAATATTTGGACTATTCGACAGGCACCTGGGTCGTCGATGAGCAATACAGTTACTCCGACGGCAGCGAGATCAACAACTACGACAACGAGTACAAAGGTGATCAGACCATCCGTGAAGCATTGGTCGATTCGCGCAACATCCCGGCATTGAAGACTTTCCAGGAAGTCGGTGCGGATAACGCCTTTTCTTTCCTGAAAAAATTGGGCATCACAATCACGAACGATGGTCAGGAATATTTGGTCGAGTCCAATGCCATCGGTGGTGAAGCGACACCGATTGAGCTGTCCGCGGCTTATGCAGCCTTCGCTAACGGCGGTACCTACTACGAACCTTACACGGTCCAGTCCGTGACGACTGCGGAAGGTGAAGAATTCACCTTCGACCCGAACGGAACAGAAGCGATGAAGGAGTCCACAGCCTATATGATCACCGATATGCTGAAGGACGTCATCTCCGAAGGAACAGCTACGAACGCACAGATATGGGGCTTACCGCAGGCCGGAAAAACTGGGACAACCAACTACACGGATGATGAACTGGCCGCAGTCGGCGGCACAAATGTTCCTTATGCTGCCCCAGATGCCTGGTTCGCCGGTTATTCTACCAGCTATTCCATTTCAGTATGGGTCGGCTATGACAATTCCAAGGAGTACGGAAACTTTTTGGATTACCAAACACAAAGTCTGACACGCGATATTTATCGTGAATTGATGTCCTACGTCTCCGAAAATACCGATTATGCCGATTGGACGATGCCTGCGTCGGTCAGTCAAGTTTCGATCGAGAAGTACACAGATCCAATCATGAAGCCCGGCCCGAACACGCCGAGTAGCCTGATCGCCACTGAACTTTTCGTAAAGGGAACGGAACCCACTTCCACTTCCAAGAAATACGGTGTGACATTGTTGGCGCCTTCCGGTTTGAAGGCCGGCTATGATACCAACAAAGATGAATTGACCATCGAATGGGATAAATATTCAGCCAGCGGCACCGATTCGAATGCTCAAGCGCAGTACACCGTAACAGCAGGCGGTACATCCGAAACGACAACAAATACAAAAGTAGTCATTAAGAGTCCTGATAAAGGCACCATCACGATCTCTTTGATGGTCAAAGTCGGTTCAAGCACCTCACCTGCTTCATCTATCCAGTTGACCATCGCCGATCCGGCACAGGAGTCCTCCGAAACGGACTCCGCAGATGAGGACAAACCAGTCAGCGAAACCTCATCGTCCTCAAGCTCTTTGGAAAGCGAGCAGGTTTCCTCTGCCCCAGAGGAAGAGGAAGCACCAGAACAAAATCCATAATCAAAACCACCCGTGTGAACGGGTGGTTTGCTCTACGGCTGAAAGCCTTTGTTACTGACCAACCCCTAAAGGGGCTCTGAATGGTTCGCCAATTGTA
>JASKKA010000043.1 GCA_030153215.1 Trichococcus sp.
TTTCGGCGCGGATTCAACCAGAAATTTATCGTATAATAAAGAATAATTAAGCTAAATAACGAGCAGAAAGTTTGAGGATTTTCATGAAAATTGCAGTAGTTACGGACAGTACCGCTTATTTGACGGCTGAAATACGTCAGCGGCATCATATTCATATGCTGCCGTTAGTCGTGAATATCGGAGGAAAGACATATGAAGAAGAAATAGATTTGGCTGCTGAGGACTTTTACGCGCTGATGAAAGTGTCTGAGGATTTTCCGAAGAGCTCCCAACCAGCAGTGGGTGTCATGTATCAACTGTATGAGGAATTGGCGAAGGAGCACGATGCGATCATCAGTATCCATCTTTCAAGCGGCATCAGTGGCACATACCAGAATGCGGCCTCTTTGAGCAGGGAATATCCTGAGTTCAACATCCATCCCTTCGATTCCGAAATCAGTTGCTATGTGCAGGCCCGATTCGTCTTGGAGGCTGCAAGGCTAGCTAATGTCGGTATCGAACAGGAGCAGATCATTGCGCGATTGGAACACATGAAGAAACGTTCCCAGGCCTACTTTATGGTGGACGATCTGATGAACCTGCAGCGCGGCGGCAGACTCTCAGGGGGGGCCGCGGTCATCGGCTCCATCATGAAGATCAAACCAGTGCTGCATTTTTCGGACAAAAAAATAGTTGTCTTCGAAAAAATCAGAACAAATGCAAGGGCATTACGACGGATCGAAGAACTGCTTGGCCAGACTGCCGCAACAGCTGATTACCCAATCATCGCAACGGTCATCCATGGGAATATTCCCGAAAAAGGACAAGCTTGGTTAGAGCAGCTCCAACGAGAGTTTCCGGACATCAGATTCGAATTGAGTTATTTCGGCCCTGTCATAGGGACGCATTTAGGTGAAGGTGCGTTAGGGCTGACCTGGACGGAAGATACCGAATTGAGCTGTCCGCTATAAGCGACAAATAGTTGCGGCAATCATACATTCATTTGGGAGGAAGAGCCAACAAGGTTCTGTCCTTCCTGTTTTTTTATCAAAAATGGATAGAGGAGTGTAGTCATGAGAGTATTCGTTGGCATCCAATTGCCTGAAGACATCAAAGAACACCTAGCCGCTGTTCAGGGAGAAGTGAAACGCGCCTGCCTGAAAGGGTCATTCACGGATCCGGATAACTTTCATTTGACGATGCGTTTTATAGGAGAAGTGGATCCGGATCAGAAGAGTGCAATCACAACTCTGCTGGCCCGTTGTGCCGCAGGACAACTCCCATTCCTGATCGAAACCGCTGGATTGGGTTGTTTTTTCAAAAAGAACAAGCGGATTATCTGGCTGGGCATTAAAGAAAATAGTCAACTCCAAAAACTCTATGGTCAGCTTAACGCTTCCTTGCAGGAGCAAAAAATGACAGTAGCCGAGGAGGGGGCTTTTATTCCGCACCTTACGCTCGGTCGGGGAATTACACTGTCGCAGGAGTGGGAAGTCCTAAGCCAATTGTCGTTGCTGCCGGATCAACAAATCCCGGTAACTGCGCTGACACTGTTCGAAAGTGGTCGGCTGAACGGAAAACTAGTCTATCGCCCGATTGCTGATTTCCCTTTCGAAGGGAGTTCCGTCCAGCCGATAGCCAACAAATCAAAAAATCCCTGACCGGAAACAGAAAAGCGTCACTCTCCGTAAATTCAGCGGAAGAGCGGCGGCTTTTTTTGCGTATGCTACCAAGGAGGGGGAAAGGGAGGATGGCATGGACGGAAAGGATTTGAAAGGCAGGGAGTTGACGAGGATCGAGTGCCGCAGTGTGGACGATCTGCTGTTGGATGTGGCTGAAAAACGTCCCGGTTTGGCCAGAGTGAAAGGGAAGCTAACCTGTTCCCGCTGCGGGAATCAGGACAGGAACAAAATGCAGGCAGCGCCGTGCTCTTGTGGAACGGCTTGTCTTTATTGCCTGAGTTGTCTGAACATGGGGAAAATCAAGAGTTGCACTGTGCTCTACCATCTGCCGGAAACCAATTCTTTCGCATGCTACCATGAGCCGATCCTGCAATGGGAAGGCCAGTTGTCCCCGGAACAGAAACGAGCATCGGATGAAATCGTGGGAACGGTCCAATCGGAACAGACACGCCTTATTTGGGCGGTCGCTGGTGCCGGGAAGACCGAGATGATTTTTGAGGGGATTGCAGCTAGTCTGCGCAAAGGCGGAAGAGTCTGCTTGGCTTCCCCACGTGTGGATGTATGTTTGGAACTGGCCCCTCGGATCAAACAAGCATTCCCGGAGGTCCCGCTAGCTTTACTGTATGGGGGCAATGAGGAGGGCTACAGCTATACGCCGCTCGTCATCGCCACAACCCACCAGCTGTTGCGTTTCCGGGAAGCGTTCGATCTGCTCATCATCGATGAGATCGATTCTTTCCCCTATCACAATGATTTGGGTTTGCAGTTTGGGGCGCAGAAATCCAGGAAAATAGCGAGCGCGCTGATTTATCTGACGGCAACACCTTCAGGGGAGATGCAAAAGGAAATCAGGCGCGGCAGATTGGCGACGACGGTCTTACCAGCCCGCTATCACGGCTTTGCGTTGCCCGAACCGGAATGTCTGTGGGTCGGAAATTGGCGTAAGGCCATCAACAGAAAGAAAAATACTCGATTTCTTTCCTTGATACGCAGGCAACTCCAACAGAAAAGGCGCTTTCTGCTTTTTTTGCCGCATATCCAGCTGATGGAAGCGTTGGATAGATGGTTGCAGGAAGTTTTTCCGGATAAGCTGTTCACCTGCGTTTCCGCGAGCGATCCTGATCGCGAGGAGAAAGTGAAAAGGATGCGGGCAGAGGAGTATGATTTTCTGATGACAACGACCATACTGGAGCGCGGCGTGACTTTCCGGGATATCGATGTCATTGTGCTTGGCGCGGAAGATCGGGTCTTCACGGAAGCCTCGCTTGTGCAGATCGCCGGGAGGGCAGGCAGGCACAAAGACTTTCCGACAGGATGGGTCTGTTTTGCCCACTACGGTGAGACCAAAGCCATCCAGGGGGCAATCCGGCAGATCCGCTCACTGAACCGGGACGCGGGAAGAAGGGGGTTGTTGCATGGGACAGTGTCTATTTTGCCAAACTGAGATCCGCGAAGTTCTGACCTTGCAGGAACTTTTCGATTTCGGGAAAAAGGATCGCGGAACGGTTTGCCGAACTTGCGAGGGGAAATTGCCGCGTCTAACCGGCCAAACTTGCTGCTCAGGATGCATGCGTCCGCAAGAATCCACGAATTTGTGCGAGGACTGCCGGAGGTGGAGCAGTTGCTATCCGGAGCTGAAGATTGCGCATCATGCTTGCTATGCCTATACGGGTGCGGTGAAGGACTGGCTGCAACGCTATAAGTTTCAAGGCGATTACCGTCTTTCTGCCGCGTTCACGAACGATCTGCAAGCATTTCGAAGGGAGCATCCTAAAGCACTGTTCCTTCCGTTGCCGATCTCGATTGCCAGCTACGAGGAAAGGGGCTTCAATCAATGCGAGGAGATGCTGAAACGAGCGGGAATCCGCTACGTACAATTCTTGGGAAATCAGCATGCGGGAGAAAAACAATCAGAAAAAAACAGACAGGAACGACTGCTGACCACGCAACCTTTTTCCTTGCTGGTTGGGCATGAAAAATATCTTAAGCAGGAAATTATTCTTTTTGATGACGTCTACACCACCGGGAGAACGCTCTATCACGCAAAATCGCTCCTGTACAAGCAAGGATTCAGATCGGTTCGCTCCATCACAATCGCAAGATAATCAATCATAAAGATTGAAATGTTAAGGCGCTTACATTATAATGAAGTTAAAGAAACCCCCTATGAGTGGTCCATAGGCGAGGGTTGTCTTTATCTGACGATGCGTCAGACGAAAGGAGAGAGTGCTATGTTTAAGTATAATGTCCGAGGAGAAAATATCGAGGTTACAGAACCGATTCGCAGCTACGCCGAGAAAAAATTAGGCAGATTGGAGAAATACTTTGGCAACGTGCCTGAAACAACTGCGCATGTCAACTTGAAAGTATATCCATTCCCAGCCGAAAAATCTGCTAAGGTGGAAGTTACGGTTCCGCTACCTTTCCTGGTTTTAAGAGCCGAAGAGACTTCCAATGATCTTTACGGAAGCATCGATTTGGTCGTGGACAAACTTGAACGCCAAGTTCGTAAATACAAGACGAAGATTCACCGCAAATCCAGAGAGAGAGGATTTGATATCGGTAACGAGCCAAATCCTATCGAAGAAACTATAGAAGCAGACGAAAATGCCCTTGAAATCGTCCGCACAAAACGTCTTTCTCTCAAACCGATGGACAGTGAAGAGGCTGTATTGCAGATGAATATGCTTGGACACAACTTCTTTATCTTCGAAGATGCTGAAACGAACGGCACAAGTATCGTGTATCGCCGTAAAGACGGTAAATTCGGCCTGATCGAAACTGACTGAATCCGAAATTAACGTCCCCCGCCACTGAACGGCGGGGGGCTTTTTTTGATTGTTGCAGCCCGAAGAGTCGATAATAGGTTATCCATCAACCACGGGCTGCAATCACTGACCCTAAATCCATCGATCGGCAACCGCTGCAAGGTTTTGTTGATGGGGACTAGTTCACATTAATTAAAAGAAATGATAGAATAGTAGAGATATAAGAATTATTTTTACAGCACCAACGAACAACATACACATAAATGCATACCAGTGAATATGATCGCTGGAATGAAATCAGACAGCAAGAGGAGATATAGAATGGCCAACTTTTTAAAGAAACTCATAGAGAATGATAAGAAAGAGCTGCGTTCCTTAGAAACATTAGCGGATAAAGTCATCTCATACGCGGATAGAATGGCCGCTTTGGATGATGAAGAATTGCGGGAGCTGACCGAATCCTACAAAGCACGCTATCAAAAAGGGGAATCTTTGGACGACCTGCTTCCGGAAGCATTTGCCGTAGTCCGCGAAGGCGCAAAACGCGTCTTGGGGCTGTATCCTTATAAAGTGCAGATAATGGGTGGGATTACCCTGCATAAAGGCAACATTGCCGAAATGAAGACCGGTGAAGGTAAAACCTTGACCGCAACGATGCCGGTATATCTGAACGCCTTATCAGGCGAAGGTGTCCACGTTGTCACTGTCAACGAGTATTTGGCAAGCCGCGATGCAGTCGAGATGGGTGAACTCTACCGTTTTCTGGGCTTGACTGTCGGTTTGAACACAAACGGCAAGTCTTCGGAAGAAAAGCGTGAAGCCTATAATTGTGACATCACTTACAGCACCAACAATGAATTGGGCTTCGATTATTTGCGTGACAATATGGTTGTCTACAAAAACCAAATGGTGCAGCGCCCGTTGAACTTTGCGGTCGTCGATGAGGTCGACTCGATCCTGATTGATGAAGCCCGCACACCATTGATCATTTCCGGACAAGCCGAAAAATCGACTGCACTCTATAACAGGGCTGATTTCTTCATCAAAGGCTTGAAAGAAAATGAAGACTATACGATCGATTTGACTTCCAAATCAATCGCGTTGACGGACGAAGGCATCGAAAAAGCCGAAAAAACTTTCCATTTACCAAACTTGTATGATGTGGACAATACCCGCCTCGTGCATCATTTGGATCAAGCCCTGCGTGCGAACTACATCATGCTTGTGGACATCGATTACGTGGTGGATGACGGGAAAGTAAAAATCGTCGATCAATTCACGGGCCGGATCATGGAAGGCCGTCGTTACTCGGATGGTCTGCATCAAGCCATCGAAGCGAAAGAGAACGTGGAAATCGAAAATGAATCGAAAACAATGGCCACCATCACTTTCCAGAACTACTTCCGTATGTACAAAAAACTGTCCGGTATGACCGGTACGGCGAAAACGGAAGAAGAAGAGTTCCGGGAAATCTACAATATGAACGTCATTTCGATCCCTACAAACAGACCGATCGTCCGTCATGACTATCCGGATTTGTTGTATCCATCTTTGAAAAGCAAATTCAGGGCCGTTGTTGGCGATATCAAAGAGCGACACGCAAAAGGTCAGCCGATCCTTGTCGGTACCGTAGCTGTTGAAACGTCTGAGCTGCTTTCGCAGATGCTGCGCCAAGAAAACATTCCGCACCAAGTTTTGAATGCCAAAAACCATTTCCGGGAAGCGGAAATCATCATCGGAGCCGGCCAACCCGGAGCCGTCACGATCGCCACAAATATGGCTGGTCGTGGTACCGACATCAAGCTGGGCAAAGGTGTCAAGGAATTAGGCGGTCTTTGCGTCATCGGTACCGAACGCCACGAATCGCGCCGGATCGACAATCAATTACGGGGACGTTCCGGACGTCAAGGGGATCCCGGCGAAACGCAATTTTACCTGTCATTGGAAGACGACTTGATGAGACGCTTCGGATCGGAACGCATCCAGCAAGTCTGGAGCAAATTGAATTTGGATGATGAAGCGGAAGATGTGGTCATCCAAAGCAAAATGCTTTCCAAACAAGTGGAATCCGCCCAAAAACGAGTGGAAGGCAATAACTATGATACCCGTAAAAACGTACTGGAATACGATGAAGTCATGCGTGAACAGCGTGAGATCATTTATGGGCAACGTTTGGAAGTCATCAATGAAACCGAATCGTTGAAGTATGTCGTGACAGCGATGATCAAGCGTGCGATTGCGCGTGTGGTCGAAACGCATACCATCGGTGAAAAGGCGACTTGGAATCTGCAAGGCATCCGTGATTTTGCCGGAGCTGCCCTTGTGCATCCCGACAGCATCAGTTTAGCCGAACTGGAAGGAAAATCTGCGCACGAAATCGAAGAATATTTGGTGGAACGCGCAATGGAAGTTTACAAGACAAAAGAGTCACAATTGAGTCCAGAACAAATTTTGGAATTTGAAAAAGTTGTTATCCTGCGGGTTGTCGACAGCAAATGGACCGATCACATCGACAATATGGATGAGCTGCGTCAAGGAATCGGCTTGCG
>JASKKA010000044.1 GCA_030153215.1 Trichococcus sp.
AGCATACGGTTAGTGGAGTGGTCCGAGTTTGTGCCGACGAGGCCGATTAATTTATTCATATGAATACTTCCTTCCAAATTTTAGTTTTTTTATGATTCATTTAAACACGTGATTAAGCGAGATGTTTGCGTTTCAGCCGGTTTTCCAAGCCTTTGGAGCAGAAGAGGCTGCCGTTTTTCGTGATCAGAATACCGTCGATGGCTTCTGAGTGATCTAATGCGGCTAGGATCACATCGGAAGGTTGGCCGAACAAACGTGTCGTCCAGATTTCCCCATCGACAGAGTCATCAGCAACCACAGTCAAGCTGATGACATCCGTTTCTGCCGGATAGCCGGTCTGTGGGTCCAGAATGTGGTGATAGTGCTTGCCTTTGGTTTTCAGCTGCCGTTCATACACACCAGAGGTAACCGCTGATTGGTTCTGGATCTTCAATACTGCGCTATAATGCGCGCGGGGAAGAAGTGGGTTTTGGATGCCGATGCGCCAATAGGGATCTTCATGATTCTGGGATGGTCCGAACACGACCACATTTCCGCCCAAATTGATGAGAGCGGAAGCTACGCCGGCTTCCTTGAAGTATGCCGTCAGTAGATCGGCAATATAGCCTTTTGCCACGGCCCCCAAGTCGATGGCCATGCCTTTTTGCTGAAGAAATACGGACTGATTTTCCTCGGATAACAAGATTTTTTTAGGATCGGTGATTTCGAGAAGCTGTTGAATCTCTTCGGCATCCGGGACTTTTGCATCAGCAAAACCGATCCGCCATGTCTGAACAAGCGGTCCAATTGCGATATTCAGATGACTGTTGGGGGCTAAGCTGTGGTATTTCCCCAACTTGATCAAGTGAAATAAATCAGGGTGGACAGCAAGAGGGGCTTTGCCTGCCAACTGGTTGATCTGCATCAGCTCCGACGTTGGATCGTTGGCACTGAAACGTTTTTCGTATATTCGCAGGCGTCGAATCGCCTCCTCCAAAATAGCATCAGGGCGCGTGTGTGTCACAAACAGATCGATGATTGTTCCCATCAGACGGACCGTTGCCTTTTTTTGTTCCATTTTTTCCACCACCTTCAGGATAAACGTGTCATTCTGTTGCGGGATTCCCTGAAAGAATCTCGCTTTCCAACTGTGCCAATTCTTTCAGCGCGATCGTATTTTTGTTGATTTTTGAATAAGCTCGGGCATCGTAGATCAATTCCAATACCTCTTGTTGCGGCTTCCCCTGGATGATGGCATTTTTGGCCAACTGGATGGCTGCTCGGGCAAGATAGTAGGTCACGTGATTATCTGAACAAATGGAAACAGCATAAGATAGCAGCGCATTGCTCAGTTCGATCTCATCGATTTGGGAGAAGAAAGTGCCGCTTTGGAATACAATATTCAGTACACGCCAAATGTCTTCTGTCGTATTGATGGGGTAAGCATAAATTTTTTCGAGCACTTTGCTGAAGTAGAACTCTGCTTTATCCGGACTGTTCTCACGGCTGTAAACCATGCCGATTCCCGTATAAGCCAGCAAGCGAAAGATTTCAGTCTCTTCCCTATCATCGGCCAGCAATATTTGATCGAAAGTGAACAAAATATCTGTCACTGAAATCTGCTGCGCAATCATGATGAAACCATTCAAATAATGGAAACGCAAAGCGAGGCTGTTTTCTTCGATTTCACTCAATGCGATGCTTTGCAACAAGTCCGCGGCCCGGTCGTATTCACTTGTGATCAAAAAGAATTCTGCTTTATTCATTTTTTCTGTCGCTTCTGTATACTTTACGCCTACTTTAGGGAACAACTCTCCTAAGGGAAGATTCAGGCGGTTGCACAGTTTAATCAGAATTTTAAGATTCGGGACTTGCCCGTTGTTCTCGAAGCGGCTCAATGTAGCTTGGGTACAGATCCCCTCTGCCAGTTCCATCTGCGAGAGGGCCAATGCTTTGCGGGCTTCAATAAATCGTTCGATGTTCATTTTTTCCTCCCTAATCATCCATGCGGCTCGGATGGCGACGACGAAGATTCGGATTTTTTTGTGTTTAATTTCACATTGCTTACATGAGTGATTATACGCTTACTGAATATAAGGGTCAATAGAATATATAAAAAAATATATAAAATGACGATTGGCTGATGCACCCCGTTTCCTGAAAGGGCTTATCATTTCCAAATTGTAAGTAAGTGTATTAGACTATTCTTACAAAGACAAAGGAGTGAATAAGATGACTGAACCTATTTTGAAGGATCCACGCGAGTTATATCACACTGGAAAATTTGCAGATCAGGATCAAGACACCCCAGCTTTGCAAGATAAGATGCTGCCGGAACCCGATTGCGGGGAGGAAAGCTACGTGGGCAACCATTTGTTGGAGAATCGCCGGGTATTGATCACAGGTGGCGATTCCGGAATCGGACGGGCTGCAGCAATCGCCTATGCCAGAGAAGGCGCCGATGTAGCGATTCAATTTTTCCCTGGTGAAGAACGCGATGCAAAAGAAGTTGCTGAATATATTGAGCAGGCCGGCCGCAAAGCCGTATTGCTTCCTTATGACCTTCGGGATGAAAGCAAATACCAAGAAATAATCGATAAGACCGTCGAGGCATTGGGCGGTCTGGACACGCTTGTATTGAACGCTGCCCAACAGATTGCGCGGGAGTCCATTTCGGAATTGCCGCTGGAACAGGTCAAGGACACCTTCACCGTCAACATCATTTCGATGTTTGGACTGGTGAAAGCTGCTGAACCGCATCTGCCGGCGGGAGGCGCAATCATCACGACAACATCCATCCAGGCTTACGATCCGAGTGGCCATTTGATGGATTATGCCGCAACCAAGTCTGCGATCGCCAGTTTCACAATCAGTTTGGCGAAGCAGTTCGCCAAGAAAGGCATCCGCGTGAATGGTGTTGCACCAGGCCCAATCTGGACGCCGCTGCAATTGGATCATGGGCAACCGGAAGGCGCTTTGCCGGAATTCGGGCAGAAAACCTTGCTGGGTAGGGCCGGGCAGCCGGTCGAATTGGCGCATGTCTATGTGTTCTTGGCATCCAACAACGCCAGCTATGTTACAGCCCAAATCTATGGCGTGACCGGTGGCGACGTAATCGATCTATAAAAAGTTATAGCAAGAGGGACGGGAGTGGTTCAGAAGGATCGCTTCCGTTCCTCTTATTTGTAGCCTGCAGCATCCCGGTATCTGAACGACCATCCTTATATTTCGGATGAGAAGAAGAAACGCATCAAAGACGCGATGGATGAGTTGAACTACTCGCCCAGCATGGTGGCGACGCAATTACGCTCGAAAAAAGGCACCATGATCGGGATCTTGGTTTCGCGCATAACGAATCCGTTTTTCTCCTATCTGGTGGATTCAATCGAAAAGAACAGCAAATTATTGGGCTACAACGTGTTGGTCATGCAGACGTATGACGATCCGGCGGCCGAGCTGAAGATGCTCGAGATGCTGAAGCAGCAGGTGATCACCGGTTTGATCATGTGCTCAGTAGAAGGGAATCCCGATGTGATCGAAACGTATCAGCAATACGGACCCATTGTCTTCTGCAACGAGAGGATACCCGGGTCGACGATTCCGCAAGTCTACACGGATCAGGAGGGGGCGAGTTTTGGGGCCACAAACTACCTGATCGGAAAGGGTTACAAAAAAATCGCCTACTGTACAGGCGGCAGCCTGACAAAGGGCGGCCACGGAAATGCCCGGACAGCGGGATTCGAGAAGGCATTATTGGAGAACGAGCTACCGATGAAGAAGGAATGGATCTTCAAGGAGGTCCATACAATAGCCGATGGTCATCGCATTGCGGAAATCCTTTTGAGTCTGCCGGAAAACAACCGACCGGATGCAATTTTCACAGGAAGCGACGAAGTGGCCAGCGGTATTCTGCAGAAATTCCTGCAGGCAGGGAAAAGAGTCCCTGAGGATTTGGCAATCATGGGCTTCGACAATCAGCCGTTCACGGCGATGCTGGCGGTCAGGCTGACCACGATTGCGCAGCCGGTCGATGCATTGGGAAGAGAAGCCACGAAGGTGTTGGTAGCGCAGATCGAAGAGACTGCTTATCAGATAGATACGACAGAACTAAAATTAGAATTGATCGAAAGAGAATCCGCTTAGGCGGGTTCTCAAAAAACCAAAATGTGGTATCGATACCACAAGCGGAGGAGTCAGCATGAAAAATGCAAGCAGGGAAAGAAAGGACAGGGAGCACATGGAACAGAAGCAGTGGTGGAAAGAGGATGTTGTCTATCAGATTTATCCGAAGAGCTTTTATGACAGCAATAACGACGGCAGCGGAGACATCAAAGGCATCACGCAGAAATTGCCTTATTTGGAAGAATTGGGGGTCACAATGCTGTGGATCTGTCCGATCTTCACTTCGCCGATGGTCGACAACGGTTACGATATTTCCGATTATCAAGGAATCCAGCCCGAGTTCGGTTCGATGGCTGATTTTGAGGAACTGCTGGACGAAGCCAAAAAGCGGAACATCAGCGTCATTCTGGATCTGGTCGTGAACCATACTTCTGATGAACACGACTGGTTTAAGCAGGCCTTGCGCAATCCGGAAAGCAAGTACCGGGATTATTACATTTTCAGAGAAGGCAGGAATGGAAACCCGCCGAACAACTGGCGCTCCATCTTCGGCGGCAGCGTCTGGGAAAAAGTTCCGGATGAAGAAAACATGTATTATTTCCATACCTTCGATAAACGCCAGCCGGATCTGAACTGGGAAAATCCAGACTTGCGCGAGGAAATCTATGCGATGATCAATTGGTGGCTAGAGAAAGGCATTGCCGGCTTCCGCATCGATTCCATCACCTTCATCAAAAAGGATCAGGATTACGGCGATGCGCCGACTGATGGAGCCGACGGTTTGGCCAGCGTCAAGCACAAGGGCCGGAACCGTCCGGGTATCGCCGACTTCTTGGCGGAATTGAACCAAAAAACATTCAACAACTATCCATGTGTTTCGGTTGGCGAAGCGCCTGGCGTAACTTATGATGAATTTGACCAATACATCGGGGAAGGCGGCTATTTCAACATGATCTTCGATTTCCACTATGCGGACATCGATGTGGAGAACGGCAGTGAATGGTTCCGGACGACTGACTGGAAACCGAAGGAATTGAAGGAACTGATTTTTGAAAGCCAAAACGCCATCCAGCAATCCGGATGGGGAGCCAATTTCCTGGAAAATCACGATCAGCCGCGCTCCCTCTCCAAATACATCAAGGATGCAGCCTACCAAAACGAAATCGGCGCCAAAGCATTGGGAACCCTCTTTTTCTTTTTGCGGGGAACGCCGTACATCTATCAAGGACAGGAAATCGGCATGAAGAATTTCAAACGCGATTTGATCAGTGACTTCAATGACGTATCCAGTTTGGATAATTATCCGCGCGCAATGCTGGAAGGCTTCACCGCGGAAGAGTCGCTCGCTTTTGTGAACCAGCGCTCGCGGGACAACGGGCGCACGCCTTTTCAGTGGGATGACACGAAAAATGCCGGCTTTAATCAGGGCACGGAACCTTGGCTGAAATTAGTCGGCGATCACGAAGAAGTGAACGCTGCGGACCAAATGAACGATTCGGATTCCATTTTCAACTTCTATAAGGAGATGATCCAGCTCAGAAATCATTCCATCCATAAAGAGACGCTGATTTACGGAGCATTCAGACCGTTGGATGCACCGGATGAGGTGATCGGCTATGAGCGCGTTGGCGATGAGGTCATCCAGATTTTAGTGAACATGAGCAACAAGGAAACCGCAGTCGAGAAAGTTTCCGGAGAAACTTTATTGAACAACTACGCAACCATCGAACAATCCGGAACGCAATCGATTTTAAAACCATATCAAGCCATCATAATCAGAAAGGATGAAGAAAATGTCTAAATTGCCGAATTACCAGGAGATTGCCAGAAAAATAGTAGCGATAGTGGGGGACGATAATATCGTCTCCGCTACCCACTGTGCGACGCGATTGCGGCTGCAAGTGAAAGACCGTAAAGCGATTGATGACGATCAGGTTGAGGAAGTGGAAGAAGTCAAAGGTGTTTTCTATAACGCCGGACAATATCAGATCATCCTCGGATCCGGCATCGTCAACAAAGTATACGCCGAATTGCAAACGCTGTATTCCTTTAATGAAGCTTCCAAAGACGAAATCGCAAAGGATGAATCATCGGCATTGCAGCGGGGCGTACGTAATATTGCGGATATCTTTGTCCCGATCATCCCGATTCTGGGCGCAACCGGACTGTTCCTGGGACTGAAGGGCGTGCTTTTCAATGAAACCGTACTGGGGGCGATGGGCTTGGCGCCGGATGCCATACCAACTTGGCTGAGCGCCAGCGTGACCGTGTTGACGGACACAGCCTTCGGTTTCCTGACGGCCTTCATCTGTTGGTCGGCATTCAAAAAAGTCGGCGGCTTGCCGATCATCGGGTTCCTGATCGGATTGATGCTGGTTTCGCCGGCGCTGCCGAATGCTTATGCGGTCGCGGGTGGGACTGCCGAACCGATTATGGCTTTCGGAGTCATTCCGTTGGTCGGTTACCAAGGTTCCATTTTGACAGCCTTGATAACCGGAATCATCGGAGCCAATCTTGAGAAGAGGTTGCGCAAGGTGATGCCGAATGCGATGGACTTGATATTTACGCCGTTTGTGGTCATCTTGGTCTCCGTCTTTATCGCTTTGTTTGTGCTCGGGCCCTTGGTGCACGGCTTTGAAGCGCAGGCTGTCAAATTGATCGAGCTGTTCCTGCATCTGCCTTTTGGCATTGGTGGCTTGATTATCGGTTTCCTTTATCCGATCGCAGTCATGACCGGAATGCACCACATGTTCATCATGATCGAAACCTCACTGATCGCGTCGACTGGATTCAATCCGCTGATCACGGTTTGCGCGATGTACGGCTTTGCGAATGCTGCTGTGTGTTTGGCGATTGCCTTGCGCACCAACAGCGCCGCGGTCAAAACGGCCGGTATTTCCGCGACTGTCACCCAGATGTTGGGCATCAGCGAACCGGCGCTGTTCGGGGTTGTGATGCGCACTGGAATGAAAGCGATCGGCGTGATGTTGGCGAGTTCCGCTCTGGGAGGCATGGCACTTTCGCTACTGGGCATCCAGGCGAACAGTTACGGATTAGCAGTTTTGTTGTCTCCATTGATGTATATCTATGATCCGTATCAATTGACGATGTACGTGGTGATCGGCATCGCAACCTTCATCCTAGCCTTTGTGCTGACGAACGTGCTGGTGATGGGGAATGAAACAATTGTGACTACGGTCAAAATAAAGCGTTAATTTTCAGACGGACTATCCACATTAACATGCGGATAGTCGGTCTTTTTGTTATCGTTTACATCATTGATGGATCAAGAACATGACAGATATCGTGAAAAACGTTCACAAATTGTTAATAATAAATCCGTTGTCTACAGAAAAAATGCATGGTATATTTTGTGTGTAAATGTTACGTCGTTTCATTTGAAAACGTTTATAATTTTTTAATCGCAACCGAGTATCGCATTGTGGAACTATTTCTATCCATTTTATCAACTGGTTCGGCGTCGATTTATCAATATAAGAAAAGGGGTAATGAAATGCAACACGCAAGCGTAAATAATGTACAAAATGTAACCGATGACAATAAAAATGTAAGGGAATTCGGATTACTGGATAAATTAGCCTACATGGCAGGGGACATCGCAAATGACCTGTTCTTCATCTTCTCAAGTTCTTTCTTGATGTTGTTCTATACAAAAGTATTGGGTATCAGTGGAGCAGTTGTAGGGACGTTGTTCTTATCGGCACGGATTGTCGATGCTTTTACGGATATGGGAATGGGACGTCTGGTTGATACGATGAAGCCTACAAAAGACGGCCGATTCCGTGTTTGGATCAAACGCGTAGCACCATTCGCTGTTGTCGCCGGTTTCCTGATGTTCCTGTCAGTCGTTCAAAACTGGTCTATGACTGCAAAAATCGTCTATATCTTTGTGACATACCTATTCTGGGGAAGTTTTTGTTATACGGCGATCAACATCCCTTATGGATCGATGGCTTCCGTCATCAGTAATAAACCAGAAGACCGTGCTTCACTATCCGTGTTCCGCAGCATGGGAGCCAGCATTGCCAGCATCTTCATCTCATTCTTTGTACCTTTGTTCGTCTACACTACTGACGCTAATGGTGCGCAAGTAGTTATTCCGGAACGTTTCACTATCATTGCCGCTATCTTTGCAGTTCTAGCTTTTGCGCTTTACCAGTTCTGTTATCACTACTCAATCGAGCGTGTACAGATTCCGCAAAAACCGGATACAGAAAAAGAATCCTTCGGCAAAGAATTCGCAAAAATTGCAAAAGGTCTTTCTTCAAACCGAGCATTAGGTGGCATCATCGCTGCAGCAATCTTCCTGTTATTGTCCATGCTGTTGGTTAACACAATGAATGCGTTTCTGTACGCAGATTACTTCAACAGCTCAAAAACATTGGCTATTGCCGGTGTTCTGGGAACTGTCGGAACGCTGTTGATTGCGCCTTTCGCAAACAAAATCGCTTCTCGTTTCGGTAAAAAAGAATCAGCAACAGTAGCCTTATTCTTCTCGGCATTTGTATATGCAGTCCTGTACTTCATCCATACAGACAATGTCATGCTGTTCTTGCCGATGGCGTTTATTGCAAGTCTGGGCATGAACTACTTCAACGTTGTCATCTGGGCGTTCATCACGGACATCATCGACTATCAAGAAGTAAAAACCGGAAGTGCGGACAGCGGAACAGTCTATGCTGTCTACTCCTTCTCAAGAAAACTTGGACAAGCTTTGGCTGGAGGTTTGGGAGGTTTCGCCCTTGCTGCTATAGGGTACGCATCCGGCGCAGCAACGCAAGAGGCAGCCGTTCTTGACAGCATCTACGATGTAGCGACAATTGTACCGGCTATCGGCTACACAGCCGTTGCGCTATGCCTATGGTTCATCTATCCATTGACAAAAGAAAAAGTTGCAGAAAACGTTGCGATCTTAGCTGAACGCCGTAAAGGTGCAAAATAATTAATTAGTTAGCTCGTTAAAGTCATCCTCAGATTCGGCGAACATCGTCTGACCGGAGCTGAGGCTCTGATCATATCCGCATCTCCGGCCAGTCCAGCCTTGGCCGGAGAAGGCGACCATTGTGACCACCGCAGCTCAATCCATTTGATGACACTAAATTTACATTCATACAAAAAAATTATTTTATTTGCAAAGAAGCTACAAAATTTGTATATATTTTACTGTATCTTGACGGGATATTTACAAAGGCTTGTTATAGTGAATTAGTAAGTAATCAGAGGGAGGAGTCATCAAAATTGTCCTATTTAACAGCGCATTCCGGCAGTGACAGATTGGCGGACAACAGCATGGAGTTTGTTGCGTTCTTCAGCAACAAGCAGCAAATTTCAGCCATAGAAGTCGATGTGCGGATGAACCGGGAACGTCAGCTTGTGTTGCACCACGATATATTGGATGAGAAGCAACGTTATGTCTCCTTGGAAGATGTGTTTGCATATATTGCGCGCGAAAAAAGTCCGATTCGCATCAATTGCGACCTGAAGGAAACCGGTCTTGAAGATGCCGTGTACGGATTGGCCGATAAATACGCTCTCTGGCCGCAAGTGGAACTGAGCGGAACGGTAGCCTGCAGCTATCTGTCAAAGTGGAGCAATCAGATTTTGATGAACATCGAGAACGGTATGGATGATTCATTTCATGGTGAGCATATCGGGCGATGGGGAGAAAATGTATTGCTCGAAGCGTTGGACAAATTGTCCCGTAGCCAAGCGAAATTCATCAACATCAATCATCAGTTGTTCACGGATGCCGTGCAGGAAAAAGGTAAGCAGTTGGCGTTGGAGTTTTCCTTGTGGACTGTGAACGACTTGAACGCGATCAGAAATTATGAAATGGAAAATATTTACAACATAACGACCAAAAAAGCCTGGACCTACATCCAACAAAAAGGGGTGCAGACAGGATGAAATACCTCAATCCAAAACGGGCGTACCAAAGTTTAGGGAAGAAATTCTTTTTTGAAACACTCATTTTTTCAGTGTTCTTGCTCTTTTTCTACGGGCCGTTGCTGAACACATTGATGCTGGCATTCGCCGAACAATACCAAGTGCCACATGTATTGCCTACGCGCTTCGGGTTTGAATGGTGGGCATACATCTTTTCGCAAAATGATCTGCTGGAATCGATTGCGAACTCTTTTTTGATTGCAGTGCTGGCGACGGGGGCGTCATTGCTGATTTGCATCCCAGCAGCATATGCCTTAGCAAGATTTGAATTCAAAGGAAAGAGCTTCTTCATGTTTTCGTTTCTGCTCTCGAATGCCTTCCCAAAAATCGGGCTCTACACCTCGCTCGGTATCCTATTTTACAGATTCCAACTGATGGGGACGCTGACGGGTGTAATCATCGTGCATATCCTGAACACGATGATCTTCATGATATGGATTCCTTCCAGTTCTTTCAGGAACGTGCATCGCCAACAGGAGGAAGCCGCGCGGGATGTCGGCGCAGGCCCAATCCGTACATTTATGCAGGTGACTTTGCCGGCTGCCGTGCCGGGCATCGCCGTTTCTTCCATGTATACCTTCCTGGGATCGTTGGAGGAAGCGCAAGGAACTTTGTTGGTCGGCTTTCCGGAAATCAAGACGATGGCGACTTCCATGTACAGCGTCATTTTGGATTATCCTCCGATGGCCGGAGCGGTCTTTTCGCTAGTATTGATGCTGCCGACATTTTTGATCATTTGGATCTGCCGGAAACTGTTCGGGAAAGATTTGTTTTCAAAAGGGATGTCACTCTGATACCTGCAGTAACGAATTATAAAGAAAAAGCGAGGACATATTATTGAAGAATCTGAAAGTAAGAATCGAGAATATCAGTAAGGTATACGAAAATGGCGATGGCATCCGCAATATCGACCTGGAGATCCATGCAGGTGAAATCATGACGCTTTTGGGGCCATCGGGATGCGGCAAGAGCACCATTTTGCGATGTCTGGGCGGTTTTCAGGAGCCGGATGGCGGGAACATTTACATTGATGGTGTCGATGTGACGGATGCCCCTGCCGAAAAAAGACCGACAAGCATGGTGTTCCAAAGCTATAACCTTTGGGGACATATGACCGTGTTCGAGAATCTGGCTTTCGGCCTTAAATTGAGAAAAGTTCCAAAGTCGCTGATAAAGGAAAAAGTTGCCGGCATGTTGGAACTTTTGAAATTACCGGGCATCGAAAAGAAATACCCCGGCCAACTCTCAGGCGGTCAACAGCAGCGGATCGCAATCGGCAGATCGTTGTTGCTGGAACCTGCTGTGCTTTTGTTGGACGAACCCTATTCTGCATTGGATGCCAAAATTCGGCAACAGATGCGTGAAGAGTTGAAACGGATCCAGCGAGAGACCGGCGTCACCGTCGTTTTCGTTACGCATGATCAGGAGGAGGCGATGTCCTTGTCCGACCGGATCGTCGTGATGCAAAAAGGACAGATTGCCCAGATCGGGACACCATCCGAAATCTATGACAACCCGGTCAACCATTATACAGCTTCCTTTATCGGGGAAATGAATTTCCTTCCGCTCGAAAACCATCAAGAACTAGCTTTCCGTCCGGAAGATGTCATCGTTTCCCCGCATACTGGGGAACATCAAGGCGAAATCAAGCAAGTCACAAACGCAGGCCATTACTCGGTCGCGATGCTTTCCCACAAAAATCAGTCGATCAAAATCTATTTGAGCAAAGACGAGGCTCAAGCATATAAATCGAATCAATCTATTTATTTTACGATAAAAAAATCCAGAACTTACCAGGGGGAAAAAAGAATATGAAAAAGGTTATCAGAAAGAAACGTTCCTACTTAGCGATGCTGCTAACAGCAGGAAGTGTATTGGCGGCATGCGGAAACGGACAAGCCGCGGATACTGAAACAACGAGTGAAGCAGAGCCGTCGACCGTAACACTTTGGGCGAACGGATCGGATAATGTCAAGGTTGGTATGGAGAAAGTCGTGGATGCCTTCAATGAGAGTGAAGCGGGCGAGCAGTATGAGCTGGAGTTGGAGTTCATCCTTTCCGGTACTGGTGCGCAAAGTCTGAAGGACCGCATTGTCGCAGCCGAAAAGACTGATCAGGCGGATACCGATTACGATCTGATCCTGGTTTCGGATGCGGAGTACGCAACCTATGTCCAAGAGGGCGGGGAAGAAATATTTACAGCCTATGAGGAGGACAATGTGCCGAACTTGGCCAATGTCCAGACTGAAGTGTCGGATGGGGAAGGCATCTTGGTCCCATACCGCGGCACGACCGTAGTCCTTGCCTATAATTCCGAGAATGTGGAGACTCCTCCAACGACTGCAGACGAATTATATGAATGGATCGAAGCCAATCCGGGCCGATTCGCCTATAATACACCGGGATCCGGTGGTGCTGGCGGATCATTCGTGCAGACTGCGGTCTATAATTTCTTGCCGGAAGAGGCTTTGACTTCTAGCGATGAGACATGGGCATCACAATGGGATGAAGGTTTCGCGCTTTTGGCGGAGCTGAATGATTCCATGTACCAAACGGGCGGAAAAGTCGTTTATCCGAATAAAAACCAAGGCACATTGGATTTGCTGGTCAATCAGGAAGTGGATATGATTCCTGCCTGGGCTGATATGGTGATCACTAACCTGTCGAATGGGACGCTGCCGGAAACAATCAAGATGGCCCAGATCACGCCAGGATTTACAGGTAACGTGGATGCGATGGCGATCCCAACTATCGGCTCGAACCCTGAAGGCGCACAAGCCGTCATGAACTTCATGCTGACGGAAGAAGCGCAACAAATCCTGTTGGACAACATGGCTGCTATTCCGGTCATCGACAGCGAGAGCATAACGTCCGATAATTCGAAATATTTGGAAGATCTGAATGTGGAATCCTTCCGGACGAGCAGCATAGGCAGTTTGGGTGCAACGCTTAATGAAAGATGGGATCAAGAGATCGGAACATTGGCGCAATGATCGATAAATCAGCTCTTCTGGCATCCAGTAAAGTTCAGGATCGCGGACGGTTGAGGAACAAAAGCAAAGAAAATAAGTGGCTGCACGCAGCCTTACCCTATCTATTGTTGTTTCCGGCTTTCACAGTCGTCGTGCTGTTCATTGTCTATCCGATTGCTACAACTATCGTCCGGAGTTTCCAGGACGCGGAAACTAAGGCGTTCACTTGGGAACATTACCAGTATTTCCTAACGGATCCGATCCAGCTGGACAACTTGTTCTATACGTTGAAAATAGTCGCTGCAACCGTAGTGTTTTCGATCCTGTTTGGCTATATGTTGGCCTTGTACATCCGCTTCAGCCAATCCAGGCTGAGCCGCATCATTGCGATGCTCAACCTGGTGCCGCGCTTCATCCCGGGGCTCGTCGCCGTCTATTCCATGATCATGGTCATCCGCGATTCCGGAGTCGTCAACCGGCTCAGCAAACTGTTGGGTTATGACTTCAAACCGGGCTTGATGTTCAACGAGTACGGCATCACGTTGATGAATCTCTGGTTCAATATCCCCTTCGTTTCATTATTGATTCTGGCCGGATTGGCTGCTCTGAAAGATACATCGATTGAAGCGGCTAAGGATGCTGGCGCCGATAAGTGGACCATTTTTCGCCGCATCATCCTGCCGGTTACCTACAAAGACATTCTCGTCGCGATGACGTTTGTCTTCATGGGCAACGTCGGCTCGTTCACGACGCCGTTTTTAATGGGCGGCAACCACCCCAAGATGCTGGGGATATCCCTTTACGACCAGTTCAACAGCTACATGGATTATGAAAAAACGTCCGCTTTATCGGTACTGATGTTCCTGATCTGCTCTGTTTCCGCATCCGTCTACATCATCAGCAACATGAAGAAAGAAAAATGGCGGGCAAAATGAATGTTTGAAAAGAGTGGAGGCGTCATTGCGCATCCGTCATATTTGCGCAAAAGTTGCCCTCCAACGCTAATCAGCAGGGGGCACTTTTTGCAGTAGTGAACAGCGCATTATCAAAGGGGGGAAACAAGATGATTCAAAAACTAACCCGAACAGAGTCCATGGAAATGATAGTCGAAAGGGAAATGGTTTTGACGCCGGCCAGTCATCAGAAGCACATCAAGATTCCATTCGTGCTGACACAAGCCTATCAAAGACTGTATGTGAATTTTTCCTTTTCGCCGCAGTATGTAGATCGGGAAAAGGCTTTGGTCATCATCTCGCAAGTGATTCCTGACTATTTCGGTGCGGAAAATCCTCCGGGCAGGCCGGAGGATTTTTTGCCGCTTGAGAATCTGTTGACATTTTCCGTTTCTCATGGGGATGATTACGTGGGCAGCCGTCACCACAAAGCGACCGAACAGGAAGTGTACCTTTCTGCGGAAGGCAGCTCGGCGGGGTATCTTCCCCATGCGGTGAAGCCGGGGAATTGGGAAGTGCAGATCCATCCGCATTGCTTGCTTTCGGATCAGGTACAAGTCAGACTGATGATTCAAGGAGGAAATTAATGTGGATTATTATGCAATCGAGTTGCACGCGCACACGAATCACAGCGATGGTGGCTTCACGACCGAAGAACTGCTGGGAAGCGCCAAGGATTTCGGCTATGACATCCTGACGATCACCGATCACAATACGGTCGCGCCTTATGAGGAATGGAAAAAGAATCAGCACTGGTCGGGAGATCTTCTTGTCATCCCGGGGATTGAATGGACGACCTACTTCGGCCATATGCTGGTCATCGGTTCGAAGCAGATGATCGATTGGCGCAAAGCCGAGTTAGATACAATCGATTCCCGCATCAGCGAAATAAAAGACAGCGGCGGCATCGTCGGCATTGCGCATCCTTTTTCAATCGGCAGCCCGATTTGTACCGGTTGCCGTTGGGAATTTCAGGTGAAGGATTACGACAACGTCGACTTCATCGAATTATGGAATCGGGTCAATCCTGACGAAAGCTTCCGGAGCCGGTTGGCGTACGAAATGTGGACGGATCTGCTGAAGAAAGGCCACCGGATTTCTTGCAGCGCCGGACGTGATTGGCACCGCATTGAAAGTGAAATGGACAATACTGCGCTGACTTATATCGGATTGAAAGAGCTGACCGAAGACGGAGTCAAGGAAAGTCTGGAGAATGGGAACTTTTACATCACGCTCGGTCCGCGGCTGCAGATGAAGATCGAGCAGAACGGACGGATCCATCATCTTGGACAGGAACTTCGAGCTGGAGATGCGCAGCTGCATGTCCGGCTGGAGTCGATTTTGCAGGAAAAATTGCGGAATTTCGGCTTCAAAGGGGAAAGGCTGGCGGTCATCCAAAATGAAGAAATCATCGCTGAAATCGATCTGAAAGAAAATCAGTCAAGGGAAGTTCCGTTGACGCTCCACCCGGGATATATCCGGCTGGAACTGTACGGGGAGGCCAAGGGCGAAAAAGAGCGCCTGCTTGTCATCGGCAACCCATTTTATGTGGTCTGAAGCGGGGATGGCGTGCCTGCCATCCCGCACACAAAACAAACAACGAGCTCCCTCAGCTGAGAGACCCCCTTGTTTGTTTTACTTCATTCAAACTGGACAAAGATGTCCAGATCATACGGCGTATAAGCTGTTTCGACGGTTTCTGAAGCATCCGAATAGGATTTATAGCGTCCACCGGTGACATAGACGAATGCGGTGAAATCATTTTTGCCGTAATAAGGGCTTATTTCGTTCCACTGTTCTGCAGGAAGTTTCCCCAAGGACTGGCCTTCAATGATCTCGAGCCCTCCGAACGGTTTGCAGAAGGGATCTTCCTGGATGATGCGCTCAGCCACTTTCTGGATAAGGCTGTTATCCGCAGACAGTGCGCTGCCATTCCAACGTGTCTGAAACAGAATTCGGCCAATGCCGTCAGAGTCTCTTGTTGAAGATTCGGGAACTTGCTGAGCCTTTTCTTTCGGCCTTTTTTTGAAAAAATCGCGTATGCCCATGATAAACCTCCGTTGTTTAAAATTGTTCCTTCCATTGTATCACAGCGTTTGCTCGCTGCGCGCGTTTTCAACTATTCTTAAGCTTTTACAACGAGGCATTGTGTTATAATGAAAAAATAGTGCATGGAAGTCCTTCACCAGCAAGAACGTTCCAGCGAAGCGATAAGGGGATAGTCAATTGGAAAATTTAAAACGAAAAGCAATGAATTTTATGCGCGGGAGATATGGTGCCGATCAGCTTTACAATGCGCTGATTATTTCCGGCATAGTGCTGTACTTCATGGGAGCAATAACAGATTTTGGCTTGTTTGTCATCATGTCACAAATATTGATTTTTTTGGCCCTGTTCCGGGTTTATTCGAAAAAAATCTATAAACGCGCTGAGGAAAACCGCAAATTCCTGAAGTGGTGGCAGCCGAACCAGAAAAAGCTGAAGTTGCTTTTCAGAAGATTCAAGGAAATTAAAGTGGCGCGTTTCCGCAAGTGCCCGAACTGCAAAACAACTTTGCGTTTGCCCGTCAAGCGCGGCAAGAAGACAGTCAAATGCCCTACATGCCATCAAAAATTTGAATCGCGTATCATTCTATGATCAAAAGAGTGGGTGTCCTGATCGAGGATGCCCATTTTTATTATGGTTTGCCTTTGGTGCAACTGTGGGATGTCCGATAACCACGAAGAATCGGACAAGCAGCAAACAAGCATATCGGCCTATACGAAAAAGCACAAAATACTCAAAAAAGAAGCCCCGCTCAAGTTTAATTGAGCGGAGGGCTTCTTTTTTCCTATGCTTCGTGGATGAGTACTTCTTCCTGGGTTCCCAAAAGGATCGTCTTTTCGGAAGGGCGCAGTCGGCCTTTGTTTTCATCGCGTCCCTGCAGAACAACGCGCGGGTTTGCATCCTCGATTGTGCGGAAGGCTTCGCGCGCCAATTTTTGGGTGTCGTCGTCCATATAGCGGTTGAAGAGGACACAGAGTTTGACGTCCTGCAGTTCCACCATCATATCATAGTCGCCGGTGCTGTCCCCGAAGAGCATCAGCGGCTGTTTTTCGTTGTGCTTCGGCATCAGTTGCTCCGTGATGACGGCTGTTTTGCCTGGGCCTTTGGTGATGTTTTTGCCCTGTTGCATGCACGGTTGGATCAGACCGTTCTCATCCTTGTTGTAATACATGCCGATGACGTGCGCATCGTCCAAGCCGTAGCCGAAGTCCGGATGCGTCGCGGCGACTTGGACGACATCCACAGGTGAAGCCGAAATGACATAGACGACGATGCCGTTCGCCTTCAGGACGTGATAGAGTTCCTTCAATTCGTTCGGGAAAGCCAGACCAGTATCGTAATGGGACTTGATGACGCCAGCTTTGCTCGGTAAATCGGCTGGGCTCGTCAAGGTAACGCGTTCGAATTTACCGAACTGCAACCAATAAGAGATGGATTGGTAAGCCAGTTGGCGCAAGTCTTCGCTGGTGCGTTGTGCAAAAAGATAGGTCATCCAAGGATAACCGGCTTTTCTTTTGAAATCGCCGTTGATGACTGTGTAGAACAGACGGATTTTTGCGGCGAATTCTTCATAATAAGAAGATTCTTTTGCTTCTTCCAACGAGAGGGTGCCGCCTTGCAGGAAGCCTTCGTAATGCTTATATAACCACGCATAGGCCACTTTTATATCGTCAGCGATATTGCCGATTGTTGAAAGGGGATTGCTCGGATCTAGGAGTGTCTCCACTGTTGCTCCGACATTTTCAAGGCCGTCCGTCAGAATCGCATGAAACTGATCGGGTGTCAGACTGTAATCCAAATGCAGCAACATGTAAAGCATCAAGGTGTCCTCTATATCCATGATGGCGGAAGTGTTGTCGAAATCGAACACAACATAAGGAGGGTCAGCTGGGTCGAACGAGCTGTTTTGGTTACCGTAGGCAGCAATGACAGCATTCAGCGCTTGATGAGTGTGTGGTGCCCAGTTTTTGGAAGAAAGTGTTAGACAATTTATTGCTAATGGTGCTTTTTTCTCAATACGCTTCCTTTAAGCGAATTTGTCTTTATGAAAGAAATTTCCGTGGTAGGATTTCTCATAAAACAGGCATTAAATCGGCCGTTTTCTAACGATTGAGTAAGTATGCGGGAAATGCGTGTTAGAAAATCTTACAAATTCGCGGAAGAATTTAATTGATTTTTAATCATGCTTTCATTATAATTTTGAGTAACGTTATAAATATAAGAAGAGGTCCTTTCTTGATGAGGATCCAATCCATGCTCTTGTAAAAATAGTAGTATGAAGACGAGCACAAAAGGGGTTGAGGCAAAATTGATTAAGTTAGAGCACGTAAATAAGTATTTCGGCGCCAACCATGTGTTGAAGGATATCAACCTGGAAGTTGCCGAAGGGGAAAAAGTGGTCATTATCGGGCCTTCCGGTTCCGGTAAGAGTACAACGGTCCGTTGTATGAATTTCCTTGAAGAACCTACAGACGGAAAAGTTTTTATTGACGGCAAAGAAGTCACAGCCAAAAACAAGCTGGATATTGTGCGCCATTCCTCTGCCATGGTTTTCCAACAATTTAATCTGTATCCACATATGACAGTGTTAGGGAACCTGACAATCGGCCCGATGAAGCTGCAGGGTAAATCCAAAAAAGAAGCCGAAGAAATGGCTTACGAATATTTGGATATCGTCGGATTGCGCGAAAAGGCGAATGTCTATCCTTCGACGCTTTCAGGCGGACAACAACAGCGGGTAGCGATCGCACGGGCGCTTTGCTCACAGCGGAAAATCATTCTTTTTGATGAACCGACTTCAGCATTGGACCCTGAAACGGTTCAGGAAGTATTGGACGTCATGATCAAACTATCCAGCATGAACATCACGATGGTCGTCGTGACGCATGAAATGGGCTTTGCAAGACAGGTTGCCGATCGAGTCATCTTTATGGCTGACGGCATGATCATAGAAGAAGGCACTCCGGAGCACTTCTTCGATAATCCGACAAATGAGCGGACAAAAGCATTCTTGGGTAAA
>JASKKA010000045.1 GCA_030153215.1 Trichococcus sp.
TCATTTATTGCGTTATCAGTTTTTCTGGAGGGGGATGTTGACCAGGACAGTCAGACCTTTTTGGGCTCTGTCCAGTCTGACTTGCCAGTCATATTTGTCGGCGATGGAAGAAACCACGAACAATCCCAATCCGGATCCGTTGCTGCCTTTTGTGGTGAAGAAGGGATCGAATAAGTTAGTGCTTTCCAATTCTTCCGCGATTCCGGGGCCATCATCAGTGATGGATAAGACCGCGAAATTCTTGTCCTTGGTCACAATCGAGCGCTTCTGCAGTTCGGCATTACATTCAGCGTCCGCTTTTTTCAGTCTGACCGAGACATGGCCGGGACGCTTGTCGATTGCTTGGAAGGCGTTTGTCAGAAGGTTATACAGGACCACCTGCAAGTCCTGCTTGTCGAAGCCTTCAACCAAGATGCCGGGAGCGATATCACTCTCAACCTTGATGCTTTTCGGTGTCAGGATCGTGATTTCGGAAATAGTGTCTTGGAGTACCTTTGAAAGATTGTGCGCGGTATCTTGTTGTCCTTCGCTGACTTTGGAAAAACGCAATACGTTTGTTGAGAGATCCTTGCCTTTTTCCGCCGCAAGGTAGATTTCCTTCAGTTCGCTGACCAATTCCTCATTCTCGGCATAGTCTTCCATCAACAACTGGGCATTCCCCAGGATAGGCGTCAGGAAATTGTTCATGTCGTGAACGATGGTCGTGGTCAAAAGGCCAATGGCTTCCAGTTTACTTTCTTTCAGGATCCTTTTTTCCAGTTGGTGGCGCTCATTTTCGAATTTTTGTTTTTCGATGAGGCGCTGGCTTTCTTCATAAGCCTGATTTTTCTTGTTGTAGCCTCTTATTAACAGAATAAAAATGAGAATGATGGCAGAAATCAGCAATAACAAACTCAATAGGATATAATTGTTTTGAATAGGGACGCGGTTGTGCTCGTAGAAATCCGAGTTCAGGGCGACGACCCAGTGGGCTGCGCCGATGTCGATCCACTCGAAGGCACCCAGTTTCAGTACCTTTGTCGGATTTTCTTCATCCCACCAATAGGAATAGTAGCTGAGCGTACCTTCTTCTTGGGTGAGTTGGGCTTCTTCCAAGCGTCTTAAATCGGAAAGATCCAGTTTTGGGAACTGTTCTTGGCGGCCAGAGATGATATCAAGACCGACTTGACTCTCGACAGGATGGATGACGACTTCCATATCGGCATTCTTCACCAATGGATAGCCGCTGTAGTCGCTCGTGTCACTGAATATTTCCGCCTTGAACATATTTTCAAGATTCAATGGTGCGATGAAATAACCAGTGATTTGGCCATCGAGCGCAACGATGGGGGAATAAAGATTGACGAAAGACTGGTTCTCCAGAAAATAGTCGCTGCTGTTTTGGATGAGCGAGCCGCTGGTGCGTAATGATTCCAGACTAGGGTCCGCTTGCAGATAAGTTTCGGCGCTTTCTTCAGAAAGGTCCTGAATGATGCCGTCATTGATCTGCCAACCTTGCGCAAAAACACCTGAGCTGTCAAGCTGGATCAAAAGATTTGTCTGATCTTCATGGGACTCCAAGTAAGCGGCGATGATCGCCTCTTTATCGGCTTCGGAGAGTGACGCTTCCGGGTGATTATCGGAAGTCAGCTCATGGGAGAAATGTTGAAGCGACAGGGACCGGTTTTCGATGACAAGCTTCAGGTTGTTGGTCACATAATTCAAGGTGCGCATCAATTGTTCCTGACCGCTTTTTTTTGCATTCTGTTCCACAGTGTAGAAGCTGCCCGCAATTGTGATCAAGGTAATCGCGATGATGATGAATAATCCTGTCATGATGATGTTGATGATACGTGTCGTCGGTTTGTTTTCCATCTTGAAAACCCTTTCTGGATAAGTGCGTAGTATCAAAATAATTACTTGACAAAACGATGTTCTGCTTGCGAAACTAGAGAACATTGAGGAGGAAAAATATGAACAATCAAAAAATACTTGTCGTTGATGACGATATCGCAATCCGGCGTCTTATCTGGAAGTCGTTGCAATCAACGGGCGTTCTTATTTACCAAAGTGATTCCATTGAAAAAACACTGGATATCATGACCCGTGTGACGTTTGATCTTTTTCTGTTGGATATCAGTCTGGAATATGAGAATGACGGCTATCATTTGGCTCAGCTTATCCGCGCTGATTACCCATTGACCCCTATTATATTTATAAGCGGCAAAAAAAGCGAGACCGATATCATCAATGGTCTCGAAACAGGTGCGGACTATTATATTACGAAGCCTTTTTCGCCAAATCTTTTGCGGGCTCAGATTTTGAGTACCCTACAAAGAATGAAGACCATTCAGTCACAAAAAACAAATCCCAATAGTCGCATCATCAAAGTGGGTGATTTTACTTTCGACAAAAATCTGTATCAGCTGCAAAAAAGAGGGCAGGATATCGCCCTCTCATCCAAAGAGATTCAATTGATGCTGTTTTTCCTGGAAAATCCGAATCAAGTTTTTTCAAAGGAACAGATTTATGCGAATGTCTGGAACGATGGGGAAATAGACAACAACCTGATCATGGTCTACATCAGCTACTTGCGCAACAAGATCGAGGACGACTCGAAAAAGCCGCGATATTTGAAGACTGTCTGGGGAATTGGCTATACGTTCAGCCCCGACGGCGAATAAAAAATCAGAACAGATTCTCTAATTTTGCAAAAAAGATACCTAAGGATAAAAGGTCGGCAGCTCCGCCAGGGCTCAAATGTCTTTCTATCAACACCAAGTCATAGCTGTACATCAACTCTTTCAGGTTGTCTTCCGTTGAAGCCTGCAGGAGTTTTTTTGCTTCCGATTTGACAGTCTGCCAGGATTCGATACCGCCGCGATGGATGATGTTGCCATCTTCGACTGCGCCCATCAGCAGCAGGAGTCCCTCAAGCAAAACGACTTCTGTTGGCCGGTCGTGATTCGCCCGGAAAAACGGCAAAAGCAGTTCGCCCAAGGCAGGGTAGCCGGCTTCGGCTTCGCCACGGATGCCGGAGATGCCATAACTGAGGAATAATTTTTCTCCATATGTCAAGGATGTTTTGGCAGCGAGATCGGCAAAATCATCCGTCACCAATCCATGACTCATTTTTTGGGCATAGGAAAGCACTGCTTGCGTATCATTTTGTGTGAAAGGAGGCTGCAGACCACAACCGATGCAGGCACCGGTCGCCCCCAACAGGACAGCAAATGAAAAATTGGCTCCTTTATGCGTATTGACATTTTTGGTGGCAGCCAGCATCGCCTTTTCAGCGTGGACGCCCATCGAACGGACTTTCTGGAACAACTCTTTTGCGGTTCCATCATGCTCGATCCCTAATTTTACATATTGGTACAGGTAAGGGCTCAGGCTGACGATGCTGTCCATAAAAGTGAAGAAGTCCATGTCTGAATGGGCGCCGCTGTTGTTGCGGTCCACCAGACCGGGTTTGGGTGTCAATGCTACTTCATAAAGGAGAGCTCTCTCGGCTTGTCCGGCAATTTCGACAAGCAACTCATTCATTGGTTTCAAAGTCAATTTTACGTTTCTCCATTTCTTTGACGATAAAATTCAGCGAACGGTCCAAATGCTCGTGGGTGATGAGTTGGATTTGGAGCGCATCCTGTGTCTTCATCCCGCGGTAAATCAACCAGTGTTCCGCGAGTGCAAAATCACGCCGTTCCTTCGAACTGATCGAGATGTCCCTGAAGTACATCAGATATTCCGAAAGTTTCAAAACGATGGACTTCAAGCGTTGCATCTGGCTTTTATCGTATATGAAATCGTTGAATTCAAAAAATTTCTGCTGCAGTTCCTCTACTTTATCTTCTTGATTCAGCACTTCGCAAAGTTCCAAATGCAAGCGCATCGCTTTGAAATCCTCGGCTGTCATCAGCTTCATGGCTGTTGTTGTCGCGAGGGTATCCAGCGCTTTGCGGATATCATAAATTTCATAAGCATCTTTAATGCTGATTCCTCTCACCACGACGCCGACTCCGGGGACATGTTTCACTAGATCTTCTTCGGTCAACTTTTTCAGAGCGTAGCGGATGGGTGTGCGGCTGATGTTCATGTTCTCGGAGAACTCTTTTTCGTTGATGCGTTCTCCAGCCGGAATTTCGCCTAAAATGATGGTCTTGCGGAAAGCTTCGTAAATCAGGTCTTTAAGTGGCATGTTTTGACTAAGGTCCAAATTTTTGCTGACTGCTTTGATTATAGTGCTCATCTTTTTCCCCTTCATCCTATTATCTTTTGATTAATTTTTGGTTAGCAATTCATGAGGCCAATGCCTTTATATCAAAAAGCCGAGCGAATCTGCTCGGCTTTTTGATTTCTTATAAGGAGTATACGTCTGTTTATTGTGGGATGTAAAGCGGCATTTGGCCGAACAATATGATTGTCACTAAGAAAATCACGAAAATTCCCAACGCATATTTTGCAGATTCTTTCTGCCAAGCGCCCATATCCAAACCAGTCAAACGAAGCAACAGGTAAATGAAGGCAACCAGTGGGCTCAACAAATGGAATGCTTGACCCATCAGGGAAGCTAAAGCCATCTGCATGTTTGTGAATCCGTAAGAGCGACCAGCTTCAGCCAATACAGGCAAGACACCGAAGTAGAAGCCATCATTGGAGATGAAGAAAGTACCTGGTGCAGAGATAAGGGCGATGATGATTCCCCAGAAACCTGCCAATTGTTTAGGAATGATAGTTGCGAAGCTTTCTGCCAAAGCAGTAGCCATTCCGGAACCTTGGAACAAGCCCATGAACACGCCAGCTGCGAATACCAGAATAACTACTTGAACAGCGTCGCCGCCGTTTGCACCGATACGGGAAGATTGATCTTTAAGAGCAGGGTAGTTCACCATCAGAGCGATACACGTACCAACCAAGAACAACATCAATGGCGGCATTGAGATAGCTTCGATGAATGATCCGGACACTAACCATGCAATCAGTCCTACTGTAAGGATGGCATTGAATACGAAGTTTTGTGGACGACGGATTTCTTGTGTTTCAGGATCCGTTACAGTCGTCATTTCATCGATTTCCGCATCCGTCAGGACTTTAACGCCCAGACGAGCGCGTTCTTTGCGGCCCATATGTGGAGCAACCCAGAAAATAACATACAGTAAAGCCAAAACCATACCAGGAGCCAGGTAAGACAGGATACTTGCATCAACTTCCAGAACAGCCATCGCACGAGCAGTCGGGCCGCCCCATGGAAGCAAGTTCATGATTGTGTTCTGCAAGATGATCAGCACAGCCAAGTTCATTACGTTCATGTTCAATTTCTTGTAGATAGGAAGAAACGCTGAAACGCAGATCAAAGTTGTTGTTGTTCCGTCACCATTCAGGGAAACAGTGGCAGCGACAACAGCAGTTGCCATCAAGACCTTCATTGGATCGCCCTTAGCGAAGTGGATCATTTTTTTTGTGATAGGGTCGAATAGACCGGTATCCAACATGATTGAGAAGTATAGAATTGCGAACAATAACATGATACCTGTTTTAGAGGTTGTGTTTACCCCTTCCAAAACAAATTCACCGATGTTTCCTGAGGTAACACCAGTTGCCATAGCGATGAGCGTAAAAACAAGCGGGATGATAACTAATGCGGTGAACGGTGATAATTTCTTCTTCATGATAACGAACATGAAGATCGCAATCATTGCATAAGATAAAACTGTTAGTAACATTTTCTTTCTCCTTCCGACTATAAAAAAGTTTTTTTAAGAGCGCCTTTACGCTTCGGTAATTAAAGAAGAAAGTGAATCGATTCACATTTCTTCTAATTTAAAAATCCCGAAGTTGCTTTGGGTGTCTCTCTAAAAGCAATAATAGTTACTTTGCAAGTCAATTGAAAGCCGTTACTTTTAAAACACACAAAAAAAACATCGGAATTGAAACGCTTTCTTAAATGCAGCTTAATCAAATATTAAAAAAAACTTAAATGACCAAAAACGTTGATTTAACAATGTTTTTGGTGTTTTTTCGATTTTGAGAACATAAAAAAAACAATAAAACAGACTTAATGGTCTGTTTTTAATGAGAGAAATTTCTATAATGGGATTAAATCCATAGAAAGGACGTGAGAAAATGATTTTTTTCAAAGGTTTCTTTGGGAAAAAGGACACAATGGTACCCGCGCCAGTACCGTCAGCAACTGTTTCTGCAAATGCACCCGTGAATGACCTGATTGAAATTCCAGCTTTTATACCCACTGATCCGAATGAATATGAATTAGTCAGTGTCATCGCGACAGCTATCGCTGCAGGAGATCATCCTAAATCGCAGTTTGTGGTAAAGAATATTATGAAGCGTAATCCCGAGGCTCATCTTGTTTCGCTGATTTCCGCAAGCCTTGCGGCAGGCACTATGCCTGAAAGTAAATTTGTCGTAAAAAAAATAAGTCAGGTTAAATAATAAGGAGGAATTATAAATGTTAAGAAAATTCAAGATCGCAATCGATGGTAAGGAATACTTAGTGGAAATGGAAGAAATCGGCGGCGTGCAACAACCGGTTCAAGCACCAGTTGCAGCAGCACCAGCAGCTCCAGTAGCGGCACCAGCAGAACAGGCAGCACCTGCACCAACTGCAGCGCCAGTTTCCGCAGCTTCAGGAGACGCAATGACATCCCCAATGCCAGGAACGATCCTAAAAGTGTTAGTGAACATCGGCGATGAAGTAAAAGAAAACCAACCATTGATGATCCTTGAAGCGATGAAGATGGAAAATGAAGTTGTGGCAAACCACGCTGGTAAAGTAGCTGGAATCCATGTGAACCAAGGTCAAGTCGTAAATGCCGGCGATGCATTAATCACCATCGCATAATTATTATATTTAGGAGGAAGTGAATAAATGGAGACATTATTAGCAGGAATTACATCCATTACGATGGGCCAAATCGTGATGATGCT
>JASKKA010000046.1 GCA_030153215.1 Trichococcus sp.
GCGGATGAAGCCAACCACCATGTCTATTCGGTTGACGAAAGTTTCGTCGACATCACCGGCGCCCAGAAACTTTTCGGCAAAAGCTCGGCTTACGAAATGGCCAAACTCATCCAGGCGGACGTATTGCAGACGACCGGCATCTACACAACGATCGGCATCGGCGATAACCCGCTCTTGGCCAAACTGGCGCTCGATAATGCCGCCAAGCATCAGCCGGATATGATTGCGGAATGGCGTTATCCGGATATCCCCGAAACCGTTTGGAAAATCCCGGATATGACCGATTTTTGGGGCATCGGCAAACGTACCAAGCTGCGACTCAATCGGTTGGGCATCTTTTCGATCTACGACTTGGCGCACACCAATTACTATTACTTGAAGAGCCAGCTCGGCGTCATGGGCGCGCAGCTTTACGCCCACAGTTGGGGCATCGACCGCAGCTTTCTGGGCGAAAAAGTCAAAGTCAGCTCGAAATCCATCGGCAATTCACAGGTGCTCAACAAGGATTACGTGGTCCGATCGGAAATCGAAATCGTCTTGATCGAAATGGCCGACCAGGTGGCGACACGTCTGCGTAAATCCGGCGCCAAGACCCAGCTTGTGAGTCTAAGCATCGGCTACAGCATCAACTACATCGATCAGCTGGGCCGGACCGGCTTCCACCAGCAGCTGAAAATCCCGCCCACCAACGCATCCAGTGAGTTGGTTACACATATCCTGATGATTTTTGACCAGCATTACAAAGACCAGTCGATCCGGAACGTCGGCGTGGGTGCCGGAAATCTGATCTACACGGATTTTCTGCAGCTGGACCTGTTTCAGGAGCCTGATGAACAAGTAAACGAGCAAAAGAAGGATCTGATTGTCGATTCGATCCGCAAAAAATACGGATTCCGCTCACTCGTGCGGGCAGTCAGCCTATTGGAAGGCGGCCGTGCAATTGCGCGTAGCTCATTGGTAGGAGGACACGCGGGCGGCATGGCCGGATTGGAGGAAGGTGAGGAAAATGCTGAAAGAACCAAGAAAACGGACGGATAAGGTGTTTGAGGACTACAACGACTACCATGACCGCGGCATGATCAAATGGGTAACGGCCTACGCGATGGATGAACTTGTGAAGTCCATCTCTGCAGGAAAAGCGGAAGCCTTGAAGGACATCCCGATCCTCCCGCAGATGAGCCCTGCCGAAATCGATGAAACCTTGGCGGAGGCCTTGAAAAAAAATCACCGTCTCTCGGTCCAACTGAACCAAAAGGATCGCTTCGGGCGCCAAACTGAGTCCATTGAAGGCTTTTTTAAAGGCTATTGCGGCGAGGATGAGATCCTGATCGGCGAAGCATGGGTTCCGCTCGAACTCATCCGCAATGTGCACATTTTGCACAAAGAAAAATGGTCCCGAGTGGCGGTATTCAGACAAAATCAGGACTGATTATACAGAACCTTGCTCACAGGACGATTGTTGTCTTTTTTGAAAGGAAGGCTTATACTCAAGAAGAAAGAGAACGCTTTCTTTTCTCTTGAGAAGGGGGATATCGTCATGACTTACATCATCCAGACCAGCGTCCATTCCATTGAGGAATGCAAACGTGCTGTAGAGGAACTGCATAAAAAAGGCTATACGAAAGAGCAGATCACATTGGTGACGAACAATGCCTACCAGGAAGCCATCTTGGAGAATTGGGACCTTCGCGGCGCGGACGGCGCGATTTTTTCCAGCCATTCGTTGCTGGAAAAGGTCAACAATCTGTTCAACCTGAAGCAATACGAACATTTCCAGGAAAAGACCGGGACTTTCCCCGGAGGTACGGACTTTCTTGCCGACCGCATCGCCGCCATCGAGAGCGGCAGCATCGCCATCATCACAAAAGAAGCGGACGAGTAACGTTTTCCTGATCGACTCATCAAACAGCTCTGTAACCCATAGAAAATGAAAGGACTGATGTGATATGCCAAAATTTGTGGCAGGTTCTTACCCGACCGTTGAAGCTGTGGAGGCAACCATTAAAACACTCCTCGAAAAAGGGCACAAACAAACCGATCTCCTGTTGGTCACCAACGCTTCGGACAAAAAAGAGCGGCTGACAAAAGAAACCGGCATTGAAGTCATCACCGAAACCGGACAGGATGAGAACTTCGATTGGAAGGAACTCGCCCCGCTCTACCCGTCTTTCGATGAGGAAGCCATTTTCGAGCCATCCCCTCAGCATCCTTATCCGCAGCTGACACCGGAACAGGAAGAAGAGCAAGAACGCAAGATGCAAGGATACTTCTCCGAATTGGAGGAAGGGAATATATTGATCATCGTCAGCGAGGGCTGAAAATTACCAGATAATGAAAAGGTTCAGGATACTTAAAACACGTATCCTGGACCTTTTCGCAGCTTCTTTAATCATGCTGGCCTTTACCTTGCTGACGGATGACCTCGCGATTTCTATGGTCATTGCCGCTATAGCCTTTCCGGCAATACGCGCTCTGATCAAAAATTATCGCAAAAGGAAATGACAACTTACATATGCTCCTCAGCATCCAATAGCCACATCGTCACCACTACCGCGTCCCCGCCACCCTTACCGATTGATTTACGGATTTTGGCATTGACGGACATGATCGCATTTTTATCCCGCAGCGGCATCAGGTTCATCACTCCAAAGTCATAGCCGTCGATGGTGCCTCTGACTTTGATGCTTCCCCAAGGTCCACTGATTTGTTTTGTGTCCGGGACTTCAATATGATAGGTCCACGCACCTTTGCCGGATACATATTTGAGTTCCAGTTCTTTGTTGTCCACTATTTTCTCTTCCAAAGTCTTTTTTCCCCTTCCATTATGAGCGGTGAAGATTGAACGGAATTTCGAAATGATTCGATTCAAAAAAGAAGCAGGAGAACCGAAAAAACGGTTTTTCCTGCTTCTTTATATAAGTTATATTAACTTACAGCACATGGCGATACCTACTTATAGCTGCTTCCTTCCGGATCTGACTCAATTCATAAGATCGCCATTGCCATAAGGCCTTTCGGCATTTCTTATCATACCATAGCCAAAAATAAAAAGCTAGCCTTTATTTTCTTCCTGCATGTGTTCGCGGAGATGCTTGCGGCTGTTTTCCTTACGTTCTTTGCGCAGCGCCCGGAAAAAATCCTGCAGCAGCATCCGGCATTCTTCCTCCAGCACACCTCGTTCGACCTCGCTCTGATGGTTAAAACGTTCATCCTGGAGCAGGTTCATCAGCGTACCAGCCGTCCCGCCTTTCAGGTCGGATGCACCATAATAGACTTTCTTGATCCGCGACAACAGGATCGCGCCGCAGCACATCGGGCAAGGCTCCAAGGTCACATAGAGCTCCGCTTCCTCGAGCCGCCAATTCTTCTTGAATGCATTGGCCTCTCTGATTGCCGTCATTTCCGCATGAGTCGTCGCATCATTCGTCACTTCGCGTTCATTGTGCCCGCGCCCGATGATTTCACCTTTCCAGACGATCACCGCTCCGATCGGCACTTCCCCGATGGCCGCAGCCTTTTCCGCCTCCTTGATGGCTTCCCGCATATACTGTTCCTTCAACTCATCCATCTTCCACTACCTCGTCCCTTATGCTTCTTCAATCTCAGTAAGTGACATTTCACTTGCTTGTTTTTTCTTCAATAAGGCCTCATGCATCATAATCATAACAAATAAGATGACGCCCAGATAGAGGGGGAACAAAGAAACAGTGATATGGTCGGCGATCAGGCCGAATACGGGCGGCATCACCAAAATCCCCACATAAGCAGCTGCCATCTGCACACCGATGATTGCCTGTGAGCGATCGGCACCGAACAATTCAGGGGTGGAATGGATGATGCACGGATAAATAGGCGCACAACCCAGTCCGACTAGCACAAGACCCAGCAACGCAGTCGTTTCGCCGAATGGCAGCATCAAGGCAGACACACCTGCCGCTATCAACACTTGCCCCAGACGAATCATATCGGCGTCATTGAACTTCATGGTCAAAAACCCGCTGATTGCCCGCCCGACGGTAATTCCGATAAAGAACAAACTCGCAAAACCAGCAGCCGTTTCTACGGATAACCCTCTATGTAGGACAAGATAGCTGCTTGCCCAAAGCGCTGCCGTCTGCTCCAAGGCACAATAGCAGAAGAAAGTGATCATGATCTCTTTCGCTCCAGGGATTCTGATAATCTGCTGCAAAGAGAGGGCCTTCCCATGCGTTCCTTGTTCCTTGCCTTCCTTTTCAGAAAAATCCGCACGCTTCTTTCCCCAAAGCGGCAAGCTGAACAAGAGCACGGCTGTCAAGGCGACTTGAACAATAGCGATATAATTGTAGCCCATGTTCCAACGATTTCCACCGTTCAAAGCGTACGCCAACACATACGGTCCCAGCGAAGCCCCGACTCCCCACATACAGTGAAGCCAGCTCATGTGCCGGCTGGAATAATGCAAAGCGACATAATTATTCAGTGACGCATCCACTCCGCCTGCACCAAGCCCATACGGAATGGCCCATAAACAAAGCGACCAAAAGGACTGACTCATCGAGAATCCAAACAAAGCAGTCGCGGTCAAAGCGACACTCACAGCAGTTACTTTGCCTGTCCCGAACCTACGCGTCAGGCGGTCACTTTGCAAGCTGGACACAATGGTTCCCACCGCGATGATCATTGAAATACCCCCAGCATAAGAAACCGGCACACCGAATTCCCTGTACATCGTCGGCCAAGCGGAACCCAACAATGCATCAGGCAAGCCTAAACTGATAAAAGCGAGATAAATGATTGCCAATAGTAAACTGAACATCTTTTTGTGTAGCCTCCTTGTCTCTTTGATTCCAATCTCCATTTTACCTTAAAAGAAAATAATTAGACATTATCTTTACATTGAAAATCCCTCATTGTCTGACGATGGCCAGTTTCCTATTTTTTTCGCGCAAATAAGCGATAATAGTGCTAAAATAGATAAAAAGGCCTTGCAAACGACAGGCTATCCCGAAAAATGAGGTGACGGTTTGAATCAAAACGAACTCCAACAATTATTCCCGGAAGCAAAAATCACAACTGCGCCCAGTCTCGGGCCAGCTTACTTCACCCTGCCTTTTCAGAGCCGTTGGGTACATATCCCAGAACACACGCTGAATGGCCGCGAAAAAGCACTTTTGAAGCAATTGCTGCTCAACGAGGACCAGACATCCGAAATTCCGCAAAATCCTTGGGCACAGTTTTTGTTGGGCCATAAAACCGACATACCCTCTGGACTAGCGCAGACCCAATTGCTCCAGTTCAGCCTTTCCTATCGGGAAGAGGATACGGGTTCTTTTGATCAAGCACTGTGGCTCGATGCTTTCAGCCAGACATTGCCACTTGTCCGCGATTGCTTCTTTTTGAATAGCAAAAGCGGCGTATTCATCCTCGATAGCCCGGAGCCTTACTGCATCGATGAAGAACTAGCGGCGGTGCTCGATATTCTGGATGATGACTTCAGCCTGCGCACAACCCTTTACCTCGGCCAAAGGTGGCCTGTCGATGCCCGCTTGCCGCTCCTTTTCGAAGAGGAGAGGAAAATCTTTGCGGCCAGCCGAACAATCGCTAAAGGCAACAAGATCACAATGCTTGCCGCAATCGCGCTCCCTTACTTCATCTCAGATTCAGGAAACCAAAATCCAGTACTGCAAGCCTTGCAGACCACGATTGGGTCTAGCGACAGCACTGACGAACTGATCACAGCCATGTGGCGGAACCAAGGAAACCTGTCGAAAGCGGCTGCTGACCTTTACCTGCATCGCAATACGCTTCAGTATCGGATTGATCGCTTTTTCGATGCGACCGGCTTGTCCTTGAAGAACATGGATGACCTGGCCTTGGCATATCTCGCCATTACTGCGGTCGCGGGGATACCCAACAACTAAAAAACGGCTATCCCACATCGGGACAGCCGTTTTTCCTTTTTAAAGCACGTTACTTGCCGGAAAAATGTCGATTAGATCTCCATGGAGAAGCGACTAGGATACCGTGGCTCCGGTCGTCCGATTCTTCCTATTTATCGGACATCTGTCAGAATACCGCACAAAAAAAAGGATTGTCTGCAGATGAGACAATCCTTGTTTCAACATTCTTATCTATGCAACTTATCGCCTACGCTGTCTTTTACATCGCCGGCCTTGTCCTTAAAATCAGAGAATAGGTCCATTGCTGACTCTTTCCAATCGCCTGCTCTGTCGACAACGCGCAAGAATCCATCGATTTCATCATCCGTCAAATCCTCGATTGCCTTCAAAAACTTTTGGCTGCCCTTGAGATGGTCCTTCACAAAATTTTTCATGCGCTGACGGTTCAAGTAGGAGCCGATTTTGTCCACTGCTTCTTCCTCATATGCCAAAGCTGCTGCAATTGCCGCAATCGCTGCTGTAGCAACCAAACCGATCAACAATGCTTTTTTAGAATTCTTCATCTTGTTTGTTCCCTCCTCTAACTTCTGTACCTATATTTTAGCACAAACGGTAGCGATAGCCGAACAATAACCCTGCTTGACAAAATGAGGACACGCCACTTTTAGGAATTTACGGGAATTTTTTTGTCTTTGTTTTCCTGCTTAGCGGGCTTCACGGCAATCCGGATCGTGCCTTTTTGGGCGCCGATCGTAACGGTGTCGCCGAATTTGATCAAGCCGCTCAGCATTTCTTCACTCAACTTATCTTCGATCTCTTTTTGGATCGCGCGTCTGATCGGGCGTGCGCCATATTCCGGATCGAATCCAGCTTTTGCGATGACATCGATGGCTGCAGGCGTGATGCGCACATGGATATCGAGATCCTTCAGACGTTTCACGATGCTGTTCGCCATCAATTTAACGATTTCATGCAATTCGTCCTTCTCCAATGAGTGGAAGACGATCGTTTCGTCGATACGGTTCAGGAACTCCGGAAATCAGTCAGATGACCGTCATCAAGCACTTGCAGGAGGATATTGAAGACGTCCGGGTGGGCTTTTTCCACCTCATCGAGAAGAATGACCGAGTACGGTTTTTGACGGATTTTCTCTGTCAATTGACCGCCTTCATCATAGCCGACATAGCCGGGAGGGGAGCCGATCAGGCGACTTGTGCTGTATTTTTCCATGTATTCGGACATATCCAAACGAACCAAGGAGTCTTCTGTCCCGAACATTGCTTCCGCCAACGTTTTCGCAAGCTCTGTTTTGCCGACTCCAGTAGGGCCCAGGAACAGGAAGGAACCGATTGGACGGTTTGGATCCTTCAAACCGGAACGTGCGCGTCTGATGGCGCGAGCCACCGCACTGACCGCCTCGGATTGCCCAATGACGCGTTCATGCAACACTTTTTCCAGCCTCATCAAACGATCGCTTTCCTTCTGCTCCATCTGGTTGACAGGAATCCCGGTCCACAAAGCCACGACTTCAGCTACATCATTTTCGGTTACTTTCAGGTCGTAGTGCGTGATTGTTTGGGCTTGTTGTTCCACCATTTTTTGGAATTTCTGCTTCTTCGTCATTTCACGTTTGCGGATGCGGGCAGCTTTATCAAAATCCTGGTTCAGGATCGCTTCTTCTTTGTCTTTCGACAACTTCGCAATTTCCATCTCCAGTTTTCCGATCGGTGTATCCCCGTGTGTGACATCCAAACGGACTTTCGCGGCCGATTCATCAATCAGATCAATCGCTTTATCCGGCAATCGTCTGGAAGTGATGTAGCGCACCGATAGCTGGACCGCTGCTTTCAAGGCCTCATCCGTGATTTCCACGCCATGGTGCTCCTCATAACGGGAACGCAAGCCACGCATGATTTCAACCGATTCCTCAGGTGTAGGCTCATCGATATGGATAGGTGCGAAACGTCTTTCCAGCGCCGCATCCTTTTCGATATATTTTTGGTACTCATCTAGGGTGGTGGCACCGATCGTCTGCAATTCGCCCCTTGCCAATGCCGGTTTCAGGATGTTGGAAGCATCGATTGCCCCTTCCGCTCCGCCTGCACCGATCAAGGTGTGCAACTCATCGATGAAGAGGATGACATTGCCGTCATTGTAGATTTCATCAATGATTTTTTTCATTCTTTCCTCGAATTCACCGCGGTATTTCGTACCCGCTACCAGCGAACCCATATCCAACATCATGATGCGCTTGTTTGCCAATGTGTCCGGAACATCGCCGGCTACGATTTTCTGTGCCAAACCTTCCACGATGGCGGTCTTGCCGACTCCTGGTTCCCCTACCAAAACAGGATTATTCTTCGTTCTGCGGGAAACGATTTGCATGATACGACGGACTTCCTTGTCGCGTCCAACGATCGGATCCATCCGGTTTTCACGCGCCAATTCAGTCAGATTGCGGGCCAAGGAATCCAACGTCGGCGTTCCTTCTTCCACTTTATCCGTCTTTTTGGCTGAACGCATATCCGGTTTGGTTGGTTGTTTGATGCCCAGTTTCTCATAGAGAGACTTACGCAACAAATTCGGATCGATCTGCAGATTTTTGATGATTTTGACTGCAAGAATTTCTTCTTTCAATAAGCCCAACAAAAGGTGTTCGGTTCCTACCAAGGGAACTCCTAATTTGTGTGCTTCGTTTGTCGCATACATAATGACTTTTTTGGCCCGAGGAGAAAATGGCAACGGTGCATTGAAGTCTTCCGCATTCATTTGACCGAAACCAGTCAGATGAACAATCTCTTCGCGGACTCCTTCCTCATCAATATCGTAGCCACGCAACACTTTTCCGGCAATGCCTTCTTGTTCCCGGACTAATCCGAGAAGCATATGTTCCGTTCCGATGGATTGATGCTTAAATTTGTGCGCTTCTTCTGTTGCCAACAACAGTACTTGGCTGGCTTTTTCTGTAAATAATTCATCCATTTTTAACGCCTCCTCTACGGGCTATCTATTCAAAGCGCAGACTGTTCAAGAAATTCCTCAACAGCAAGGCTCGTATTCTTTCTTCATGTTCGCCTGTGTATGGGGCAAGTGACTTATCCAATACCGACAACATCAGGTTTCCTTCACGTTTCGTGATGATCCCGCGACTGTATAGATTTTGGGTTACCGCAAACGCATCTTTCTGGGTGATGCTTTCGCCTACTATAGCGATAAGTTTATCCAACAATTCTACTTGATCGAGGATCTTCACTTTCATGATGCGTATATAACCGCCCCCGCCGCGTTTGCTTTCGACCGCGTAGCCTTGCTGTTCCGTAAAACGGGTATTGATGACATAGTTGATTTGTGAAGGTACGCAATTGAAACGATCCGCCATTTCATTCCTTCTGATTTCAATCTGCTCTTCTGCATTCAGAATTTTTTTGATGTATGCTTCGATGATATCTGACATATTCTGACCATGCATGGAATGGACGCCTCCCTTCCCCTGACTAATTTTGACTATTATATATTTATATTATGCTATTCCTACATAACTGTCAAATGGAAAGAGCTATCCGAGGGCTTTTACAGCAAATTATTCAAGAGAGCTTTGAAGCTCATCCGTACTGCTCTGCAGACCCCTTATAACAGCATATTTCACTAACATCTTCGACAAGATTACCGAAGAATGTTACTCATTATATACTGAAAGGTGAAAAACGGCAATATTTCTATCTGAAAAGCTGACAGGGGTTGGTTAATACAAAAATAGACGCAGAAATCATCGGAATGATTTCTGCGTCTATTTTTATTTATCGGGAAGACAGGATTCGAACCTGCGACCCCTTGGTCCCAAACCAAGTGCTCTACCAAGCTGAGCTACTTCCCGGTGATCATTTTGTAAAAAATGCACCCAACAGGAGTCGAACCTGTAACCGCTTGATTCGTAGTCAAGTACTCTATCCAATTGAGCTATGGGTGCTTCATGAATGATGATAAACTTCATTAAAATAAAAAAAAGCGGAAGACGGGGTTCGAACCCGCGACCCCCACCTTGGCAAGGTGATGTTCTACCACTGAACTACTTCCGCGTTTTTGAATGCCGGCTAAAGGACTTGAACCCTCGACCCTCTGATTACAAATCAGATGCTCTACCAACTGAGCTAAGCCGGCGTTTCAATATATTTAATTATTCTATCATTGTCGCAAGAATGATGAATGAGTTATGCAGGGCTCGAACCTGCGACCCTCTGATTAAAAGTCAGATGCTCTACCAACTGAGCTAATAACTCATGGATGGAGGTTGACGGGATCGA
>JASKKA010000047.1 GCA_030153215.1 Trichococcus sp.
TGGGGCTGGGCGGTCGGCTACGATCGCTTCTGTCGATAGGATCAGGGCAGCAACGCTGGCTGCATTTTGCAAAGCGGAACGTGTCACTTTAGTAGGATCAACAATTCCTGCTTCGATCATATTTACCCATTCATCGGTTGCGGCGTTATAACCCATACCAACTTCAAGTCCTTTGATTTTATCGGCTACAACGGAACCTTCTTTACCAGCATTTTCAGCGATTTGTCTCACTGGCTCTTCCAATGAACGTGCTACGATGCGAGCACCTGTCGCTTCGTCGCCGATCAGTTCCAACGCTTCAACGCGTTTTTGAACGTTGATCAAAGCTGTTCCACCACCGGATACGATACCTTCTTCAACAGCGGCGCGGGTTGCGTTTAAAGCATCTTCGATACGCAGTTTGCGTTCTTTCAATTCAGTTTCAGTAGCAGCTCCGACTTTGATGACGCCGACGCCTCCGGATAATTTCGCAAGACGTTCCTGCAATTTCTCGCGATCGAACTCTGAAGTTGTTTCGGCTGATTGGGCACGGATGATCGCTACACGTTGTTCGATGGCTTCTTTTTCGCCGGCTCCTTCAACGATGGTTGTGGAATCTTTGGTTACGACAACTTTACCTGCGCGACCCAAATGTTCTACGGTAGTATCCTTCAATTCCAAGCCTAAGTCCTCAGCAATGACTGTACCGCCTGTCAGGATTGCGATGTCCTGCAGCATTTCTTTACGGCGGTCACCGAAACCAGGTGCTTTGACTGCCGCTACATTGAATGTTCCGCGCAATTTGTTCAATACTAATGTAGGCAACGCTTCGCCGTCAACATCATCAGCAACAATCAACAATGGGCGTCCTTGTTGCAGGATCTGTTCCAATAAAGGCAAGATGTCTTGGATGTTGGACAATTTGCGATCTGTGATCAGGATATAAGGTGCTTCTAATTCAGCTTCCATTTTATCGTTGTTGGTAACCATGTATTGCGACAGATAACCACGGTCGAATTGCATCCCTTCAACAACATCCAACTCGGTTTCGATCCCTTTTGATTCTTCGATCGTGATCACGCCGTCGTTGCCGACTTTCTCCATCGCTTCCGCAATCAATTCGCCGATTTCTTTCGATCCAGACGATACAGCAGCGACCTGTGCGATTGATTCTTTCGAATTAACGGTTTGGGAAATTTCCGCTAAACCTTTTACAGCTGCTTGTGTCGCCAACTCAATGCCGCGACGGATTCCTACAGGATTTGCTCCTGCAGTAACGTTCTTCAGCCCTTCGCGAACGATTGCTTGTGTCAGAACAGTGGCAGTAGTAGTACCATCACCGGCAATATCATTTGTTTTGGAAGCAACTTCAGAAACCAGTTTCGCTCCCATATTTTCGAAGCGGTCTTCCAATTCGATTTCTTTGGCGATCGTCACGCCATCATTCGTGATCAATGGAGAACCGTACGCTTTTTCTAAAACAACGTTGCGGCCTTTAGGTCCTAAAGTCACTTTTACGGTATCTGCTAAGATATCCACACCACGAAGCATTGCTGCTCTTGCATCTTCTGAAAATTTAATGTCTTTTGCCATTTTATCGATTCACCTCATGAATTATATTTTTAGTCCAGGATTGCTACGATGTCGCTTTCTTTGATCACTAAGTATTCTGTGCCTGCATATTTAACTTCTGTGCCAGCATATTTTTCGAAAAGGACAGTATTTCCCGCCTTGACGGTCATTTCGATTGTTACGCCGTTGTCTGTAACGCGACCTGCGCCCACAGCAATAACGGTACCTGTTTGGGATTTTTCTTTAGCGGATGACGGTAAAACGATGCCGCCTATAGATTTTTCCTCTTCTTTGGCAACTTCTACAATAACACGGTTTCCTAATGGTTTTAACAAGATGATCCCTCCAAAATTAAGTTCATTTTAGCACTCGTCGAGTTGGAGTGCTAAGTTACATTTCTATATTAATCAATCTCCAATTATTTTGCAAGAGGGAAGCCGATTTTTTCCGATTCTATTTTTTTGCGCTATTATGCTATACTGTTTATCAAGCGCAACAACGTCAGTTTTATCAGAAAGGTACTATTACTATATGAATAAAAAAATTCGTTCCAGGTTAACGTTAGCCATACAGATCATCCTCATCTATCTCGCTTCCCAACTGCTGCCGGTCTTCATGCTTTTTTTCATTCCGGAGCCAGATCGTATCACAGCTGCCATGAATCTCTCGTTATTCTTCGCTTTCCTGGGAACGGTGCTTATGGTAGCATGGAATAGCAGAAAAAAATGGACCCCACAAAATAGTCTTACGAATCAACCGACTGCCTCAATCGGAAGAACGCTCACGACCGGAGTCTTCGGTTTCGTGGGAGCAGTCCTGATCCAGATCGTTGCAATGAATGTGGAGTATCTTTTGTTCAAAATGCCAGTCGTTTCCGAAAATACCGAAGTATTGCTGGACTTGACAAACCGCTACCCGTTCTTTATTTTTAACATTATCATCTTTGCACCTGTGATGGAGGAATTTGTATTCCGAAAAGCGATTGTCACGCATCTGGTTGACGCAATCGGGATGGTCGGCGCAGCCACCATCAGCGCTTTGATTTTTGCGATTGCGCATAATGATGGGCACTATTTGGTTTACGGCTCTCTGGGGCTATGGTTCTCTTACCTTTATTACAGGACAAGAAACATAGCGGCTCCGATGATTGCGCATGCGTTGATGAATGCCGTATCCGCTTTGCCGATTCTGTCCCAACTCATTTCGTAAGACACGCGTTGCCCGCTATTTAGGAAAAAGAAAGGAATATCATGACTTTAAAAAATCTATTAGTTCAAGTAATCATCCGATTCGTTTTCGCAATCCTCTTCATCTCGTTGGCAGTCGATGCCGTGAATACTGCAGGCTGGGGATTCATGGCGATCATCAGTGTGCTGTTCGCAACAAGTGATATCGTGAAAGGCGTGCGCATGTTCAATGCCTACCTGAAGATCAAGGACAGCATCGACAAAAACTAAGAAAAGCTGAACGGGTTCGTTCAGCCCTGAAAAAAAAGAAGGATTGAGGTCCCCTCATCCTTCTTTTTTACGTTTTCTTCCACTCGGCTGCCGACTTTGCTCAGCCGATATCATTGTCCAAGAAATAGATCAACGTCTGCAATTCATTCGTCAAATCCACATTCTGAACGCGGACATTTTCCGGAACGGAAAGACGGATCGGGGTAAAGTTCATGATGCCGCGAACACCCGCTTCGGTCAGTCGGTTGGTGGCATCCTGCGCCACTTCTTGGGGAACGGTCAAAATGGCCACATCAATCTGCTGGATGCGCAATTGCTCCACCATATCCGTCATCGGGTACACAGGTACACCGCTGAGGATTTTGCCGACGATGCCTTCATTGACGTCAAATGCGGCACTGATGCGCACATTATTGCTGACATGAAAGTTGTAGTTCAACAGGGCATGCCCCAAATTACCTACACCAATCAAAGCCACGTTCGTCAGACGGTCTTGGTTCAAGGTTTTACTGAAGAAATCCAGCAAATACTCGACATCATAGCCGTATCCCCTTTTGCCCAGTGCACCAAAATATGAAAAGTCCCTGCGGATAGTAGCGCTGTCCACTTTTACTGCTTCGCTCAATTCAGTGGATGAAACACGTTTTTTACCAGCGTTATGCAAAAAACGCAAATAGCGGTGGTAAATCGGCAACCTCCTTGCCGTAGCTTTTGGAATATCATTCGTCGACATTATTTTCTCCACTTCTTTCCTCTTCATTTCGTACCTCATATTGTTTGCCCAGTTGGCACAAACTTTAAAAAGTATGTTCACATACTTAAACTTTCATATTATATTAGCTATTATATCATCTGATTGTGAAAAATCTACTAATTTGTTCGAAACCGGACTTGATTGTGAAGCCTTATTTGAACAACATGTGAAATACACTACTAATCGTAAGCGCAGCCACAGATGTTTTTCACATGCACAATTACGTGAATATAGCAATAACTTTGCTTGTCCCTATCGAATCAGTGGTTGCTGTGATAAAATGGAAAGGATAACTGCGAGTATTCATTCAGAAAGAGGACACTACATATGATTTTACTGCAAGGACAAAATTTGGCGCGCCTGTTTGGGGCAAGCGTCTTATTCGACAATATTCAAATTACAGTTCAGGACCATTCGCGCATTGCGCTCGTCGGCCGAAACGGAGCAGGAAAATCAACCCTGTTGAAGATTTTGGCAGGTATCGAAGCGACGGATGCAGGCTCTGTTTCCAAGAGCAAGGATGTTACAATCGGCTACTTGGATCAGCACAGCGCGGTCGATTCCTCCAACACAATATGGCAGGAAATGTTGACCATTTTTGCCCCGCTCATCCAATTGAGCAAGGAAGCTGAGCAAGCGGCTTTCGCTTTGGGCGATCCGGACCTGCTCGAAGATGAAGAAGCCTACCAAAAAGCTTTGGAGCGCTATGATTTTCTCCAGCATACGTTGCATGAAAAGAACGCTTACGGCTATGAATCCGAAATCCGTTCGGTGCTGCACGGGTTCCAGTTCTATGAAGAAGATTACCATCGTCCGATTTCCCAATTATCCGGCGGACAGAAAACAAGGCTCGCCTTGGCCAAAATCCTGCTTGAAAAAAACGATCTGCTGATTTTGGATGAGCCTACCAACCATCTGGACATCGACACGTTGGCTTGGCTGGAAAATTATCTGATTGGCTATAACGGCTCGCTTTTGATCGTTTCCCATGACCGTTATTTCCTGGATAAAGTCGCCACTGAAGTCTACGAAATCAGCCGCCACAAAATCCAGCATTACAAAGGCAACTATTCCTATTATCTGACCGAGAAAGCCGCCCGCCTGGAACAGGAACTGAAAGCTTACGAGAAGCAGCAGGACGAAATATCCAAATTGGAGGATTATGTCGCCCGCAATCTGGCCCGTGCCTCCACGACCAAGATGGCGCAAAGCCGCCGCAAACGGCTTGAGAAGATGGAGCGGATGGACAAGCCAAAAGGCGATGAACGCTCCGCCCGCTTCTCCTTCGAGATCGCCAAAGAGAGCGGCAACGTCGTACTGACGCTCGAAGATGGCGCGGTCGGCTATGCGGATACGGTCCTGGCTGACCCGATCAACCTAGATATCCGCAAACAGCAGGCCATCGCGATCGTCGGTCCGAATGGAATCGGCAAGTCCACTTTGCTGAAGTCGATCATTTCCGAGATTCCGCTTCTGAAAGGCCGCGTCCAACTCGGCGCCAATGTGGATCTGGGTTATTATGATCAGGAATTGGGCAACCTTTCTAAGAACAAGAGCGTTCTCGCTGAAATCTGGGACCTTCACCCTACACTAAATGAAAAAGATGTGCGCAGCATTTTGGGTAGCTTCCTGTTCTCAGGCGCCGATGTCGAGAAAACAATCCCGGCATTGAGCGGCGGCGAGAAGGCCAGACTTTCGCTCTGCAAGCTGGCTTTGGACCAAAAAAACTTCCTCGTTCTCGATGAACCCACGAACCATTTGGATATCGACAGCAAGGAAGTGCTTGAAAATGCCTTGATCGATTACGATGGCACCCTGCTTTTCGTTTCCCACGACCGCTATTTCATCAACCGGATCGCGACCAGCATTGTCGAACTCTCTGCTGAAGGCAGCAAATTGTACCTCGGGGACTACGATTACTATATTGAGAAGAAACAACAAGAAGCGGCGCTGGCAGCTCTGCAGCAAGCCGAAAATGCTGCTGAAGCGACTGCTGCTGTCGAACCTCTTTCAAAAGCCAAAGGGGATTACGTTTCTTCCAAGGAAAAACTGAAATTGGAAAGAAAGCTGGCCAGGCAAGTTGAAGCTTTGGAGGATGAATTGGCGTCTGTCGAAGAGTCCATCGCCGCGATCGAACTCCAGTTGACAGAGCCTGAAGTCTATGGGAATCATGAAAAAGTTCAACAGTTCAACCAGCAATTGCTCGCACTCCAAGCGCGTCAGGACGAGCTGATGCAGGATTGGGAAGAGCAGACCACTGCGCTCGAGGAACTGAGCGAATAATCAAGCGGATAACCGTTTCGGCTTGTGCGCTTCTTACTGTTTTGGTTGAGCCGCTGCCGGAACTTTTGTCAGGATGCAAGGGAACAAGTACACATAATAGGAATATGGAGGTAAGAATATGTTGGAAGCCGTTTTATTTGATATGGATGGTGTCATCATCGATACGGAACCATTCTTTTTGCGATCGGAAAGTATGTTGTTGAAGGAATTTGGAGTGGACACCGAGCTGGAATACCATTTCCGCTACCAAGGGACCACGCATGAATATATGTGGGAAACGATGAAAAATGAATTCAACCTGGATGCTCCAGTCGGAGAATTGGTGGAACGGGCGAACGTCATCCGGAACCGTCTGATGGAAGAAGACGGCCTGCAGCCGATCCCAGGTGTGATTCCCTTCATTGCGCGACTGCATGAAGCTGGTGTCCCTTTGGCGATTGCCTCGTCCTCTCCGTTGACGGATATCCATAAAGCCGTAAAGTCTTTGGACATCGAAAAGTATTTCAACTACTTTGTTTCGGGTGAGAGCGTTGCACGCTCCAAACCGGCACCTGATATTTTCCTGGATGCGGCCGAAAACCTGAAGGCCAAACCGGAAAACTGCGTCGTCATCGAAGACTCAAGAAATGGGGTTGCTGCTGCGCATGCTGCCGGCTGCAAATGCATCGGTTTCCGCAATCTGGAGTTCCCACCTCAGGATCTGTCCTTGGCAACCATCATCGTAACCGGTTTTTCGGATCTC
>JASKKA010000003.1 GCA_030153215.1 Trichococcus sp.
CCTGTTAAGTGATGCAAAAAGAACCCCATTCTGATATGGTAAAGGTGTCGAAACCAACCATAAGAAAGGAGTTCTTCTCATGACTAGCTTACACAAAAACCAGGTAAAATTCAATTCAAATTTGACTATTTCACATACAGGTGGTCGCTTATCGAGTGATTCGGGTTTGGTCTTAGTTAAAGAGGTGATGAATACCTTCGACTTTTCACACGTAGCCAAACAGTGGCTCCATATTAAAGACAAACGTGTTTACTTCACACATGATAACTTAGCGATATTAGAACAACTCATTATGCAGTTAATTGCTGGGTACTCGGCAGACTCATCAGCTAATCTATTAAGACAGGATCCAGTTTTTCAAGCTGTACTCGGTAAAAAAGAGTTGGCCTCACAATCGTCAATCTCACGGTTTTTAGATCGTTTCACCGAGGAGAACATGGATCAACTCCAAGCATTAAATCAGTCGCTGATTGATAAAGCGCGTTTGATTCGCAATGACACCGAGTTAATCATTGATGTCGATTCCACACATTTGGATACCTTTGGACGCCAAGAACAAACAGATTATAATGCCCATTATCAAACCTACGGCTATCACCCATTAGTTGCATTTGACGGATTGACCGGAGATTTCCTAAAAGCTGAACTGCGTTCAGGCAATCAGTACACGTCTAAAGGGGTAAAAGCCTTTATCGACCCGCTGTTACACCACTACAAGAGCACGTTACCTCATACCGAGATATTGGTTCGGGGTGACAGCGGCTTCGCCACACCAGAGGTGTATGAATCTTGTGAAGCAACTGAAAGCCAGTACGTTATCCGATTAAAGAGCAATCGGAGGTTAAGTCAGTTAGCTGAACACTCTGTTCTTTATGGGGATAATAAAAAATGGGAAGACCGAGAAATACAGTATTTTTCACTCCCTTATCAAGCACAATCCTGGTCAAAACCCCGTCGCGTTTGTATTCGATCAATCCGTGAAGCAGGAGAGCTTCTTTTTCACCACGCATTCATTGTGACGAATCTATCCGATAATGTCTCGCCTGAAGTCATATTCTCTCTTGCAAGCGTGGAACAATGGAAAATTTCATCAAAGAAGCGAAATCAGGCTTTTATTTTGACAAAACAGATAGTCCGCGTTTCCTGGAAAATCATGTCAGAATGATGATCAGTGTCCTGGCTTACAACCTCGTCAATTTTTTAAAGACCATTGGATTTGAACAAGTGAATCGGGGGATGACGATTCATTCTATACGATTGACATTGCTTAAAGTTGCCGGAAAACTCGTTAAAACAGGTAGACAAGTCTATCTCAAACTGTCGAGTTATCATGTGTATCAAACTGAATTTTATAAGGTTTTTGAATGCCTACGGCGATCTAGGCAATGGATTTAGGCTAGTTATCGTAAAAATTTTTAACCTATTTTTCCAAGGGGTCAGTCTGCCCTTAAATAGACAAATAATTTTTATTATAGCCTTCTTCCGTATATATCCTGTTCGAAAACACATTATTTTGGAAGAATGTATCTGCCTAATTTAAATGTAGGCACTTTGTTCAAAAAAATAGCTTAAATTTAGAGCTATGAATTATTCAGGAGTTATTGTTTTGTAGAACGTGTTCGAGTATTGCCGCTGCTTTTCCTTCAAACACGCATTCTTGGTAATTATCCGTTAGATTATCTTGATTCAATAGAATCGTAACAATCGAATCATTGTCACTGATTTCCTCGTCTTCTTCCTTGAAGGCCGCAACCTGCTCCTCGGACAAACCTAAGTCGCCAAACTTCGTCCCCGACCACGTGCCATCATCGCTTTTCCCATAGGCCGCTTCCAGCTTCGTCAAAGTCTCCGCAGCTTCCTCCTCTGTCAGCATATAGCGCAACGTCACGCCAATCAAGCCAAAGCCCGGCTCAAAGACCAAGTCAGGAGCAGCCATCCCCACTTCCGTCTCCATGGCACTGGTAAAAGAGAATACCTGATATTTTTCGGGAGTGACATCCAGCGCCGCCTCTTCCACATCCAAGTCTAAGGCCTCCATAGCCTCATCTTCTCCCATCCCCCAACTAACATCTTCAAAAGGTGGCGTCCAGTCATAGGTCACATCCTCGGGCTCCTCCTGGGTAGAGCAGCCACCTAAGAAACACACTGCCAACAAGCCTAACAAAAGTTTTTTCACATTCACTCCTCCAGTCAAAATAAACTCAAAATAAATTGAAAGAACACACAATAAGCAACTACTAACATGAAATTAACCAAAATAAGTGTCAACGGCAACATTAAAATGTAGGAAGGGCATGCGGACAAAAACTTGGACTGAAATAAGTTTGGAGGACGTCTCATGTACACATATGAAGAACGGAAAAAAGCTGTTGATTTATATTTTAAATATGATCAAGCATTGGCTGCTACAACTAAAAAACTTGGATATCCTTCTGTTGGTGCCCTCAGACAATGGATTAGAGAATTTCAATCTTCAGATAAGCTGCACAAAAAATATCAACGTACTTCTTGGAAATATACGCTTGCTCAAAAAGAAGTTGCTGTGAATCATTATTTAGATTATGGGCAATGTTATGCACGTACAATTCGAAAGTTTGGCTATCCAAATAAAACTACTTTAAGAAAATGGTTGGAAGAATACGCTCCATCTACTCGTAAAGTTCGTCAAAATTCGATACACTATACAAAACAAGAAAAAGAAGCTGCTGTCCTAGCCCTGTGCACTCGTTCACTCTCTGCTAAATCAATCGCAAATGATTTTGGCGTAACCAGACAAGCATTGTACTTATGGAAAAACAAGCTGCTTGGAAAAGGAGCTACTAAACCTTTGAAATCAATGAATGTCACTCCTGAAATCAAATTGTTGAAAGAGGAACGAGATATCCTTCAACGTGAAGTATACAAACTGCGCTTAGAAAAAGAAATTTTAGAACAGGCGTCTGATTTAATAAAAAAAGAGCCTGGCATCGATCCAATCATATTGACAAACAAAGAGAAAACACAAGTGATTGATGCCTTATGCTCCAAATATAGCGTAATTGAGCTATTAAGAATTCTTGATTTGCCCAAAAGTAGCTATTACTATCACAGGAAACAATTAGCTATCCCAGACAAATATTCAAAAGAACGCTCCTTAATTGTGCAATTATTTCATGACAATAAAGGAAGATATGGCTATCGTCGTATTTATTGTTCGCTTAAGTTATTAGGAATTACTTTATCTGAAAAAGTGGTACGTCGCATTATGACTGAAGAGAAATTAAAGGTGAAGTCACTTCGATTAAGAAAGTACAATTCTTATGGAGGAGAAATTACTCCTGCTGTTCCGAACCTTTTAAAACGTGATTTTAAAGCTGACCAACCAAACAAGAAATGGCTCACTGATATTACAGAATTTCATATTCCCTCTGGGAAGGTCTATCTTTCTCCAATGATTGATTGTTTTGATGGAGCTATCGTTAGTTGGACAATTAGCACAAAACCCAATGCAGATATGGTCAATTCAATGTTAGAGAACGCTATAGCCACATTAAATGCAAAGGATTCTCCAATTGTTCATTCTGATCGTGGCGCACATTACCGTTGGCCAGGTTGGATCAAACGAATGAAAGAAGCCTGTTTAGTCCGTTCAATGTCAAAAAAAGGATATTCTCCTGATAATTCTGCTTGTGAAGGCTTTTTTGGGCGCCTCAAGAATGAATTCTTTTATGGGCAGGATTGGAAGTCGACATCTATTGATCAATTTATCACTGATTTGGATAACTACATTCTTTGGTACAACAAAAAGCGAATCAAGTGTTCATTGGGCGGATTAAGTCCATTAGATTATCGTAAGAAACTAGGTATTGTATAAAATTTTGGTGCAGGAAAACGTCCGCACCCCCGAACCTACAATTTTAAGTTGCCCTTGACATAACTCCCTACTCCTGAAAATGCTCATGCAATGGTTGATAAAGATGATATCCTAGCAGGCAACCGATAAAGTTTAAGAAGATATCACTTATCGCAAATGTGCCAAGGTAAAACACAAACTGTATCGTCTCAATCCCCACAATCGTCAGGAGAGCTACGATGACAAACTCCCGATAACGAGCCTTCATCCCATACAAAAGTCCCAGTGGTATGAAGTAGCAAACATTTAGTAGTGCCTCAAGCCAGCTTAGCCTCCCACCCATCAAAAAGTCGATAGGATTCAGAATCAAGGCCTGATAACGGGGAGCCTTGGTGAATAAAACGACGAACAATAAGAACAAATACACACTAAAAAATAGATAAAGATAAACTACGGATAATTTTCCTAAAGACCACTGTAGGTAAAACAACCAAATCACCAATGCGAGAAAACTGATTAACACCAATTCAGTATAGACAAAACGCTCCATCGTCTGGGCAATCCGAGGATACCCCGCTAGAACCGGCAGAGCAATAAAGTGGATCAACAGACCACTGATGCCCACCGCGACTAGCAACGCCACCACGTTCTTGATTACTCTCACGTCACCCACTTCCTTTCACAAAAATGGCGCCCCACATCAGGACGCCATTCATCACTATTGGTACTTAAAAGTCCAACTCACCTTTCAAGATGTCTTGCACCCGTTTCAACTCATCTTCGGAAACCCGTTGGTAACTGATATTGTCCTGCATGAAACCTTCCCCTTGCATCTGTTCTGTCTTGACGTGGGTAAAGGCCTCCCGATAGTTTAAGGCAATCTTCTTCATGTCCGCAAAATGCATATCGGTGGTCACATTGGTTTCCATCGCATTCAAGACTTCCTGATACTTGGTAATCCCATCCATCGACAACAATTTCTTCACCACACCCACGACGATATCCCGCTGACGCTCCTGCCGACCATAGTCGCCACGAGGGTCTTCGTACCGCATCCTTGAAAAGGATAGTGCCATATCCCCATCCAAAGTGTTTAGCCCATGTTTAAAGGTGTACTCATCTTGGGTAAACTCTGTTTCGTTACGCACCTGCACACCACCCACTGCATCGACGAGCTCTTTCAGGCCCTTCATATTGATGGCAGCGTAATGATCGATAGGAATATCCAGGTACTTCTCCACGGTATCCATCGACATCGCCGCCCCACCAAAGGCATAGGCATGGTTGATCTTATCATCTGTCCCATGACCCACAATCGGCACATAGGTATCTCTGGCAATGCTGACAATCGTAGTCTTCTTATCTTTCGGATTAACCGTCGCCACCATCATGGTATCCGAACGCCCTTGTTCCGTCCGACCCAAATCCCCGGTATCGATCCCAAGTAACAAAACTGAAAAAGAATCTTGCTCTTCCAAGTCTACTGCCTGTTCTCGCTTGGCTGGATTTTTACGTTTAACAGATTCATACGTCTGATCCGCTGACCCTCGGACATCGAAGTAAACCTTGGCACCAAGTCCGACTACTACCAATGTGATTGCAAGAATTAGTCCCACGATTCCTAAAATGATTTTTTTCCCTGTTGACAATGAATGATCCCTCGTTTCCCTGACTAAGTTAAACAAAAGTACTGCCTATTTACTCAATAACACACTATTCTTAATGATAATTAAGTTAGTGGGGGATGTCAAAGCAAATTTGATCTATGAGACATTATATAGAAGAAATCAAAAAACTCCTAATCAACAATTACTTAAGGAAATCAAATATATTTGACAATGTAATTATAGCGTTGCAGCAAGATGCTTAATATAAGTCTTCAATTCTTCGCCAATTTCAGGATGTTTCAGACCCATTTCCACATTGGCTTCAACCATGCCCAGTTTGTCACCAACATCATACCGCTTGCCTGTAAATTCATGGGCAAAAACCCGTTGAATCTTATTTAAATTATCAATGGCATCTGTCAACTGAATTTCATTGCCAGCACCAGGAGTTTGATTTTCTAAAATTTCAAAGATTTCAGGTTTCAATAAGTAGCGACCAATAATCGCTAAATCGCTAGGTGCATCTTCAGGCTTTGGTTTTTCCACAAAAGAATTCACATCATACAAACCTTTAGAAACTTCCTTATTTGGATTGATGATCCCGTACTTAGAAGTTTCGTTATGGGGAACCTTCATTACAGCCAAAGTCGCAGCCTGAGTTTGTTCATAATCATCAATCAGTTGTTTCGTTAAAGGCACCTTATCTTCCATGATGTCATCTCCCAACATCACGATAAAAGGTTCATCCCCCACAAAAGCCTTCGCTTGCAAGACCGCATGTCCCAAGCCTAGCGGATGTTTTTGACGAATAAAATGCAAGTTAATGGCAGTCGTCGCTTCAACCAATGCCAACAACTCAGTCTTATTCTTTTCTGCAAGATTTTGTTCCAACGCCAAATTCGCATCAAAATGATCCTCAATCGGCCGCTTGCCTTTACCAGTTACCACCAAAATATCTTCAATCCCCGAAGCAATCGCCTCTTCAACGATAAATTGAATCGTTGGCTTATCAACAATTGGCAACATTTCTTTGGCAATCGCTTTTGTCGCTGGTAAAAACCGTGTACCTAACCCCGCTGCGGGGATGATTGCTTTACGGACTTTTTTCATTGTACTCTCTCCCTTTGACAACAACATTCATCTTATAAAAATGTTGTTATACTTTCTGGATCATTTCTAAATGATTTACAATATAGATTTTCTTGATTAAAATTCCCAACTGCAATATACATAATTAAATTTTCATTTTCTGGTACGTTTAAAACTTTTCTTGTACTTATTTCGTCTTTAATATTAAACATTGTATGAAGAGGGCATGCTGCTAAACCCACATACTCCAAACCATTCAATATTGACATGGAAAACAACCCACCATCGATATATACTTGATTTCTTTCTTTTGTTTCAATAAAAGCGCTCGTATCCGTTGTTATCAGTAGCAGACAAGGCGGTAGCTTATATCCTTTGAAACCAGCTTGTATATTTAAGGCTTGTTCAATTAATTTTTCATCGGTTATCACTCGAATTCGAGAGGATTGTCGATTACATACAGAAGGTGTTTTCATTGAGATTGCAATTACTTCTTTAATCCTATTAATATCTACTGGATCATCTGAATACTCTCTTATTGCAAAACGATTTTCAAAAAGCGTTTTATAGTCTTTCGTTTGATTATCTAATTTCTGTTGAATATTAACTTCTTCAAAACCACCAATTTTTGAAGTACAATTTGCAATCTCATTTTTAATAAATTCAAAATTATTTGTATAGTGTTCGGGAAGTTGTTTCCCCAACTTTTCGTGTTTTTCAGCATAGGTCTTTAAACAACTTAGAGCATTTACGTAAACCTTGTTTTCTTTTGAATATCCCTTATCAATATATTCTTTAAGAAATCCAGATAGTTCTGTAAGAGGATTTTTGCCAAATCCCGCTCTAAATTTACGATGACTTAGCCCTTTTTCTAATTGATGTGCCCGAAAAGTAATTTTTGCATTTAATTGGTTCTCATCAGATGAAAAGACGTTTGAAAAATTATCATAATACTTTTTTTTATCCCATCGATATTGCTTTGATAAACTAAATTTTGACGCTTTAAACTTTAAATACGCCACATTCTTAGGTCCTAGAGTTCTTTTTACACTAGATTTCAATGAAGTCATTGTCATTGTTCCTCCTATAATTAACTTCTTGCAAATTACTTAATCAGAAATATTTTTTCGTCAAACTCAACGCTTCAGCAATCACCATATGCATATCAAAGTATTTATACATACCCAAGCGGCCACCAAAAATCACTTTACCTTCTTTATCTGCTAAATCTTTATATTGTTGGTATAGTTCATTATTTTTATCATCATTTACTGGATAATAAGGTTCATCGCCAGGATGCCAGTCTGCAGGGTATTCTTTCGTGATAATAGTTTTTTCTTGAGTACCAAATTCAAAATGCTTATGTTCGATAATTCTAGTGTAGGCGTGATCTGCATCAGTGTAGTTTACTACCGCATTTCCTTGGTAGTTTTCTTCGTCAAGAATTTCATTTTCAAATTTCAATGAACGGTATTCCAAACGCCCAAATTTATAATCGTAATATTGATCAATCATTCCAGTGTAGACAATTTTGTCAGCTTCTGCTTCAAATTGTTCCCGCTTATCAAAGAAATCAGTGTTTAGTTGGACTTCGATATTTGGATGGTCCAACATTTTTTCCACGATTTGTGTATAACCACCAATTGGAATTCCTTGGTATTTATCGTTGAAATAGTTGTTATCATATGTCAAGCGTACAGGCAAACGTTTGATGATAAATGCTGGTAATTCAGTACAAGAACGTCCCCATTGTTTTTCAGTATAATCTTTAATCAATTTCTTATAGATATCTGTGCCCACTAAAGAAATAGCTTGTTCTTCCAAATTCTCTGGCTCTTTGCCGCCTAAAACTGCCCGCTGCTCGTCAATTTTTGCTTTGGCTTCAGCAGGAGTTACCACGCCCCATAACTTATTGAAAGTGTTCATATTGAAAGGCATATTGTAAATTTCACCATGATAATTAGCAATTGGTGAATTAGTATAACGGTTAAACTCCGCAAATTGATTCACATAATCCCAAACTTCTTTATTTGAAGTATGGAAAATATGGGCACCATATTGATGAAATTGAATTCCTTCAACTTCCTTTGTATAAATATTTCCGGCAATATGATCACGTTTTTCAATGACCTTAACCTGATGCCCCTTCTTCGCAGCTTCATTTGCAAAAATCGCTCCGAAAAGACCTGATCCGACTACTAAGTAATTCATCTTTAATTTAACTCCCTCACACTTATTAGACTAATCTCCTAATTTTTTTGAAATCAAGTATCTATTTCTATATAACGCAATACCTCTAAAAATGGCCATCAATAAATTAACAACGCTCATAACAATCACAACATTTAACAATGTAATAGTATTTGTAGCCCATAGTATGAAATAACAAACTAGATTTACTATAGTTGCAAATGGTAATGCCGCATTAGCATAGTTTGCCTTTCCAATTGGAGATAAGGCAGGGTATCCTAAAAACAAACTGAAAAATCCAAAAAAGGTATTCACCACTAGGATTCTTAAGTATATACCCGCTTCTGCATAGTTTGGTCCTAAAACTAAGCTACATACAAAATCAGCAAAAACAAAAATAACAGTACACCCTAAAAACCAAATTATTCCACCAAAAATGATAATTTTTTTCAAAAGTTTGTAATCTTTATTTCGTACCATATGTGGATAAATACTATCATTTACTGGTGTCAATAACATATCTCCAGCAGTAGTTATTTTGGTAATCCCGGATAGAATTCCTGTCTCAATTGACGATGGAGAAAATTTCAATCCCAAGAAAAAAGTGCCTATCGAATTATTGATACTCACTGAAATTCTTGATAAGAAGTACGGAAACCCCTCACGAAGTATTTCAATTATATTTTTAATACTAAGAGAAGTAAACTTAACACCCTTTTTAAACATCATTATTACAGTAATTATTAAAGCAGCAAGGTCTCCTATAATATAAGATAAAGGAACCAGATTTACTTGTTGATCACCAGATACTAGAAATAGCACCAACCCTATACATAATGACTTTGCAATGACAGCTCTTATTGTTATAGTTTTCATTTCTTCTATTCCTCTAAAATAAAAATCTGGTAATAAAGCTTTAATAAAGGAATCTAAAATAAAGAGCCCCACAAACAGAAAATTTTCTCTAATCATTTTAATAAAAACAGCACTAAATAAAAACAGAAATAATGATATTATTGATAGAAATATTTTAGCAAAAGTAACAGTTGTAACAGCCTCATTTATTTTGCCAAAATCCGACTGATACTTTGCAATTTGTGCCGTACCTGAAATGCTGAATCCATATTCTACAATCATTTGAAAAATTAATACAAATGACATCGAAAAGCCTACCAAACCAAATTTTTCAACACTTAATACACGAGAAAGGTATGGGAACAACATTAGTCCTAAAAAATAATTTGAAAATGTTAAGATATATAAAAACAAGGTGTTTTTAGCAATTTTATTTTTCATTCTTTATCAACTCAGTTTGGGTTTTTTTTACCTCTTCTTGAACAGTAGCTAAAGAAGTCTGCAGCCACTCCAAAGAGTCCGTCTTTAATTTTTTTAAATTATCATTAGCAACTTTAAAATCGATATTCTTATTTAAGTGAATCTCAGTATTTGCAATAACATTTTGTTTTGTTAATTCTAATAGTGATAAAATAGAGTCCAATCTCTCATCAGTTTTAATTTTCCCACCATCATTATCTGCAATTCTAAAAAATATTTTATTGTAGATTATTGAAAAAACAATCCCGTGAAACGAATTTGATATTACATATTTAGCATCATGAATATATTTTATAAACTCCGATGGCCCTGCTTCAAAATCAACTTTTTGCCCATAAATTTGACATTTATAAGTATTTACGCCAGTGAATACTGTTACCACAGGTAAATTTAGCATCTCACTAATTTTCTTAACAGTAGATAGCACTTCTTTGCTCGCCTTGATACAGTAAAAAAAGATATAATCCCCATCAAATTTACAATCAGCGTTATTGTATAATTCATTGTAGTCATTTTTTTCCAATAAGAATGTTGGATCTAAAACAACTTGAATACGTTTTTCAGGAATCAATTTATCTAAAGCTACTTTAACTGATTGTTCTCTAACAGATAGGTATTCAAATTTCTTAATACTTTCAATAATATCCGAACCAAATTGATTTGTAAGTGATTTACCAAAACTAGGAGCATAAGAAATTTTGTGTTGGTTTACTGGCAATAAGTATATGTTAGAAAAATCTGGCATAGAAGCATTATTCCAGATCTGGTCACTACCAGCAATTAAGCAATCATATTCCTGAGAAACTTCAGCAAATTTATTTTCCTCATCAAACCTATCAGTCAGATTTAAATTATCAAGCACATTATTAAATCTATTCTTTCTTTTAGTTAATTTATTATAATGTGGGATATTCAACGCACCTTTTATCAATCCTTTTAATGATAATTCTTTAAAAATGATATTCTGATACAACGAATATTGAGCAGTTGGTACAAAATTAATAATTTTATTTGGATATCCCATTTTATAAATAGTTTTTTGCAGCGCATAGGCTTGTAAGAATGAGCCATTATTATGTGCAGTGTGTAAAGTTACAGTCGCTGTCTTCATTTACTAATCCATCCATTCTTTTTATCGATTAATTTTTAAGTATAAATTCCAACAATACCTATAGCCATCTAACCCTAAATATTTAAGAATTCTGTAAGCTATTTTATCTCTTCGAGGAATAACTTCACTTCTGATTAACTCATCATAAGAAAGAATATCCTTTTTTAAATCCAAGCTAATATTTTTATAATTTTCTCTATTTTTAGATGTTAGAATTTGATTCAAAGTACTAAATCTAGACCACAAAATTCTTCTTTGTGTATATAAGTTTAGAGACGGATATCTTTGAAGAATAAAATCTGCTGCTTGATCTGTCATCTCTAATAAATCTAATTTTTTTTCTGTAAATTGTCTGTTTACAGTTGAATCCTCTCTATTGACATAAAAATAGATGCTTTTTGAACCAAATGCAATTTTCGATGAATTTGCAACTATTTGATATGTTATTAATGAATCTTCAAAAATTTTTCCACTTGGAAATCTATGCTCATTAAAAAATTCCTTACGGAACATTTTTGCCCATACTCCCATATCAAATCCATCATCTAACAACATACGTTTTATAGTTGTCTCAGCGTTCATAACTACCATTTCTCCAGTACCTCGATCTTTTCTTCTTTTAGGAGTTATATAGGTATATGTAGCTATAGAAATATCGGCTTGATTTTTTATAGCAAGATTCAATAAAAATTCTATATAATCTGGAGTAACATAGTCATCAGAATCAACAAAAGTAATCCACTCCCCATTAGCATTATCTAATCCCAAGTTTCTAGCATCAGATTGACCACTGTTCTTTTTATGATAGACACTTATTCTAGAATCTTGTAAGGCTAAGGTATCACAAATATAACCAGATTTATCTGTAGATCCGTCATTGACTAGAATAATCTCTATGTCTTTATATGTCTGATTACGAAGGCTTTTAACACATTTAGTTAAGTATCTTTCAACGTTATAGACTGGTATAATAATACTTACTGTCATAAATTTCTCCTTTATTCCAATACCAAATGATAACATTATAATTTTTTTAGTTATATTTTAACTTTCCTTTTGTGAAGCTTGTAATCACAAAATACAGGACAATGAAATAATAGATCATTTCATTATGTGTACTATAAAAAGTTGTCGTTATAATAAACGAAAGAAAAAACAATACCACAATATATTCTTTTTTACATAAGAATTTTTTTAAATAGAAACAAAAAGCAAAACATAAGAAACAAAAATAAAAATAGGAAATTCACTAAAAAATGAAAAATGAACAGAGTGCATAGGTATTCTTCCCTGAAATACCGCAGCAAAACCAGTAGGATCCAAAAGTTGAAATCTAGAATAATCAATTCATGTTGCTAAAAATAAAACTACTACTATCCATAAGGCTGATTCCAAATAAAATGTAACAATATCTTTTAATTTACTTTCTATATTGTACCAAAATAATAATAAACTTAATCCTGTAGACCCAAAAATTTCTCCAACAGATAGACTAATCTATCAAAAATGTAAATAGAAGCATACTTTTATAGAAGAAAAATTTCAAATGATTTTTTAGCTGCATAGAACATATACACTCCATATTGATAAAATTGAACCTTTTTCACTTCTGCTGATTAAATGTTTCCAACAATAAAATCACATTTTTCAATATTCTTTATTTACTTAATAACCTTTTTTAGCAGCTTCATTTGCAAATATAACTCCAAATAATTCTAAGCTTACTATTAAATTAACAGCTCTCCCTCATCTGTTAATTTAATTGCTGTTAAGAAAGCTAGAATAGCAATTGATATTGTAGTATATGTTATTACAGTATTAAAAATTAGCAATAGATAACACAACACAAAAAAGACATTCTCAAAATTCTTTTTTTTCAAAGAATATTTAGTAAAACTAATGAAGGGAATTGTATAAAACAAAAGAAATAACAGTCCACCATCTTGTATAATTTGTGAAAAAACACTGGTATGTCCTGTAAGAATTCCAGCTTTTTCTGCTTTGAAACCATATCCGAATAGCGGACGCAAACCCCAACTATATACAGCATTACTAAAATTATTTATCCGTATATCATCAGAGTTTCCCATATTAATCTTCTCATTTAATAATTTTATAATAAAAAAAGAAGCGAAAAAGAAGATGATCGGTGTGAAAGCTAGTATTGGAAGGTTGACACCTCCGGTTTCTTTTTTTAAATTTTTAAGAATTAAAAAAAACATGCCGAGAGCTGTTACAATGAGTCCCGTAGTTGAGTACGTGGTAATCAACGCAATTAATCCAATCATTAATCTATATCTTTTTTTATCTTCAAATAAGAACAACTCGAACAATATTGCTATCACAATTACAAAAGCATACATTGGACCTTCAACAAAGATACCGGTATTTCTTCCTTGGCTCAATAAAGAATATGCTCCTGGTTGAGCTACAAAAAACACATTATAAAAGGATGCTATGTTTTGTGCTCCCCCCCAAAAAATATTAACAATTTTTGTTGGAGACAAAACTTTTAGCGTTGGGCCTAGAATATAGAAAAAAAGTGAAATAACATTTATTACAAAAACACCATTGATAATATCCTTAATAAAATAGTATTTATTATTCTTTTTTAATAAGAAATACATATAAATTAGATCAAAAATAACTATTAGTAAACCTAATATCATAAGGCTTTCTTTGATATTTCCTATTTGACTCATATTTCTATATGGGAAAAAAATATTCAAAACAAAAATTAATACTATTAGACTATTCATAAACATACAATTAGTCAAAAAAATTTTTAGTATAGATTTATTAAATATCATTTTCATTTCTTCTGATTGAATTACAATCAAAAAAATCAATACTAGCACAAAAGTTATCGTTATTAATATATCACCAGGAAATGTTGTCATTTTCGTATAGACTGATTGACATCCTAAAACAAGCAAAAAGCTTAATATAAACTGTAATTTTCTAATCATAATTACCCTTTCAAACTATTTTTATTATGTTTTTTTCAGGCTTTTGTTTTATTCATATTATGTGATAAATTCAATAGTTCTTAATTTTATAATCTTTTTTTACCCATTTATTTCTCGTAAATTGAAAGAAAATTCCACATAACTTCTCTTGGTTTTTCAATTTAATTTCCTTCATGATATTTTTTCTAAAAAACAAGTTTTAATACCTACTCACTTGTAGTTTAGCCTTCAAAAATTTAGTTCCTTTTTCTAGCCATGATCGTTTTTCCATAAAAATCACTGGAATTTCTTCGTATGAACAGCCATTTTTATCTATCCAAACATCCAACAAGATTTCACTTACTCGACCAAAAACTCGTGCATGGAAACTATTGTATTCAGAAATATCTAGCTTTTCCTCTAAAGCGAATAAAATTGAAAACATCCATTCACAATAAGAATCAAATTTTTCTTCTGACATAATAAACATGTTAAACATATGAGCAGATTTTCGTTGTAAAATTTTATCATAAGAAGCTAGGTAGTCAGGATATAGAGCTTCAATAATTTCTCGTGTCACGACCAAGTCTTGTGGGTAATGAGTATGGTTATAATGAGATTCAATTGACTCAATGTAGTAATTTCGCTTTTTTGGTAATACAATGTCGGCTTTGTCCAATTTTTGCATTAATGTTTGTTGATCTAAAACATCAGTGAATGTCCCTTGAGCAAAGATACTAACATTTTTATTTTTTGAAAAATGGCGGCGATAATGGGATAATCCTTTGTAATCCGCAGATACATTTTTCCATAACCAATATAAAGCCGTTAATTCTGAATAATTGGCATTTTTACTAGAAATATTTTCACCAGTATTGTCTTTTTCATACCCCAATTCCTCAGGATGCATTGCAGCGCCACTTTGGATAGGTAAGTACATCTCATCTTTAGGCATTTGATAGCTTTTATGGGTAGCAATGCCAATTTTAATAGTTTTCATTTACGTCTATTCAATCCCTTTTTTCTAATTTAATATGCCCCATTCGGCTTAATCATTACTTTAATAGTTTTGAATATAATCTTGATATCATTCAAAGTACTACGATTTTGAATGTACTCCACATCGAAGTCCACCATTTCTTCAAAGCCAACTTCATTTCGTCCGCTGACTTGCCATAAACCTGAGCAACCTGGTTTTACCAATAACCGTTGCATGTCATGGGGAGTGTATTCAGCGACTTCTCTTTCCAAAGGTGGTCGAGGACCAATCAGACTCATATCCCCTTTAACGACATTTAAGAGTTGGGGTAGTTCGTCTAAACTGGTGCGACGAATCATTTTACCAATTTTGGTAACTCGAGGATCGTCTTTCATTTTAAACATGGCACCATCGATTTCATTTTGTTCCATTAGTTCTGCTAATTTTTCTTCAGCATCGATACACATAGAACGAAATTTATACATGGTGAACAATTTGCCATTGCGCCCGACCCGTGTTTGGGCAAAAACCACTGGTGAGCCAGGTTCTTCTTGGCGAATTTTATAAGCTACATATGCCATGAGTGGTGAAGCAAGAACTAATCCAACAGTTCCGCCAACAACATCAATTCCTCGTTTAACAAAATCATAGCCTTTTTGTCTTTTCAATTTTTCTTGATCGACCCATTGCAACTTAAAATACTGATCTTGGTAGTGCTTTTTTAAATCATCCGCCTTCATGATATTAAAAAAGTTTTCCGTCATCACCATTCATACTCCTCCTGTTTTTCTCATCTCTCTATTTCCAAAAAATTTTATAAGTAACATCGTCAGCTCAACTAAAATAATCCAAACCGTTTCTTCTTAGCTTCTGTATAATCTGGGTATGTGACCGCATCCCCATTTATCAAATCTTTCGCCACTTGTTCCATAGCTTTGACTTTTTCTTCATCAAAGTCATGTCCGATTTGGCGAAAGGCTTCTTTCATTGCAAACGTTCTTTTTTTGATACCATGAGCGTCAGACGCCATCATCTGAACGAGGTTATGCTCAACCATCTGCTTTGCCGTCTTTTGGATGTCTTTACCAAAGACACCTATGTAGCTTGGAGCGGTGAGTTGCGCGAGGCACCCCATCTCCAAGTATGGAATCAGGCGATTGGGATCTTCACGAAACTTCGCATTTCTTTCCGGATGGACGATGACTGGCACCTTTCCCATATTTCGCAGCTTGAAAAAAAGTTGCTCTGTATAGGCTGGGACATCCATCGTAGGAAATTCAATCAAAAGATAGGTATCTGCTAAATCTGTAAACAAAATCTGATCTTGTTGGATTTCTTCTACTAAATTCCCCGTAATCCGCACCTCTTGCCCTTCCAGTAGGGTCAGAGGGAGGTTACGACGATCGAGTTCCGCCTGGAGCTCAGTCACTTTATCGATAACCGCAGCTTTCGGATTCACATATTTCCCATTATTATGATGGGGGGTACACAAGATATGTGTGATGCCTTGGCTGATGGCTTTTTCTGCCATGGCAATGCTATCAGCTAACGTATCTGCCCCATCATCTACTCCCGGTAAGATATGACAATGAAGATCAATCATCCAATCTCCTCCTCAAATCAATTCAACTTAGTTACCATAATAATAGTAGTAACCTTGGTCTTTCATATTTTGCGTGCCATTGTACACCACGCCTAATACTCGCGCTTGCACCATTTCCAACAGATTTTTCGCATTGGTTAATGTATCTTTTCGCGTGACGTTTTCTCTAACAACTAGCAATGTGCCGTCAGCTTTTGACGCCATAATCTGAGCGTCCGTCACGGCGACCACAGGTGGCATATCGAAAATAACAACATCATACAGATGGCGTGCTTCCTCAATGACTTGGTTCATACGTACAGAGCCCAGTAATTCAGAAGGGTTTGGCGGCTTAGGACCACTTGGTAAGATGGCCAGATTTTCGATTCCGACTGTGCGCGCATTTTCCAAGACGCTTTGATTGGTACTCAAGACGAGGCTCAGACCGGTATCATTACTTAACCCAAATGTTTTGTGAACCGTTGGCTTACGCATATCCGCATCCACCAAAAGCACACGTTGACCGGAACTAGCGAAAACTACGGCAAGATTCGCTGAAGTAGTGGATTTACCCTCTAATGGTCCAGAGGAAGTCACGACGATGGTCTGAATTTTTTTGTCTGCTGAAGCAAACTGGATATTGGTCCGAATCGTCCGGTATTGTTCTGAGATTGGTGACGTTTTGTCTGCTAGTGTGATGAGACTGACGGCACTAGTTTGTTGGCTATGATGTTTACTGTTTCGTTTTCCCATAATCGATATCTCCCTATACTCGTGAGCGACTGCGACGAGCTTTGTCTTGTTTGGTTGTGGAATTGTCCTGCTTTTGCACTGCAGCGATTGATTTCGTGGTCTTCTTAAGCTCTTTATCTGTCATTTGTGGGACTGAGCCAAGGATGGTAAAGCCGAGATTTTCTGCTACGAACCGGCTATCTTTGACGGTACGGTCCAACAGTTCCAATAAGAAGGCCAAGCCAACCCCTACCATCATCCCTAGAACCAAGCCGATTGCTAAGTTCAGCTTGTTGTTGGGAGAGACTGGTGTCATGGAGGCTTGTGCATTTGAAATGATTGAAATCTTGTCGACATCCAAAACATCTTTGGCATTTTCTTGGAAGACTTTCGCTGTGGTGTTGGCGATATGTTCCGCATTCACCGGTTTTGTATCGGTTGCTACGATGGAAAACATTTGGGAATTCTGGGATTGTTGGACTTGGATAGCGTCTTTGAGTTCACTGACAGTTTTATCCAGATCATATTCTGACTCCAGACGATCTTTGACAGTGCTCATGACCAAGTCGCCAGTAATCATATCTTTATACGTATTAATCATCAATAAGTTCGTATTGACATCCCCCGCATTGGTCGCATCTGTTCGAGGTAGTTTAACAATCAATTGGGCTTGTGAATTGTATTTCGGCGTAATGATAAAAAACGTCGCCACGCTTGCCAGAGCCAAGCCAGCGAACATACTAATCAATATTGCAGCGACATGCTTCTTTAAGATGTCAAATATTTCCTTCAAACTGATTGTCTCTTCCATTAGTGTTCCCACTTTCTCTTTCATTTTCTACAAAGACTGTTTACTGTTCGTCGTCAGGCTCAGCATATTCTTCGGTGAATGCTTCTTCATGAGAATTACCTTCATCAGAAGACTCATTTCCCGACTCACCGCTATCACCTGGTGACAAGGTACCGTATCCTAACTGCTCACTTATGGTGTTCAGTGAGGCTGTAAAGGATTCCTTATAGGTGAGATTACGAACTTGACCGATGCTCTCTGCTAAGGCAATATAGCTTTCATAATTTGCCTTGTCTGTGATTTGACCATTTTTAAGTAAGCTGTCGATGGTTGCTTCAATGTTCTTAATCCTAGTCAACTGTGCATTGGCAAAATCTAGATACTCAGTGATATTTTTTTGCCATTGGTCAGCTAACGTCGACAGTTTCAAGGTTTCTCGAATTTCTCCGATTGATTCGTCTGAAATGTCTTTTTTAATCACTACATCATTAATCGGCTTCTGCCAAGAACTCACAGGATTCTCAAACAAGTTATTGGTCTTTTCTTGAATAGTTAATTTGTCATTGACCAAATTAACTTTTTTCACAAGGGCGTCTTTGGTCTCTTGAATCCCCCCAGCATCGTCTGTTAGGTCTTCTGCTTGAATATGGTATTCTTCAGCATCAACTTTGACAGATTCAAGCTTTCCTCGTACGGCCGCAAGCTCGGACTCCGTCAAATTTTCTCTCAAAAAAATTGATTGACCTTCTTGATAAAACGAATCAATGGTTTTTGTGAGAGTCACTAACTGCTCTTGGCTTTTTGCAATGGTGCTATTGGCGTACTGAACTCGTTGTTCATACTGATGTGTTTTATCGGCTCGGTAACCGATGTAACATATACCCAGTGCTCCGATACCGACGGCTACGACAGCTAGGCCTTTTGCTAAGGGTCTTCCCATCTAACTTTACTCACTCCCAAAAAATTGTTATTTGTCACAATTGTTCATATTATACTATACTCAACTAAATATTTCCAAAGTATCCAAAAAAGTGTTTTTTGAAGCTATTTGCGATAAAGATTCAAAAAAACTAAGCATTGTACACTTTTAACTCTAGTGATGCACCAACTATAGTACGTTTCGCATAAACGATATTTTATCAAATTGGATAGTCAAAATATGACTACCTACTTCGATATGCAAAAAAACATAAAAGTATGAATCTATCAAATTATGCAGCATTCTGGAATAAACTAGTTAGCTGAGTACAAGTCTCTGGCTGTACTTAGTAGATTTTCCTGTTGTTGCTATCATAGTGGCTGTCCAGAATTATTACAAGTAGTATTTTCTGAGTTTTTTTCGAAAAAATGACTTTTCTATTTCCCGCAAAAAGAATCAGTAACTAGAAAAGTCACTCATAGATGTTGTTTAATGTAAGTGTGTAGGATAAGTCTGCCGAATAACTCCCGGCAGTAGCATCAAATTATGATTTTCAATTTTAGCACTAAGAGCGTACTGCTACATCCCAAGTCAAGGATGTAGTTATTCCCAATTTAGTGTTACCAATCCAAACCGATAGTAACTTATAAATATCCGTCAAATAAATTGACACTAAACTTAGGAGACAGTTTTATGAACAGATACAGATGCTTATTTCTTTTGTGAGTCTCTTTTTGATTTGCATACAAGAAAAAAGTGTTGGCAGAAAATCGGTTTCGATTTTCCACCAACACAAAATATTATAGAACCTTGATTTCATACGCATTACTTAGCCTTGCTCCACTAAATGATACAGATTAACTAGGACACTCGTATCATTTTCTCCTGCGGTTCCCTTCCAAAAAAACCATTAAATCAATATTAATCTCAGAAATTAATACTAAAAAACCGCATCATTTATGATACGGTTCCCCATGATTGATCCACCTTACTTGGTGAATTCACTCTACCAACAATAACATCATTCACCTATTATTCTAACTTGTTTTTATTCAGAGACAATAATTCTCCAATTTCCATCATTTTGTAATTCCAATTCATACTGAAAGTAATTCGTTACTTTTGATAGAGTATCAAGGTATTTTACATCAACTCTCACTTGAATACTTTTTTCATTTTGTGTATAAATTGGATTCACTAATTCCACAAATTTAAGATTCGAATTGATTGGTCGCATAACATCATTTTCTACATAATACTCAAGTTCTTTTTCTGATGCAGTTGGATAAAGCTTGAAAAATGTCTCTAAAAATTCAGTGATTTCTTCCGCTGTTTTGGCATCAATTTCTGAATCACTTGCCACTGGTTTTTCCTCATACTTCACTTTTTCTGGTTTTCCAATCATCGTAGGCAGACTCGTCACAATATGGTTGCCTTTTTTATCTTCAAATATCCTCACTTGATATGCAGAAAAAACCTGTTGTGTCTTTTTCCCCTCTGTAATCTTTTGCTCCACTAAAAATGAAATAACAAATTCTTCTGAGTGCTTCTCAACATCTAGAATTTTTACTACTTGAACTTCGGAACTAGTGGGAATATCCGCTCGAACCATATCTTGACTTAAAGTCACCCCTTCCTCAGTCAGATATTGTTCAAGAGTAGTCATTCTCTTTTCGATGGCTTCTTTGTCATTCTTCCAAGAAAAATACTCCTTCGCAAAATCAATCGTAAAGTTCTCGACACCAGAAGTATTCACTATTTTTTCTTTCACAACCACTTTCTCATGAGTCGTGTGTCGGTCAATTGCTGTGAAATTTTTGTATATCCCAAAAGCGAGACTACAAAACAATAAAAACCAAAGGACAAGAACCATTTTTCGATGCTTGCCCACTGAAATTACTCGTTCTTTCTTCTTTTTTGGAGTCTTCTCCTTCTGACTTCGTTCAATTTTTATGTTCATTTTCCATTCCTCTTTTCTATTGTTTGTATCGACCGGCTCCGATAAGATGTTGCTGCCAATAGGGTTCGGTAAGATTCGTCCAGCCCACTGGATCTCCCGCATGGAACATCTGATTCTCTCCTGCATAAATGCCGACATGAGTCACGTAAGTACCAGCATCATAAGTTGAGTGAAAGAAAATTAAATCTCCTGGCTTGGCATCTTTTAGGTCAATATGACTCATGGCATCATACTGATCCTGTGCCACCCGTGGAAGTTTCAGACCAACTTTGGCATAACACCATTGAGTTAAGCCACTGCAATCAAAACCCGTTGCGGGACTTGATCCACCAAATACATAAGCCATTCCTTCATACTTAAATGCCTCGTCAAAAATCCCTTGGACTGTTTTATCATCAAACTGTATCGTGGTCAGATATTGTTTCACCAACAAACAATAAAACATATTTCCGTAGTTGTAGCGCCACCCGCCATTTTCTTTAATGGCGATTGGATTGGGGTAATCAACTTTTTGACCACCTGATTTTTCTTTTGAAAAGGATTCCGCCAAAGCAAAACTATGCTTCTTTCCATTTTTTGCGACATGATTTATATAGCCTCCACCATAATTATAGGCTTGGATGATACTATCTTGATCACAGCCTAACTCTTTAGCTCGTTTAACCAGAGAAGCAAAATAGAAACACCCTTGTTTAATGGATGCCTCGGTATCTAAAGAATTAGGTGGTAAGCCAGCTGATTCAGAGCTTTGCATCACGTCTTTTGCTGTACCACCCGACTCCACTTGAATAATCGCCAAAAGAATCGGTACATAATCTGAAATGTCCGATTCCTTGGCATACTTTTCTACCAGTGACCGATGTTTTAATACTTCTTCTGAGACACTACTGCCACCGGGAGAGGTACCAGAACTGTTGCTTCCTTCACTATCCTCACCAAATAATAAGCCGACACACATCAAGATGCCCATAAAAGAAATCGTCAGGATTGCCAACGAGATTGTACTCAAATTTCTTATGGTCATTTAGTCTCACCCGGCCTTAGTTTTGGAGGATGACTCACTCTTTTTTGTACTTTTCGATTGCCTGCTTTTGCAAGAATAGATCGCTTCTTCGCCTGTTGGATAGGAGTCACTTTTCTTACTGGTTGATTATTTTCTTTCGTACTCAATTTTTGATTTGAGAGTCTTCTTTTGATTTCAGGATTCGAATTCATTTTTACAATTCGATTGGCTGGTACATTCTTTGGTATCTTACTTTTCTGAGATTTGGATTCCTCTTTTATCGGAACATTGCTCCTACCTTTTCTATGACGATTTGCTGAATTTCCCAATACTTTCCGCTTTTCAGCCATTTTTTCATCTCTACGTTGTCGTTGTTTTTCTCGCAACTCCGCTCGATTCGCTTTTTCTTGGACAAGTCCACGCTTGAATTCTTCTGGTGCTTTTTTCGTCTTTTCGATTTCTTTATGCAGATTGTATTTCAAATTAGTTGGTGTATTCCTTACTTGATCCTTTACTTGTTGTGCTTTGGCTTTTACCATTGATTGGGTATCTAGTCCCTTGCCGATTTTTCTTCCGGCCAAATTCATTCGAGATTGTTTCTTATTTTTTGAGATTGGATTTTCCTTATTCGGGTCAGATATTACCTCTTTATTGTTAGATAATGATGGATTCTTTCGTGGAGAACAACCAGAAGACTTCGATCTGGTTTTTGATTGATCTTTTGCTAGTTTCCCACCAACTGCTGCACCACCACCAAAAGCCAATGTTCGCCCAACATTTCGATTAAGTTGCCGTAGTTTACGATTCATCAACATTTGCGGTTTCCGCATGACACGTCTGCCCATTGACTGGCTATCATTGCTTTGGAGGTTGAACATACTCATAATGTCCCCCAATTTGAAATAAATCCCGGCAAAAGTCACAATTTGCAGAAATGCTACCATAAAGAAGGGATAGGTCGCTGAAATATTGAAAAACATGGTAGAAATACTGAATGCCGTGGTGATAACCAAGGTCACTCCCGCTCGCATCATAATCGTATTGAATAAGCGAATAATCGCCTTTTTCCCCAAACTTTCATAAGTTGGCAACATCGACAATAAAAAGCTAATAGGTAGAAACATCGCAAAGATAATGAAGAGAATTTGTGAAAACAACATAATTCCTGTCAGAAGAAAGACAAAGAAGGAAATCCCAATATTGAACAGCACCAAAAAAATCACGGTCCCTAAGCGGCTCATGGTCTTGGTTATACTTAGATTCGCATTGTCATTGTCTTCAATCTCCGCTTTGACCGCTTCTTCCCGATCCTTGCCCTTGTTTTCATCCGGACTCACGAATAGAATCTTGTTGACCCGATCTTCGCCAATTTCCTCTATATTGGAATCATCAAATTGCAAGAGTAACCAAGGCTGCTGGACTTGAATTGAAAACAAACTATCCCGAATCAAATCCACGCTATCTTTTCCTTGGCTTTTTGAATTGGGTACAACAATCTCGGTCCCAAGGCTAAGAGCCGCTTCACTAACATCTGAACTAAAGTCATTAATTTTTGTGATATAGGTAGGCGCATACGCAATAAAAGAACCCGAAAGTAGAAAAATCATCACAAAATTAATCACGGCTCGAACTGCTTTCGTGGTTTCTCGTTTTAATAATCCGGTATACGCCACATACACCCCTAGAGCTAAAATCATCAATAATAGAAACCCAAAATAAAATCCGGAGGTCTGGAGTCCATTTTCAGTAATACCAGCCAATGTTTGGATATTCTTTCCAATACTTTCAGCCGTATCCGAAATGAAATCTAGTTTATAAGCTTCTTGAACCACATAACCCGTGGCGTTCGACAAATACAAACTCACCGTCCAAATGAAATTAGTAATGGCATAAAGACCATACATTACGCTCTTTCCTAAGCCATCGCCCCAATTCCACGGTAGCCAATCCCATGAACTATCCACAAAGAAATCCAACTGATAGTTACCAAGTGAATATTGGGAATAAAGATTTCCGGCTTCAACTGTATCATCAACCAGACCTGTTGCCTCAGCTATCGTACCGACTAAACTCAATAGAACTGTCAGAGTGATGATGCTAATAAAAACGATTCCCACAATCCGAAAAAGTTTCTTTTTCATCCCCTCACTCCATTCTCTCATGAATAGGTGGACGGGTATCAAAAGCATGGAAGAGTTCTTCAAAGACTGGATGAACTTGAACCACACCTACTCGCCCATACAAATCTTGCATTAAACACTGACCGTTTTCCAAATCTCTCAGGCGTTTTTGATTGCTTTCATCTTCTCGATCCAAGCCAAAGAATTCCAAGGTTTTCTTGATTTCATGAATATCGGTACTGCGAAACGCAAACTTCAACCCGATATTATTCTTCAAGCGTTCATCCAGTAAATCATCACTATTTTGCGTAACAAAATAAACTCCGGCATTCATGGCCCGCCCAGCACGAACGAGCTTATTCGATAATGTTTTTCCTTGTGCCACTTGAAGAAAACTCCACGCCTCATCCAAGTCCACTATCTTGAAAATTTCTCGGTTGCTATGGATGAAGTCCAAAGCAAAAGTGGAAATGACGATTAGCATAGAAACACTAAGCAACTCCATGGTGGTATATTCTTCAAAAGTGGTTTCTGCATCTGGTAAAACTAAATCCGCTACTTGAATGATATTTAACTGTTTATCTAAACTAATCGACTGGGTAATCGAACCATCTGAGAAAAGCAAATGGGCAAAATCATAATCGGTAAAGGACTCGATATGATCGGCGATATTTTCCGCAACTGTTGAGCCCTCTTTTCGAAGCTCATTAATAACTTGTAGTAACCCTCGTTGATCACTTTGAGTAACGGTTCGAATGGCTTTGCGCAAAACAGGAAACTTCTCCCCATCCCGACTAGAAATTCCTGTTAAAAAAGTCAGGATATCAATCGCTAGACTTTCTGAGTCTTTCTTTTTCTTCATGATGACATAGGGATCAAGTAAGCCTTGATTTTCTGGCTTACTAGTCAAGTTGAGAATATTAATTTCATCCGCAATTTCTGGCAAGGTTTCTTTCCATCCACCACGTTCCCCTTTTGGATCGACAATCACAGCTTGACCACCAAAAAGGACGGCATAATAGACTAAGAGATTATTACTAAAGGATTTACCTCCACCAAGAGAACCAAGAAAAGCTGCGGCAAGTGCATTGGTAACTGACCCCTTTACCCCTTGTGAAGCCAATGCCGGTTTTAGATAAACATTGCGCCCCGTATCTACATTGTAACCAAAGTAAATGCCTTCCAATTCTCCTAACATTTGAGTGGCGCCAAAACCAAGTCCTGCTAAAAAATCAGACGTAACATATTGGATATAGTCATTCATATATCGCTTACTAGAAGGTAAGAATTCTTCATGTAGACCCATCATATCGCCAAAGGGCCGGACTAGTTTTACATTGGTATCGTCATAAAAATCCAAGACTTCGTCACAGCAGCGTTTTAGTTCATCAACTGATTCTGCACTCACTCGAACCACATAGCTCAATTTGTACATGGATTCCTTGGACTGATCCAAGGTGGTTTCTAGTTCATCTACTGAATCCAAAGCGTCCAAAACATTCGAATTGGTCTCATTGTCGGATTGATAGGCGTGGTTGTCTAAGTCTTTCAGTTCCTTTTTCTTGTTGCGAACGGTGGCAAGTGCCTTTTTATTGGTGACAATCTCTACATTCATACTCGTGTCGATAGGAAACGTGAATTGTTGTTGCTGGTAATAAAAAAGTTCCGAGGAAGGAAATTCCATCTCTCCCACAATCGTGTTGATTGTTAGATACGTGACATAAGACTCGTGATTTTCATGTTCAATCCGTAAGTAACGGGACTTTTCTTCAATCAAACAACGACTGGGACGTAATAAGTCATAACGTTTCACCAGCGTTTCTGATTTCAGCTTTTTCTTTGGCAGCTGAAATTCATATTCTTCAAATGGTGTACCTTTTTCACCATAGATATGTTCAATCAAGTAAGTCAGATCACTCGGTGTGACTCGTCTGACTTTAAATCTCCGAGCTAATTTACTTTCCATTAATTTTTCAAGCTTAGTATACCGGCGAATTTCTTCATTGGATAAAGAAACAAAATCCCCCATCAAATAATGATTCACCCCATAGACAAATTCTTGAATCCCAGAAAAGAAAGATTTTTTGAGACTTTTTAGATTGACCTCTTCATCTGTCGCAATCAGTTTGAAGCCAATAAAAAAGCGATAATCAATCTGACTATCGCCAATCATAGATACTAATGCATCTGTCTGTAAATCAATTCGTTGTAATGCAACTTCTTTGAGTCGCCCGGTAATCTCTTTCTTCGATCGTTCTTGCGTGGCCCGAATACTACTTTCTGTGGCAATTTGTAAGGCATGGATCTTGCCTTCTCTGTTCTGGGCAATCAATTGACGAAAGCTATCGTGTACTTGATATTTCTGTTCAGGTGATAAGAAGGAATAGTTATAAGGCACTAATTCATAGTAGGCAAAACACTCGCCTTCTTGGTTAAAGACAAGATTATTCTCGATATACTTAATCGGGTACATAGTTTACACTCCTTACCAAAGTGACAGGTTCATCCCATCGTTTCTTCTTTTCTTTGACTTTCTTTCCTGCAAAAGTAACCTTAAACCGCAAGTGATAACTGATAAAGGACCGTAAAAATCCCAATGGCTTCTTGCCGTCAAAGGTCTTTTGCGACATAAACCACATAACCGCCGCCGGTATGCCCAAGTATTTTAAAAAAGCCCCCTCTATCATAGACAGCGGAGGCACATGGGCAAATACGATGACAAACAGCAAGGACAAAACAAACCAAGCCATCTGGTTAAAGGTCACAGGAAAAGGCAGCTGAAAGTCATTAATCGCGTATATGACTTTTTCAACTGCCCAGATACTAGTATAACTTTTTATTTTCTTCATCAAATCATTCCTTTAAAAAGAAGGATAGTTTAGAAATCAACTACCCTTCAATAATTTTGTTAATATGGATACTCAAAAACACCTCGACTCGTTACCAAATAATTTCCCCCAATCTCCAAGTCTCGACCACACGCATCAAAATCAATATACGTCTTCAAGTGTTCTGGTACTTCGCCAAAATCACCATTTTCAACAATCAAGAAATACGCTACATCACTCATATCATCACAGTCCGGATAATAGACAATATCATCCACATGCTCTACCATTTCTTCAAAAGAATTAAAGAAAGCGTGTTGAATCTCTGAAGCAACTTCACCAACTGGTGTTCCTTCAAGTTCCTCCGCTAAGCCACACAACCGATTAATTTCCTCAATTGGCGTATATTCATCAATCTCAAAAGGCAGTTCATAATCATGAATCGCATATTCTTCATATTCGTCATTTAATCCAATCCGTTCTTTCACTTCATCAAAATCGATAGGTGGGGTAAACCACGCCCCCACCAACTCACCTTCATTGTATTTTCCAAGATTCGCGATATAAATACGCATCTGTTCCATCATGATTCCCCCTTATGCACCGACGATTCGATTAAACAAATTCAGTAAGACATCTTTCACACCAGAAGCATTAAAGACTAGACCTACCGCAATCAAGGCAACCACCAAAAAGCCAATCAGTTTAGAAAACTCTCGCTTAAATCCTAAAAATAAACCAATGACTACAATCGCCAGTAAGACTAAAGATTGGGCGTTGGTCAAAAACCATTGATACAAATTTTGTCCGAAATTCATTTCATCACTTTCCTTTCTTTTCCATTGCTTGACCCGCCACTACCACCAAAAACCAATAACATATCTTTCCAATTTCCATCAAAATTCCTCTTTTCATACAATCAAGTTTTCAATTGCCATACTTTGTTGTTCTAAAATCTTTTTGTGCCGTTCAGATAATTCGGCGTTTAATACCATGTCACTAATAAAAGAGGTTCCTCTAATACGATCCAATTCAATCGTCATTTTTAAAGTAGGGGCGACTTGCCTTCCTAACCAGTTGTAAGTTCGTTCTATCGTGTACGGCTTTGGCTCTGAGGTCAATTGAATTTCTTTACGATTTCGACCGACAAATCGGCCCCACTTTTCATTAAGAGGCCAGTTGGTTCTTCTTTTTCCTTGTACCTTGTCTGCAATTCGCATGTAGCGAGTAATGATTGAAAACGTAGTGCTCTCAATACTTCTCCCTTTCATCAAATCCATAATTGCGTGATAAGCACGTTCATTTTTCAACCGAATTTCAAACCGATTCTTCGTTTCTGTCTGGTCGAGAGGTATCCCTAGTTTGATATATTGCTCATAGTCTTTTTCATAGAGACAAAAATAAACCTCACTTTTGAGACTGCCTATATATAAGGTATTCCCCATGCCATCCTTTTCATCAGCTTTCAACAGCTCCCCCGACCGATAACTTTTAAAGGTTCGGAACAAGGAAATACATTCTTCGTTTTGGCATTTTTTGGTTAAATAGGGAATATTCAGTAATCCTGCACGGTCATTGATTGCCAAATCCAATCGTTTCATCACGCCGCCTAACTTTAAACTTGTCTCAAAAAAATCATACCAACTTCTTTTTTGCGCAAGTAAAAATGTTTCGAATTGCCGACAACCACGTCCTTTCATTTCAATGAGAATACCTTTGTCTTCTTCCTGAGATACCATCACTACAATATCTCCCATAACATATTGTTCTTGGTAAGAATAAAAGGCATAATCCTCATGAAGCATATAATCAAAATTTAGATGCAAAACCTCTTGTATAATTTTTCGTGCGTTTGTAGTTGGAAATCGAATGCGTACATAATCAAATAGCAAAGTTAAAGGTAAATCAGGGTTGAACGTTTCTAGCTGTTGAAAAATCTTTCTCATGACACTTTTAGCCGGAACCTTCTTTCCCGACTCAATTTTATTGAGATACTCTCGTGATAAATCACAAGCTATTGCCAATTTGTTTTGAGTGACCTTATACTCCTTCCTTTTTTCCTTCAATAGTTCTTTTGTAAAATTTCTTCTCATTGATGATTCACCACCAAATTTCAAAATGTGAACTATCCAACTTGAGTTCACATTTTCTAAAAATACTAATTATCCTTGATATACCAGCAATTCTTAATCGTTGCTTGCTTATTTTTTGTGTTTTTGTACCCCCCTGTTAGATACGGGGGGTGAGACATCATGGCCGGCTGGCGCCGTCCATGAACAGGCACAGCACCACGGAGGATTTCTGCTTCGCAAATCCTCCGCGGTCAGCGCCTATCAGTTGGTTTATTTGGCGGTTACTCCTCGGCAATGCCCCCAATTTCCAACTCTGCCTTAATCTCAAACAAGTCTTGACGGATATTCGATTCTTTTGCATGATCCGCAATCCGTTCCAATTCACTGATGACTTGATTCAGCTCAATTCGAGCATCGGTTTCCTCGTCCATTACATATGAATCACCAGGGACTTTCACCCCATTTTTGCAAATATCAAAATTGAGCCGGCGTAATTCTTCTTCTAGTTCTGAATCTGACTGAATCTTACCAATCACCCAGTAGATTTCTCCAATCAACTCATCATAAATCATGCCTATCCACCTCCTTTAATCTTCTGGCAATATCAAAAATGACCGGAACTGTCACAGAGTTTCCGGCCTGTTTGTACAATTGACTATCTGAATTGACTTGAGCTGCCCGATCAAAAGCACAGTCTGGAAAGCCCTGAAGCCGCCAGCACTCTCTAGGTGTTAGCTTCCGAATCTGATACTGATTTGTGACGACTGCTTGTTGGTCTCCTGTTAATAAGGTATGCACACTTTGTTTTCCCAGACGTCCTCGGCGACTTGTGGAATTAGGAAAAGCCAGGTTCACACTGTCCCCTGGCTTCACCTCTTGATATTCTGTTTTATTTTTTCGAATCATGATCTTCGTTCCACCTTGTTTCGTTGACAAAGTGGGAGCTGTTCCGGTCACCTCGTAAACCCGATTACCTTGTTCAAAATTTCCCGGCAACATACCGGCTACTGAAATCCCCTCATTTACCGGCAATGCGATTTTGATTCCTTCATCGCCTGTTAAGGTTGGTGCTACACCATCTGAACCATAGACTTGGCCCCCCATTCCACGATTGGAAGGATTGATATTTACTAAGTTTCTGATGTTTTGATCAGATGTTGGAGACGATCCAATGATAGGAAATACCTGTTCGGTACATGCGTCTCGAGAATGTCCGATAAGGAAGACCCGCTCGCGACTTTGGGGAACGTAGGCCTTTGAGTTAAACACCTGCCATTCCACATCATACCCCAATCCATCCAGCGTTCGGAGGATCGTCTCGAACGTAGCCCCTCCTTCGTGATTGAGCAACCCTCGGACGTTCTCAAGGAATAGAAACTTAGGCGAACCGAGCGATTTCAAAGAATAAAGTACCTCGAGTATCGGAAAATCCTTGCCGCTTTCCCGCAATTGAAAAAGCTTGGCACGGAAATCCGCCGCAAAGGATGTCCACTGGTCCGAGGGATTGAATAAATTCGTCTGATATACTTGTGATGTCATGCATTTCCACCTCCTCTCTAGTATCATGAATTGCCTTATAACTACGCCTAGCAAATTCATCAATTTCACAAAAGCCGATACAGTGATGGCCCGCTTGTTCCATACCTAAGCGAAAACCACCAATCCCGGCAAATAAATCTAAAAATGTCATAAATCACCTCATTCATTGCAAAGAAAAAAGCCAAGAACATTTTTTGCTCTTGGCTACTAGGCTATTCACTTTGTCACATTTTCTATCCAAATATAATTAATTTTTTTGCTAATTAAGCAAACTCATTCAATATTTTTGCTAAAGTTTCTTTGTCATGTACGCCAACAAGCTTGTCAACAACCCGACCGTCTTTTTTTATCATTAATGTTGGAATACTCATCACACCGAATTCACTAGCCGTAACTGGATTATCATCCACATTCAATTTAAAAATTGATACCTTATCACCCATCTCAGCTTCTAATTCATCCAAAATAGGAGCCTGCATTTTACATGGACCACACCATGGAGCCCAAAAATCGATTAATGCTAATCCCTGACTTGTTTCTTCTTTAAATTGTTGATCATTAATTTTTTTCATTTCTTCACCTATTCTATACATTTATTTTTGAGTTTTCTTCAATATATTTATATGCCTCTTGACCTGCAATACTTCCATCACCTACAGCTGTTGTAACTTGACGTAATACTTTTTCCCTCACATCTCCAATAGCATAAATACCAGGAATGGTAGTCCGCATTCTCTCATCCGTTCTGATCCATCCATTATCATTTACAATTCCTAAGCTTGTAAATGGTTGGGTAATAGGATCTAAACCGACATAAATAAATACTCCGTCAGCAGTAATTTCTTTCGACTGATCGTTTTTTGGATTTTTTAATTGAACTGAGGTCACTTTCATTTGGTTTCCCTTAATTTCCTCAATTACAGCATTCCATTCAAAAGAAATTTTTTCGTTATTAAAAGCACGTTCTTGAAGTATTTTTTGTGCCCTTAAGGTATCTCTTCGATGGACAATTGTTACCTTAGAGGCAAATTGTGTTAGGTAAATAGCTTCCTCCACCGCAGAGTCTCCACCACCAACTACTAATAGTTCTTTATTTCTAAAGAACGCGCCGTCACATACCGCACAATACGATACACCCATTCCTGAATAAGAATCTTCACCTTTTACTCCAAGCATTTTATGAACTGCGCCTGTGGCAATGATTATCGTTCTGGCTTGATACATTTCATTTAAGCCATTAATAATTTTTATACTGCCACCATTCTCAATTTTCTCAACAGTATCATGCTTTAACTCGACACCAAATTTTTCTGTACCAGCAAGCATCTTCATGGATAAATCTGGTCCTAGAATAGATTCAAATCCTGGATAGTTCTCAATCTCTGCAGTATTGTTCATTTGTCCTCCAGGAAGCCCCTTTTCTAACATCAACACTGAAAGATTTGAACGTGCTGCATATAAAGCAGCGGTCATACCTCCGGGTCCTGCCCCAATTATTACTACATCATAGATCATAGGTAACCTCCTTTAAAAATTTATCACTTTAGATTCTAATTTAATCATGATTTTTTGTTCCTACGTTACCACGATTACATCTAATTCCATTTACATTCCTCCACAATTTCTAATTCAAAACCTATTCAACTAACGAGTTGAATACTAACATAAATATATTTCTCTGGCAAAATATTTGTATCAAGAAAAAAACCGCCTAATTAATAGGCAGTTTCAATTTCTTTCTATCAATGAGAGATATGATGTAAATTCCAATCATTTACACTTTCGCTAAGTCGAACAGCCTGTCGACCATGTTTTTCTAAAATCGCAATTGCCTCTTTTGCCATCAAGCAATGCGGCCCACGGCAGTAAGCAACGATTTCTTTATCTTTCGGTAAGTGATTAATCATACTTTCCAACTCTTGCACAGGCATCGAAATAGCACCAGGAATATGGGCAGTTAAGTATTCCTCTGAAGGTCTTACATCAATCAGTACAACCTCTTTTGCCTGAATCTTTTCTTCTAAATCTTCAATCGTCAAAATGTAATCGTCTTCTTTAGGATTTTCAAAATTTTGCTTAATCACATTTCGCTTAACAAGCTGATCTTGGGCGGTTTCAAAAAAGAGCGTCAACATATTCTCAATGTTCACATCAAAAACTTGATAATAAATATAATTTTTATATTTTTGATTTTTAACTAAGTGAGCTTTCAAAAGGGTCTGTAAATGTTTGGAGACATTCGCAACAGATAAATCAGTATCTTTTGCAATATTCTCAACTGTTTTTGGAGATTGCATAAGAAGGCTCATGATTTCCAAACGATTTGAATTAGCTAAAGCTTTCCCCATCAAAGAATATTGTTCAAATAACTCTTTATTAGTGTGATTCATCTCAATTTTTCTCCTTTAAGATTTTCAATCTCTTCTACTAAAATAGTTCAATTAATAAGTTGAATAGTATCCATTTAATCACGTATTGTCAATTGCTTTGAGTTTTTTACTTTCAATACTGTTCAATCAAGTCCATAATCCTGTGTAAAATACTATACAATGTTTTACCGGTCTCTCATTGATCAAACTTAATATATTTTCTTGTAGAACTGAGCCATTCGTTCAAGAAGGTTGGTGCTTTTTAGCCGATTGTGACCATTTCCGATAACCGTGTATTGAAAGGCATCTTCGAAGCCATTATCCAATGTTTCGCAAGCTTTTGTATATTTAGACTGGTCGATATATTCACCGACTAAGGCATTCTTAGCTGTTCGAGCGAGTTCAATATCCGTAAACTTAAAGATTGCTTTTACTGCTTCTCTAAACGGTTTTGAATTCTTTTTTGGAATGGAACTGAAGATGTTTCTTAAAAAATGGACCTGGCATCTCTGCCAACTTGCGTTGGTAAATGACTTACGAATTGCAGACACTAGGCCTTTATGGGCATCAGAAATGATGAGTTCTGTCCCCTGTAGACCGCGTTCTTTTAAGTATTCAAAGAAGATGGACCATGTGTCATCACTTTCTTCATTTTGGATCATGAAGCCAATGATTTCACGATCACCACCTTCTGTTATCCCAATCGCAATATGGCAGCTTTTAGAAAGCACTCGATGGTCCTCACGGACTTTTATGTAGAGAACATCCGTCATCAGATAAGGATAACTCGTACCTGAGAGTGAACGGTTCTGCCATTCGTTGACCATCGGGTCTAACTGCTCAGTCAGGCTAGAAACAAAAGATTTCGATACCGATTTTCCACATAGCTCTTCAACAATCTTTGAAACTTTACGTGTCGAAACGCCTGAAACATACATCTCAAGCATTGAAGCGAGCAGTGCCTTTTCATTTCGCTGATAACGCTCAAACACCGTCGGTGAAAATTCACCATCACGTGTTCTAGGCACTTTTAACTCGAGTGTGCCCACACGAGTCGTAAAGTCTCGCTCATAATAGCCATTTCTTTGACTCTTACGACTTTCTGAACGTTCATAATCATCGGCTTGAATATATTCTGTTCGTTGATTTTCCATCAATTGGTTGAAAACAGTGGTCAAAATATTTTTAGAAACTTCATCTTTTACCGAATGTTCAATAATACTTTGAACCTCTTCGTTGTTCAGTGTAAAATGTACTTGGGTCATGTAACGTCCTCCTAGGTATGTTTTTGTGGTTAAAAACATTGTACCGTAAAAGGGCTGTTACATGGCCTTTTATCTTTTACACAATTATATGGACTTTATCAGCGTTATTCTTTAGATTTAAGATTTACTTGTATTATGTCCTGAATGGCATCTAAAAAGTTATAACTCTTTGGAACTAAAGGAGTATAAAACTCACTAATCACACTCCCGCCTGTATCCACATAACCTCGTCCTTTGATGCGTTTCATAAAGAAGTTTTTTTCAACCTCACCAAACATCATGGAATACCCGAGTTCACTCATCCTTCCCAAGGCCACACGGAAGTTAAATTGATCCCGAATCCCATCTCCTAAATATTTCGCATCCGGTCTTTGACAAGCTAAAATCAGAAAGAAACCAGATTGACGACCTAACATCACGATTTGCTTGAGCTTATTCAAAATCACCGCACTTTCCTTCGTTGTTAACATCTCCATATAAGCCACGTATTCATCAAAGATTAAAAAGTTGGGCGGAAGTCCCAAATACGCATAATTCTCTCCTGTTTTGTAGTTTGGCATTTCTTTCATCGCCACACTACGAGCCATCATGCGTTCATAGAAATCCTCCACACAAGTAGAAATTTCATCTTTTTGGGAGTATACGTGAGTCATTACCGTGCTTAAATCGGCTAAGTCCGCATTTTTTGGGTCAAGAACAAATAGTTCTGCATCAGATTTCAGCAAAGCCTCGATAATGGTGAGTAAGAAATAGGTCTTCCCACCACCAGTGCCACCTGCGATTAACATATGAGGTAAGGAATCATACGCCCACACTTGATTTTTCATCAATCGCAAAGCTCCATTTTCTGCCACCACCTCCTTAATTCCAATTCGATTGGCAATCATATCGTAAAGCAAAGTATATTCCACATAAGAATCCTTGAGTTCCTTTTCCACTAGCTCACAATACATCCCACTCTCCAACTTCTTTTCTAACTTTAAAAGCTGATCCTGATACTTTCCTAATGATATTTGGACACGAATGGAAATCAAGCCGTTCTCCATACGGTAATAGATTTTGGGGAAGTAACTGATGGTCTCCTTCGTTCGGCTCCTATCCAAATCTTTGAAAAAGCCTTCACTCTGGGTTTGTTTCACTTCGTACCAATGATTTTCCAGAATCATCCGGGCTAGCTTTTGTCGATGCCACAGACTTCGCCAGTGATCATGAAAAAAATGAATATAAAATAACATTAGACTTCCCGAAAGCGCCAGACTTCCAAGCAGACGGACTAAATCTTTCATAGCCCAAGTGATTTCAATAGTGGAAAGTGATAGCTTAGAAATATCTAGCTGCCTAAGCTCTTGAAAATAAAAGATGCTCATCCAGCCAATGAACAAAGCGATTAACCATCCAAGAACAAAGTGATAAATTAAGTGTTGATCGCTTGCTCGTATCCGATGTCCTTTGTACAATTTGATGTTTTCCACCTCCAATCGAAAAAAGCCCAACAGAAATTTCATTGGGCTAATTTCAACAAGTTATGCTAGTCATTTACTGCTATGGCGAGTTGCTTGGTTTCAACTAATTGCTTTAAAAAACTTTCAATGGCATCCGGCATTTCCACACCAATCTCTTCTAATACGGATTCGGCTTCCCGACACAAGCGTTCATCTACTTCCACAACCATGAAGAAAGAGCCTTCTTCATCTAACCAATCCAAGACATCGAACTCTTCTTCGTCTGGTTCAAGAAAATCTTGATGCATAATCAGAAATACTTTTTCGTTCACCGTCAGAGCTTTGTTCATTTGTTCTTCGGTTAGCTCTCCTTTGCCATATTGTTCCAGACAATCCATCATATGCTCAACATCAATTTTCATCCTCTTCACCTATTTCTTCCCTTCGTTTTGATTGGTAGAAGTTCCTTGATTTTGCGGGCGTTTCAGTACCAAATCATCCGCTTTAATGAACCAGTTGACGGTGGTCCCTTCTCGGAAAACATAATTGGCGACAGTATCCACAATTGGATTCACCAAATCGACTTCTGCATCATAGGCAAACTCACGTAATGGAACATTTGCTGGAATACTGACTTGAATCATTCGACCTTGAGCCGAGGATTTCAAATTATAAGTCCGTTCTTTGATCTCATTACTAATCGTTCCATCCTCATTTTGTTTGCGAACTTCCCGGCGCAATGCGGAAAACCGCAATTTCCCAAACGTTAATCCGGAATCTACAACAATACCTTCTGTTAATCTCATATTCTTTTCCTCCTATGCTTTCACTAAATCATCGACATGCAACACGTAATCGGTAAAACCACGGTTCTCGATTTCATAACCCTTGGCAACTAAGTGGGGATTGACAGCCTTCAATGGTTGATCTTGATCAAAATCCTTTTCCCCGGCTTCCGCTGCGACCACCACTTCAATATCATCGGCGCGTTGCTTACTGGAATATAAATGATAACTACGACCAATCACCGTAGTATACCGCCCATATCCTTCTGTTAGAATTTCGCCTTCACCGGCATAACTTATCTTTCCAAAGGTTTCGACCATATTTGGTACGACAAATTTTAATTCCATATTTTTTTCCTCTTTTCATTTTTAGTTTGGATACAAAAATAGCGCGACCACTTTTTTAGGAGGCGATCGCACACATTGGTTTTTACTATTTACTTGTTTCATCTCATCACCTTAGTTTCGGCGATTCCAGAAATAATACCCAGCAGTCGCAAAGATTAAGGTAAACCCAATGAATAGGAGAACGTTGGAATTTTTCTCCCCAGTTTGAGGGAATGTCTTTACTGTGGGACTAGATTCTTGAGAGTCACTTGGAACAGTTGGTGTTTCCGGTTGGTCTGGTGTACTAGGGGTTGTCGGAACTTCTTTTGGTGTTAAGGTTTGGGATTTTTCTTTCAGATCTTCATTGTGTTTGCCATTGATATTGCCATCTTTGTCGTAATTGATTTCCGCAAAGGTAAACTTAGTTCCTTCTGGATATTTGCTGGTATCGACTTTTTCTGCAAGCACGGTTTTGGTGAATTCTTTGTCATTCACTTCATAATCAATCTTGCCAGATTTCCAAATTTCTTTGTTTGTACCATCTGGTAATAAAGCATACAAAATGGTTTCAAAGGCTTCTTTTGAGCCATCCAGAACATCATGGGTAATGGACACATCGTCAAACATATCTACCACATTACCATGAGTAAAGGTCTGAGATCCGTCTTCTAAGTGCGCTTTTGTTTGGATGGAAACATGACGTTCCACTGTACAATTGACAGTTTGTGCTTGATTATTCAAACTAGCATCTTTTGCGACTGGCTCATCGCCCGCTTCAAAAGCTTCCTTGTTTTCATACACATAGTTGAATAAGACAATGGTTTTATCCAAAACTTGTTCGGCGGTTAATTTATGCAGAATTTCCCAAGTTCCTGTTTTCTCTTTGTTCGCCAAAGTTGCGGTTGCTTCGGCAATTACGACTGGTTTCGCTTGTTCATCTTTTTCTTGGTCAGCTTTTGTGGCTTCCACATCGATTGCTTGAGCCACCACATACCAATCGTCTTTGATTTCATGCAAGTTGTAACTCAATTTATCAACTAGCTCTGTAGAATCCAGAGTTGTCAATTCTTTGTTTCCGTCTTTCCAAGTCGCTAGAGAAGTTAAGCTGTCTTCTTCCTCAGGCAAATCATAAAGCATTAAACGGTTCAGACTAACAGAGAAATTCGTATTGGTTAGCTTCTCATAAGGTACTTTCACTGTTTTAATCGGCTGCTTTTGTCCTTTTTCGGTAATGGTAAAGACATATTCGATCTTAGCATAGTCTTCTTTATTTTCTTTGAAAGTAGAATGGATTTCTAGCGGTGTAATCTTTTGGAATCCTTCTGGTGCTTCTACTTCTTCTAGTAAATAATCCCCATAAGGCAGATTTTCAAATTTGCCATAACCATCAAAGCCTAGCTGTTCATTGTAAGCTGTGGTCGCTTCATCCTTAGCACCGGTAATTTCCTCGGTTCCTTCTAACGGTGTTACCTTAAAGGTTAAATCATTAAAGCCCGTTTCGGTAGTCCCGGCAGCAGATCCGGCAAACTTGAAGAAATCAAAGCCGAAGCGGATTACTTGTTCCTTTGCCGTAACATCTCGGGTAATCACGGCATTTTTTTCGTTATCATCCACTTTTTTGATGGAAACAGGGTACTTGTTTCCATCTAAGGCGTAGCCTTCTGGCGCTTTTGTTTCTTGCCAGTAATACTCATTAATTGCTAAGTGTTTAGCAGCAATTTGATTCTTTTCATCTAAAGTCAAAGTCACAGTTTCATCAGAAGCTTTCGTGCCCTTCACTAATTCTGGTTTAAAAGTCTCGCTCCATTTAACAGCTTGACCATCTTTTGCAGTAAAGAGAGTATATTCAGCTCCTGTAAACTCAGCTTTCCCTTGAGTTTTATCCCCAGTATCCTTGTCTTCTTTCGTCAAAGTGGTTTCACCAGTAATTTCTTGGTTTTGCCCTTTCACATTACTGGTAACAAGAGCCACGGTCTGATTGGCATACTTCAATTCAACTTTTACTGGTTTAAAAGTATTTACGAACCCATTACTAACTTTGGTTTCTGTCACATAGTATGTTCCTAGCTCCAAAGCATTAGCAATATCTTTTGGTGTCTCCGCATGACCTTTTTCGTCAGTTGTGATTTCTTGGACAATTTCACCAGTTGGGCTATCTTTCCGTATAGCAAAAGCATTGCCAGCTAGTGAGTAATTATCGTTCCAAAAATCACTACCTGTTTCAACTCCAGTTTTATCCAGAATAATCTGACCTTTTTCTCGCGTATTTTTTGAAGTCACGGAAATTATTTCGCCCGCTTTAATGGTGGCAGTCAGTGGTGTGGTATCAATCGTATAAGGCGCCGGCACCGATTTTTCAGTAATGGTTACTTTCGTGCCATGAGGAATCCTATCCAATATCGCAATTCCTTCTTTATCCGTAGTCACGTCTTTTTCAGGAAGTACCTTGCCGAAATCTAAATGAAAAACTGTCCCAGGTACCACGTCACCAGATTCTTTATCGATTTTTTTGATCTTCAAAGAGCCCTCAGTTTCCACGTCAATTTTGATAGTGTAGGTATTGGGCTTATCAATCGCCCCCGCCATCAAAGTTTGTTGGCCAGCCATTTTATAAGCTACCGGTGTTCCTGTATTAGCGGATTTCTTTAAGGTTAACACACCGCTTTCTTTTGAATTGGCATTCGGGGTAATCACTAATTGATTGCCATTCACCCGATAATCAATGTTTGCGGTATTTTCGATAACCTCATCAAACTCCGATAAATTCAAGCCATTCGTATCGGTTACAGTCGTTGATTGACCTAACACGGTTTTCACTGTGGAATTATGAAAGCTTGGTTTCTTCTGATAGTCGGCAATTGCTTGATTAATTTTTGCCTCAATAGCCGCAATATTTACTGCACTACCATCGGAACGTTTGATAGAGTGAAGTGTATAGCCATTGACTTCTTGCCAGATCATCTTTTGAGCAACAATATGAGTATCCACATCCGTACCCGCTTCTTTCCATAAAACCGAAACTAGTTTTGCTTTTTCTGACATATCCGGTAATGGATTTTTCTCATAACCTGGAGTGAATTCATTGTAAATTGGCACTCCTGGTTCAATACAGAAAATATCTTGTTTCACACCATTGTAGACAGCATAGTGCGGCACGGTGACTTCTGACATGGGACGACCATCACTAAAAGTGCCTTCAACCGCATATTGATGCGCTAAATCCAGTTCAACCGTTACCGTTTGTGGATGGATGATTTCCTCGGCAAAAGCAATCATCGGACTAATTGATCCCCCGAGTGTTTGACCTAATAAAGCTAACGCCGCAAACAAGCGCCAATTTTTAAATCTTGGCTTTTTCATAAAATAAATCTCCTTTCGTTTTTTGGTAATAAAAAAAGACGTCCAAATTTCAATTTTGAACGTCTGATTTAGAGTGCTACTATTTAGTTTTCTTTGTCTTGGATAGGTTGTTTCTCTGCTTATAGATTTTGATTCTTCGATAATCAAATCCTATCTCTGTCATTAATTCCTCCCAATTTTTGTTTGTTCTTTTCATGATTGTATCAACTGAAGGTAGTTTTGGGGATTGAACTAATTTTCGAAACTTTATCATTGATAAATCATCTTGTAAGTCCAAGCGGATTATTTCATTTTTTAGTTCTAACAGCAGTTCAAAATCAGTAAAACTAGGTTTCTCATTTTTCACTTTAAAAAGAGGCCGTATATCTCCTAACCGCTTTTTAACAGTGCTAAGTGAAGGAATGTCCTTCTCTACTGATTTTTTTTCGTACATTCGCTGAGAACTTATCTTCTCACACTTAATAAAAGATTCTACTATTTCCAATAATTCTTGTTCTGACATTCTAGACCATTTTCCATAATCAGTATTTTCTTTTCCTATACTAATCAATAAATTCTCCCATGATCCATATTTTTTGTTAATGAACCACATGCTTGGTGCAGAATTTGGATTTTCTGCTAGCTTTTTCTGGTATTGACGGCTAGATTTAATTCCGTGTTTTTCGATGAATTCATTAATTGTTAAAATCAGTTTTAAATCACTTTGATTTTTCCAAATGATACGTCCATCATTTTGCTTCACGATAAAAACTCCTAAAATTTATTTAGATAGAAGCCTATCACATCAACTTTTTAGTAGAAAAGCACATGTTTTGCCTTTTTTGCTAATAGCTGACCCTTTAAGAAACTCGGGTTCAAAAGTTGCTAAATTCGGTAAATGTTTTGGTATTTTTCGTATTATATTTGTCGTCAAGCTGACTACTAAATTTTGCCCTATTTTGACGACACTGATAGTCAATGTCGGACAATCTAGGACAATTCGGGGGAATATGAGTGAAAAATGGTCCAAAACAGCCAAAAATGGCTAAAAACTGTGATAGAGAAAAAAGAAAAAGCCCTTGATATACAAGGACTTTTCACAGATTTCAGATTTCCAAGGAAGTTTTCCGTGTTTATCTTCTGATTTCTCTGATACGAGCAGCTTTTCCGTGTAATGCGCGCAAGTAGTAAAGTTTTGCACGACGCACTTTACCGAAGCGAACGACTTCGATTTGAGCTACACGCGAACAGTGTCTCCAGGACGGAATGCAGGAATATCACTACGTAATTGCCCTTGTGTAATTGCTTCAATCAATGGTAATTGACTCATGTTTTTTTCTCCTTCCAACCGACATTCATACACAATCATTCTGCACAGCGGAATATCGTTTTATCGAGCAGTCTCTCTGCTCACCTGTAGAATTCTACCACAATAATTTTGACGTGTAAAGTATTTTTCATTTACATTGTTTGAATTTCAGGGCGCGTTATTGCACTTGCTCGTCAGCCTTTTCTTCCAGGAATATCTCATCCAACCACGCTTGCTGTTTTTTCGACAAGGTAATCTTTTTCAGCATTTCTGGACGCCTCAGCCAAGTTTTGCGCAAAGATTCCTTTTCTTGCCAGTCAGCAATTTTTTGGTGGTTGCCGCTGAAAAGCACTTCAGGAACGACATCTCCGCGGAAATCGCGCGGTCGCGTATACTGGGGATGCTCGAGCAGGCCCGTCGAAAAAGAATCGGTCTTGTTCGACTGTTCATTCCCTAACACCGCCGGCAATAACCGGACCGTCGCATCAATCATGACCATCGCGCCCAGTTCGCCGCCGGTCAAAACATAATCCCCGATCGAGATTTCGTCCGTCACATGTTGCTTGATACGCTCATCGAATCCCTCGTAATGGCCGCAGATGAAGACAAGGTGCTCTTCCTCGGCGAATTCCTCAGCCAGTTCCTGATTGAAGGTTTTTCCGGATGGATCCAAAAGAACGATTCTTTTTTTTGTTTCGGGCGAATGGACCTCGATGTCCGTCAGCGCGTCCACTATCGGTTGCGCGCGCAACAGCATGCCCGCCCCACCGCCGAAAGGATAATCATCGACGGAATTGTGTTTGTTTTCGGAATAATCGCGGAAGTTCGTGCAAGTGATTGAAACACGACCGCTCTCGATCGCTTTTCCGATGATCGATTCGGACATCGGGCCTTCGAACATCGCCGGAAACAACGTCAATACATCTATCTTCATCAGTCCATCATTCCTTCTAGCACGTGGATTGTCACCTGTTGTTCTTCCAGGGATACCTTCTCGACTACAGAAGCGATATAAGGCACCAACAGATCTTTTTGGCCCGGTCTGGAAACAACCCAAACATCATTGGCCCCAAGCGGCAAAATTTCTTTGATGGTCCCCAATTTTTCGCCGGCATCACTGACGACAGACAATCCGATGATTTCATGATAATAGAACTCATGATCCGATAGGTCCTCCAACTGCGATTCCGAAACTTTTAGGGTTCCCCCTTTGAACGGCTCGACTTCTTCGATCCGGTTATAGCCCTCGAATGTCAGCATGTTGAAATTCTTGTGCACCCGGTGGCTGGCAACCTTTAACGTGATCGGCTCGCTGTTATCGCGGAACAGGTAAAGCGTAGCCCCTTTTTTGTAACGTTCATCCGCAAAGTCAGTGCTCGAAATAACACGCACCTCACCCTTTAGTCCTTGCGTATTCACAACTTTTCCGACATCATAAAATTTATCCATTTTTCACCTCTCCTTACTGAATCGTCCTGCAAAAAAATCTGTACATAATAAAATAGAAGGGATAATTGCTACAATTGTATCATCATCCGCTTCTATCTATTCGCTATTAAGTTAGGCATCCACTGAGTGGAAAAGACCGGACCCGCAATCGGAGCGGATTATTCGGCCCCTTCGATTACAAGGCGGACACGTTTTGTGCCTTTGGTTCTGACACTGTATACAATTGTACGGATCGCTCTGGCGACACGTCCCTGTTTCCCGATCACACGGCCGACATCTTCGGCATCAAGATGCAAGTGATATTCCATGAACTCACTTGTCTCTTTGATTTCGATGGACATCTTGTCATCATGGACGATCAAAGGTTTGACAATTGTCAGGATTAAATCTGAAATTTCAGGCATTTAAACCACCCTTTTATTTAGCTAACTTAGAGTCGTGGAATTTTTTCATAATACCTTGTTGAGAAAGTAAGTTACGAACTGTATCAGAAGGTTGTGCACCCTCAGCTAACCATTTCAAAACCAACTCTTCGTCAAATTTAACTTCAGCTGGTTCAACAACTGGATTGTATGTACCTACTTTTTCGATGAAACGTCCATCACGTGGAGAACGTGAATCAGCTACAACGACGCGGTAAAACGGGTTTCTTTTAGAACCCATACGTTTTAAACGAATTTTAACTGCCATTTATATAACACCTCCATATATCTATATCTCACATTTTTATATATTACCAGTTTTCATTTTAGTTGTAAAGTATTTTTTCTTTACACTACCTATTATTTTTTCTTTTTCTTCTTTTTGTTCATCCGTCTGGCCATCTGCTGCATGGCAAGTTTACCCATCTTGCCTTTCGGGCCTTGACCAAGCAGACCTTCCATCCCTGCAAAATTGCCTTTGGACATCTTGTTCATCATATCTCTGGATTCGTTGAACTGCTTGATCAGACGGTTGACTTCCGCTAATGTTCTTGCGGAACCTTTCGCAATCCTTCTGCGCCTGCTTTGGGACAGAAGCTCAGGGTTTTCGCGTTCAGCGGGCGTCATCGACAGCACGATCGCTTTCATGTGGGCGACATCTTTAGGATCGATCTTCATTTGATCCAGTCCCGGAACATTGCTCATGCCCGGTATCATCTTCAGAAGGTCCTCAAGCGGCCCCATGTTGGTGACCTGATCCATCTGATCGATGAAATCATTGAAATTGAAGGTGTTTTCGCGTATTTTTGCGGCCATTTCCGCTGCCTTAGTCTCATCAAAATCTTGTTGTGCGCGTTCGATCAACGTCATCAGATCGCCCATGCCCAGGATTCTGGAAGACATGCGTTCAGGGTAGAATGGTTCAAAATCTTCCAATTTTTCGCCTTGACCCGTAAATTTGATCGGCTTTCCGGTTACGGAACGGATGGACAACGCAGCCCCTCCGCGCGTGTCCCCATCCAGTTTGGTAAGGATGACACCGGTTATGCCGAGCTGTTCATTGAAGGATTGTGCCACGTTTACGGCGTCTTGCCCCGTCATGGCGTCCACCGTAAACAGAATCTCGGTAGGATTGACTGCAGCTTTGATGTTCTTCAGCTCTGTCATCAATACTTCATCCACGTGCAGACGTCCCGCCGTATCGATGATGACCAGATCGCGGCCATCGAGTTTGGCCTGTTCAACGGCTTGTTTCGCTATGTCCACCGGATTTGCCTCGGTTCCCAATGCATACACCGGGAAATCCAATTGTTTACCCAAAGTCTGCAACTGATTGATGGCCGCTGGACGATAGACGTCGGCGGCTACCAGCATTGGGCGTTTGTTTTCTTTTTTCTTCATGTAGTTGGCAAGTTTCCCGGCAGTCGTTGTCTTACCGGCACCCTGCAGGCCGACCATCATTACAACGGTCGGTGGCTTGGCGGAAAATTGGAATGGTTCTTGCTGCCCGCCCATCAATTCCGTCAGCTCTTCGTTGACGATTTTGATGACTTGTTGTGTCGGCGAAAGCGACTCGAGCACGTCGGAACCCAACGCCCGTTCGTTCACTTTTTTAACGAATTCTTTAACGACTTTAAAATTCACGTCGGCTTCCAGCAAAGCCAGACGTACTTCACGCATCATTTCCTTCAGATCGGCTTCCGTGATTTTGCCTTTTTTGCCGATTTTGGTCATCGCGCCTTGGAGACGCTCGGACAACCCTTCAAATGCCATATTTGCCACTTCCTTACTGTTTATTCGTCTTTGTCATCCAGTTCTTCCAGATTGTTTATCAAGCTCTGTAAAGTTCTGTCTGCGGGATAGGTTTCTTCGGCGTAATTCGCCAGTTCGTCCAACTTTTTATTTCGGAGGCTATAGTTTTGCGCCAATTTCAACTTCTGCTCATAATCCATCAGAATCTTTTCGGTGCGCTTGATGTTGTCGTACACCGCCTGCCTGCTGACCTCGAATTCTTCAGCGATTTCGCCTAACGAATAGTCATCGCCATAATACAAAGAAAGATAACCTTTCTGTTTGTTCGTCAACAGAACATTATAGAATTCATAAAGAGTATTCATATTATTGGTTTTTTCCAGTTCCATCAGAATACCTTCCTTCTCGTACGGATTGTCAAGAAAAAATCTTTACACTTCATTAGATTACCGATTTTGCCAAACTTAGTCAACCACAAATTGTACCGCGGTCTTACTGCCGCAACAAAAGTAAGGTCAGGCCGGCAATCGCATCGGGATTGTCGGCCTGACCAGGCTTATGTCGCCTTTTGCTATGAAACGTGCCTAAGCCGGCGGGACAACCCGCTTGCCTATTTTTTCTCTAGCAGATCCTTTACGAGTCCATAGATGTATTGTTCCGGATCGAAGGCCTGCAGATCATCCAGGCCTTCGCCCAAACCCACAAATTTGACGGGTATATCCAATTCCTGACGGATCGCTAGGATGACGCCGCCTTTCGCCGTGCCATCCAATTTCGTCAGGATCAGGCCGGTGACATCTGTCGTTTCTTTGAATTGTTTCGCTTGGATCAAAGCGTTCTGTCCCGTCGTGGCATCCAGCACCAACAACGTTTCGGTTGCGCCGCCGGGGATTTCCCTGGCAATGATCCGATTGATTTTCTCCAATTCCTTCATCAGGTTCACTTTGTTCTGGAGTCTTCCGGCAGTGTCGATCAGGAGATAGTCGTACTTTTCTTCTTTGGCTTGCTTCAAGGCATCATATACGACGGAAGCCGGATCACTTTTTGCGTCGCTGGTCACGACCGGAACGCCTACACGTTCGCCCCAAACTTCCAGCTGTTCGATTGCGCCAGCCCGGAAAGTATCTCCGGCCGCCAACAAGACCTTATTCCCTTTATTCTTCAACTGATGAGCATATTTGCCGATGGTCGTCGTTTTCCCCACCCCGTTTACACCCACAAACAGGATGACGGTCGGCCCGTTCTCATTTGTTTTGATGGTAGGCAATTCCGTCTGGCCTTTTTCATAGATTTCGACCATTTTTTCGATGATTACATTCTTCACTTGTTCCCCTGTGCGCACGTTCTTCATTTTGACTTCATCACGCAGCACATCCGACAGTGCTAGCGTCATATCAAACCCGACGTCTGCGGAAATCAGTGTTTCCTCCAAATCGTCAAAGAATTCTTCATCCACTTCTCTGAAGCCGGCGAACAGTTCATTCATCTTCTCGGAAAAGCTTTTGCGTGTCTTCTCCATGCCTTTGTCGAATTTATCGATGACAATCTTAGTTTCTTCGGTTACCGGTGTCTGAACGACATCTTCACCTGTAAATGCACGTTTTATGCGATCAAATAATCCCATCTGAACACTTCCTCTCTTATGCCAGGCTGTCTTTACGCAAAGACGAACGTTTCGATAGCGTGTGCGACGCCATCTTCTGCGTTTGTCTTCGTGACGAAACTCGCCCGTTCCTTGATTTTGTCGGGAGCGTTGCCCATCGCGACACTTACGCCCGCAAAATCCAGCATCGCCAAATCATTCTCCTCATCCCCGCAAGCCATCACCTCATCGGCAGTGAACCCCAAGTGATCGCACAAAGCCGCTATCCCGTTGCCTTTATCGACTTCAGGATGCATGACTTCAAACAGAAGCGGACGTGATTTCATCATCGAATATCTACTGTAGAAGTCCGCTGGTATTTTGGCGATCGCTTCATCCAAGACAGCAGGAGCAATGCAGAAAACAACCTTATTGAATGCATGTTGTTCCTGAAAATCTTCAATCTTTTTCTCAATGAACGGCAAGCTCGAACTCTGCAGGCTCTTATACAAGGACTCCCTGCCTTCCGGGTATTCCGGTTCGTATACGAATTCCAGGTCCAGCATGTTCATCGGGATATTCAGTTCCTTGCTCAAATCATAGAGTTCCACGATCTGACCGTAATTCAGTACCTTTTGGGAAATGATTTCCGATGTCTTATTTTTTTGGACCAAGCCACCGTTGTAGGTGATGGAGTAATCTTCTGCTTGAAGCAGGTCCAGTTCATCCACGTAAGCCTTGATGCCCATGAGTGGACGTCCTGTGCACAGGACGATCTTTACGCCGGCTTCCCTGGCGCGGTGGATGGCTTGCTTGTTCGCTTCGCTGATTTCTTTGTCTGGATTCAGCAAGGTGCCATCCAAGTCGAGTGCTATCAATTTAATCATTTATCTTCATCCCCTTAACCTATGTCTTCATAATCTTCAAATTTGACTGATGCCAAACGGGAAACCCCGGAATCCTGCATGGTCACACCGTACAATGCATCCGCTTCTTCCATCGTTCCCTTGCGATGGGTGATCACGATGAACTGTGTCAATTCGGTCGATGCGGCCAAGTATTTTCCGAAGCGGGATACATTCGCCTCATCCAAGGCAGCCTCCACTTCATCCAAGATGCAGAACGGCACCGGTTTGACCTCGATGATGGCGAACAGAAGTGCAATCGCAGTGAATGCTTTTTCCCCTCCTAATTTCGGGAAGGTTTTTTCGAATTGCTTTTTGATCTGGATGAAAGTCTCCTTGAAACGCAACCGGACTTCATCGTCCATTTCGTTCATCGTATTCAGGAGATTCCCTCGGGCAGAAAGCAGATCCGTTTGCTGTTCCGAAAGGAAAATGAATCTTTCGGAAATGCGATCATATTCCTCAATCGCCCCCATATTGATCGGACCCAACTCCTCGATGTCTTTTTTCAGCTTTTTAACTTGTCGGGCTGCCTCTTCGGGCTCTTGGGTCAAGTGATGGTCTTGTTTCGCAGCTTCGAAGCTGAGACCGTACTCCTCGCTCAAGTGCGCAAGGTGGTGGTCGATGGCGATTTCGTAGCGTCCAGCGTTTGTCTCCAGTTTGGCGTGCTCACTCCATAGTTTTTGGAGGTTTTTATTTTTTTCGTTCTGTTCGGTTTCCTGAAGAGCACGATTTTGTTCGGTTTGTTTTTTTTGCTCCCGCAACTGCCTTAACTCTGCGTCAAATCTAACTTTTTCTCCACTGGCGGACTTCAACTGCGCTGTAATTTCCTGGATGGTCAGCGTCTCAGCTGAACGTCCTGAAGCAGTTTCAAGCGCTCTTCTTCATTCAGGCTGGATTCCGCAATATCCTTCTGAAGCTGGTCGATTTCATTGTTGAGGATCAACAAATTCCGCTGGGCTTGAGCCAGTCGCGTTTGTCTGTCCTCTTTTTCTTCATAAAACATGCGCTTTTCATATTCGTGAGCAGCTGTTTCTTTTTCTTTTGTCGCAATTTCAGCTGTCACTTGTTGTAAGGAAGCTTCTCTTTGCTGCAATTCGAACTGTTTGATTGTCGCTTTTTGGCGTTTGTCATCCAATTCTTCCTGCAGACTTTGTTGCTGCAGTGACCATTTCTCTTGTTCCCGTTTCAGCTGATTGTGTTGGACGGATAACTGTTGTACATATTCGGTCAACTTGTTCAAATTGTTTTTACGGGCCAATAAGGATGCTTCTTGCTGACGCCTCGTCGCGCCACCCGTCATCGATCCGCCCGCGTGGATGACATCCCCTTCGAGCGTTACGATCCGATAGCGACTCTGCAATTTTTTGGAAATCTGCAGGCCTTCCTGAATGTTTGATGCGACGATTGTCGTCCCCAGCAGACTGCTGACGATTGCGCTGTACATTTCCTCATGCCCGACCAGCTCATTCGCGATGCCGATATATCCCGGACTGTTTGCCAGTGTCGCCCTTGCAGTGGCTGGCAAAGTCTTGCCTTGGATGACTGACATCGGAAGAAATGTGGCGCGCCCGAGGTGTTGAGCTTTTAGAATGCCGATGCATTGGGAAGCGGTGCGCTCATCCGCCACCACGATATGTTGCATCGTGGCTCCCAGCGCGATTTCGATGGCTAAAGTATATTTTTCGGGAACTTGGATCAATTCAGCAACGGGACCACGAATACCTGGAACGCTTTCTCTACGCCTCAGCATTTCCTTTACGCCTTGATAATAGCTGGCATAGCTGTCATCAAGCTCCTGCTGGCTCTCTCTACGCGCTTCCGCCTGTTGCAGATTTCTGGTTACGCTATCCAGCTCTGCGTTCAGTTTTTGGAGCTTTGAAACAAGCTGAAAGCTGTTTTGTTTGCAAACCTGGAGTTCCGATTCCATAGTGGCATGCTCTTCAACAAACTGAACGTATTCCTCATTCAATGATTGCTGTTTCGCTTTCAACTGGCGCAGAATCTTCCTGAGCTCGTCTCCCTTCGAAAGGAAACGCTGCTCCTGTTCCATGGCGAGCGTCATTTCTTTTTCAAGATGGACGGTTGTGTTCCGGTTGCTGGATTGTTCCTGCAGCCTGTTGATGTAATCGTTCCGTAGTTGCTGGACAAGCTCCGCCTTATTTTGCGTCAGTTGTGCTTCTTTTTCGGAAAGACTCGCTCTTTTTTCCGAAAGTTCTTTCCTGGCTTCCACTTTCGCTGCGAGTTCGGTCCGCAATACCGTCAGATTGGTTTTTTCCGTCTTGATCAGCGCCTCTTTCTCAGCGATGATCCGAGCCTGCTCTTCTTGGTTCTTAGATGAGTACATCGCTCGTTGCTGGAAAATTTGCTTTTGGCCTTCCAACTGTTCCAATTTCTGGATGACAGTGACATAGCCGTTCTGCAGTGCTTCCAACTGTTCGTCGCAAACATCCACCTTTTGCTTCAGGTCCTGCAGGGCAGCCTGTGTGCCGGCAAGGGACCGTTCTTCCGTACTGATTTTTCGGTCATATTCGGCCAGTTCGCGTTTGCTCACTTGCCACTGCGCGTTCAGCCTCTCTATTTCAAAAGCGGTCAAAGCAATTTCGATTTCGCTCAGTAATGCTTTTTTATCCTTGTAAGCCAACGCCGTTTTCCGCTGGATTTCCAGTGGAGCGAGTTGGCTATTGATCTCATGCAGGATATCCTCAATCCGGTTCAGATGTTCTTCCGTTTGGGACAGCTTGCGTTCAGCGCTCGTTTTGCGGTTCTTGTATCTGGCTACCCCAGCAGCCTCTTCAAGGATGATCCTTCTGTCCTCGGGTTTATTCTGAAAAATTTGTTCAACTTTCCCTTGCGAAATCATCGAAAAAGAATCTTTTCCGATGCCCGAATCCATCAACAATTCCGTTATGTCTTTCAAGCGGCATGGCTTTTTGTTGATGAAGCAATCGCTGTCGCCATTGCGGTTGTATCTCCTGGTGATGCTGACTTCGCTGAATTCCAGCGGGAGGAATCCGTCCTCGTTGTTCAGGATGAGGGTCACTTCGGCAATGTTGACAGGCTTGCGGGTCTGCGACCCCGCAAAAACGATATCATCCATTTTTTTACCACGCAGATTTTTTGCGGATTGTTCTCCCAAGACCCAGCGGACAGCTTCCGAAAGATTGCTCTTGCCGCTTCCGTTCGGCCCTACTACCGCTGTCACCCCTTCATCAAATTCGATTACGGTTTTGTCGGCGAATGATTTGAAACCCGACATTTCTATTCTTTCAAGATGCAAAGATAACATCCTTTCCGGTGAAACTTGCTTTTCATTTTTTTAGAGATTCCAAAGCGTTCTGGGCCGCTTTCTGTTCAGCAGCTTTTTTGCTTGGACCTTGCCCTTGACCCAGCACTTTTCCGAATGCCCGGACCTCCACATCGAACTGCTTTGCATGTGCAGGGCCGTCTTCGTTCAGAAGGATATATTGGATATCCACGTCCCCATTTTTTTGCAGTTCTTCCTGCAGGCTGGTCTTATGATCCATCACATGTGAAAAAGCATCCTCGTTTAATTTTGTGATCATGACTTGGTTAATGAATTTTCTGGCGGCTTCGATTCCTTGGTCAAGATAAACGGCCCCGATGAACGCTTCGAATACATCACACAGCAAAGCCGGCCGTTGCCTTCCGCCCATGTTCTCTTCCCCTTTACCCAAACGGATGTAAGAGTCGAAATGACAGTCCTTCGCGAAGGCGGATAAGCTTGGCTCACAGACGATTTGCGCACGCAGACGGGTCATTTTGCCTTCATGCCACGTATCATAAGTATGAAACAAATAATCGGAGATGATGACTTCCAGGACCGCGTCACCCAAAAATTCCAACCGCTCATTGTCCTGCAATGCCAGATGACGATGCTCATTCACATAAGATGAATGGGTAAATGCTTCATGCAAAAGTTTCTCATTCCTGAAAACGATAGAGAAGTCAGTTGCTATTTGTTTGACTATTTTTTCCAATTCGTTCCCTCCTTTCTTTGAATGGACGCCTTGCTGTCAAGGCACTCTTGAAAATAGCGTCCTTTTTCATTATACGACAAATGCGTTCCATAAGCACGCAAATTTAGTCTATGGACGAACGATCAGAATTCGTCAAAAATGATTAGTGCGGAAAGCCAAATTGTCGAATAGTTGAGGTAGATCCGACGATTCAATTCCCGATTAAGCCGAAATTATCGAATGTCGAGAAACATTCCACAATTTAACATCCTGTCGGACCGGAATTACCGAATAGCTGAGGAACATCCAACACTTTGGCATCGCAATCAAAACCACCCGTGTGAACGGATGGTTTGCTCTGCGGCTGAAAACCTTTGTTACATCCAATCAAAAAAAGCGGGGATGCATCCCCGCTTTTTTTACAGTTCTAAATTTCCTTAAGTAAATGAAATTGGACAAAAGTCCCAAACCTTATCCTCATCTTTGGCAACCTGCGTGAATGCGCATTACCGGACAGATTCGTCCGATGTCAGTTCGATGGTTTCCCATCCTCTGGTTGCACCATAACGGATATTGAAGTTTTTGACGCGGTTATTGACAGCAAAAATCTGCGTCCGCCACAGCGTAGGGATGACAGGCGCTTCCTCGAAAAGCAACGCTTGCCATTCTTGATAGAGCTGCGTCCGCGCATTTTCGTCCAAGGCAACCGCAGCGTTGAGCTGACCCAACAAAGCATCATTCTTTTCGCTTGTCCAACGGGTATAATTGAGCGCACTGGTGCGGCTGAACATTTTGGTCGGATTGGGATCCATGCCTATCACCCAAGTTGCCTGATAAACATCAACAACAGGACTGTCTGATGCAATCAAGTCATGAAACTTCTGGTATTCAATCAGTCTTCCCGTAGCGAGCGAGACATCCAAACCGATTTTTTGCCATTGTTGGATATAATATGCGACAGCCGTCTCAGCCGCGTCTCCCCCCGCAACTGCCGCAAAGCTGATTTCAAGCGGCTCTCCGTTCGGCATTTCCCGAAAACCATCGCCGTCATTGTCCAGATAGCCAGCCTCATCCAGCAAAGCTGCGGCCTTGACAGGATCGTAACTGAAGCTGACCGCCTCATCATCACTGAAGCCTTCGAACACGGGTGGAATCATACCGTTCGCCGGCTGCCGCAGCCCGTCGAATAGGACCATAGCGACAAATTCGTTGTCCAATGCATAAGCCATCGCTTGCCGTAATGCTGCATCCGCCATTTTTGAACTCAGGTTAAGCGCATTATCGCCAGATTCAGCGTCCCGGGATCCTAATTTGAACCCGATATAGGTTGTCGCCAATTCTTCTCTTCCCAATAAGGTTATATTGTCGAAATCTTTATAGTTTTCGTAGGAACTTGTCGGCATGACAGCGACGTCGTAGTTTCCCGCTTCCATTTCGGCTACGATCGTTTCCGAACCGACAACCTCCACAAGGATGTTATCCAGTTTCGGTTTCCCTTTCCAATAATATTCATTGGCTTCAAAAAGGGCTGACTCGCCCGGAACAATCGCCTTGAGCCGAAACGGTCCTGTCCCGACAGGTTGTTCACGCAGTTGGGATGAATGTACCATTTCCGATACAGGGATGCTTTCCAGTTGGTGTCTAGGCAGCGGTTGGTTCCATAAGGCACCTCCCGCCTGCAAGATGGATGGATTCAATTCTTTGAAAGTAATCGTGAGATGCGTATCATCCAGAACCTCGATACCGGCAATTGAAGCGGCAGTGCCTTCATGGTATTCGGTCATGCCCACGACATTCGCAAAAGCCTCTCCATAAAGGGAGCCGGAATAGTCCGGATGGCCGATTACTTCATAGGCATACAGAATATCATCCACCGTAAGCGCAGCTCCGTCCGACCACTTCAGGTTATCCAGCAAAGTAATCGAAACCGTTTTTAAATCGTCATTTCGCACAAAAGTGGCCATTCCATCCTGGGTAAGCTGAAAATTCTCATCATAGGAAAAAATGGGTTCATGAGAAAAAGCCATGAGTTCCTCGTCATAGTCATCTTCAGAAAAAACCGGGCTGAAGATGCCCTGGAAAGAAGATTCGGCAACCAGTGCATATTTCAACATTCCACCGGCGATGGCAGGAGCATCGCTGTTCATGACAGTGTCGAACTCTTGTATGACAGCGGATGTATCAGACAGGTTATCGCCCGATCCCGACAGGACATCCTCGTTTCCGCAACCGGCCAAAAGCACAGCCGACACGAACGAAACAATCATTTTATTCAGCATACTCATCCTCCTTGTTATCCTTGCGTTTGTTTAGCATCTGCCGCACGCCGCAAAGCCTGACCGACATAAATGATGCACAACAAGACTGAAAAGATGAGTGTGGATGCTGGTAACCATACCCATACATAGTTCTCAAAGACGGTCGGGGAAATGGCATAGCGCAGCAGATTGCCTATACTCGGAACGGTAGGTGGTAACCCAAAGCCCAGAAAGCTCAACCCTGTTTCCATCCCGATATTTCTCGCCAATGACATAGTCGTGTTGATGATGACCAGCGAGCTGAAATTAGGCAAGATTTCACGGACCATTATCAGCAAGTCGTTTGTCCCTGCTGTTTTGGAAGCCCGCACATAATCACGTTTTGCCTCCAAACGCGTCCGGTTCCGAAAAACTTTTGATTTTCCCGCCCAACTGAATGCGCTCATAAGCAAAATGAACGTTAAGAGATTGTATTCCGATACGATGGCCATCAGTACGAGAACCAACACGCTTGCCGGAAGTACCATTATGAAATCAATGGAGCGCATAAGCAACCTATCCAGGAAACCACCGTAATAGCCGGACAGCAGACCCAAGCCGATGCCGATGAATCCATTCAAGACTGTCACAGCGGTCCCGGCCATCAGCGACGTGCGCGCTCCCAGCAACAACTGGCCCAGCACATCCCGGCCCGCTTCATCCGTTCCCAATAGATGACTTTTGCCCGGCGAAGCGTACCTGTTCAACAGATCCACCTGCATGACTTGACTCGTATCAAAAAAAAGCGATCCCACAAAGACCAGCCCCAAGAGCAAAACGAGTGCACCAAAAGCAATGACCGCCAATTTATCTTTACGGAATTCTTCAAGCATGCCGCGGAAATCCACAACCGTTTTGGTTTCCTCATTCACTTCGTGGCTCAAACGATTCTCGCCTGCCGCAACGGAGACTATCTCCGTCTTCAACTCTTCCACTCTTCCTGCTTTCTTTTCTTCTTCCGTATTCACCGTATCCCCCCTTTCCTCTTGCTATCTCATCCTGACGCGCGGATCCGCGATAGTCAAAATGACGTCAGAAACTAATGTGCCAATCAAAGCTGCCAGCCCATAAATCAGCAGCAACGCAACAATGACACTGAAATCACGTGATTCTAAAGAAGTGATGAACAACCGGCCGATGCCCGGGTAGGCGAGGATGTATTCGATAAAAATACTGCTCCCTATGAAACCGGTAACGTCATAACCAAACAGAGCAGTCACCGGCATAATTGCGTTTCTGAAAATGTGCCTCCGATAGACCATACTCTCCGGAACGCCTTTTGAGCGGGCTGTCAGTACATAATCTTCTTGTTTTGCCTCGATGATGCCCGACCTTAACCGTTGGATGTTGCCGGCGGATGCCGAGAGAGCAAAGGCCAGCGCCGGCAACGCTATGTGGTAGAGCCTATTCCAAAGAGAGCTAAATACGCCCTGTGTTTCCGGCAACAAAGGCATCCCCCGCGTGGGAAACAATTTCAATTGAAATCCAAAAAGCCAAACCAGAACCAAGGTAACAATAAATATCGGCAAGGCAAAACTGATGCTGTTCAAAAAACGAATGACCTTGTCTCCCAATGAACCGTTGAAGCGCCCTGCATAAATGCCAAGCGGAACAGCGATCAGATAAAACAACAAAAGCGAGGTCATTGCTAACCAGAGCGTGTTGCCAAGCCTTGCGCCAACCAGAACGGCCACAGGCATACGGTACGTATAACTAAGGCCGAAATCCCCGCTAAACATATTTGTAAGCCAATGCAGATACCGAATGTACCAAGGGTTATCCAGGATCGCATCCGCATGGATCACGTCAAGGCTGCTCTGATCCATCCCCGGAACGACCAGACCAGTCAGCGGATCTCCAGGCATCCATTGCGCCAGTGCAAACACCAACAAACTGAACGCCAACAGTTGTGGGATGATAAAGAAGAAGCGTCTCAGAATTCTGTTCCACATCGCTAACGCTCTCCTTTCGATAGTTTACCGGCAATCCGATGGGTTTCCGACAACGGAATCAAATCCCCGACACGACCGTCCTTAGTCAGATATCCCGCCATACTTTGTTTATATTCTGATTCTATTTCCCGCCGCAAACGCTTGTGTAAATCCCGGTTGCCCGGATCCAGATTCGGAATTGCGGAAAGCAGCCTTTTCGTGTAGATGTGCTGCGGATTGAGATAGATGTCCTGCTTGTTTCCATATTCCACGAATCTTCCTCGATACATGATTGCCAGCTCATCACACATCTGCTTTACGACACCTAGGTCATGGGAAATGAAAAGATAGCCGATTCCGTATTGTCCCTGGATGCGTTTCATGTAATTCAGCACTTGTGCCTGAACGGAAAGATCCAATACCGAAACGGGTTCATCAGCTATTACGAATTTTGGCCGCAGCGCAACCGCTCTTGCCAAAGCGATGCGTTGCCTCTGGCCACCGGTGAATTCGTGAGGATACCTCTGGAGTGTATCTTCCGGTAAACCTACCATTTCCAAGAGTTCCAGAACCCGTTTTTTCTCTTCCTGCAGGGAAACATGCTCAAAATTACGCAAAGGTTCAGAAATGATCTGGCCGATTTGTTTTTTGGGATTCAAACTCGCACCCGAATCCTGAAAAATCATCTGGACATTGCGTTTGTGGGGTGATTTCCGCTTTTTTATCGAAGCGGTTACGTCCCTGCCTTCGTAAACGATTTGACCTGAAGTGATCCGTTCCAATCCGACGATCGCTCTTCCGACTGTGGATTTTCCGGATCCTGATTCGCCCACCAAACCGTAATTTTTCCCTTCTTCCAGGGACAAACTGATGCCGTCAACGGCTGCAAGTTTCTTCCCGGACAAGAAGCCGCTCTTGACCGGGTAATGAACCTTCAAATCTTTGATTTCCAAAAGTCCCATCTTATTCACTCTCCCCTTCAAAACGGAAGGACTCATGGCACGTGCACCTAACAAAATGGTTTTTAGAAACCTCATGCATTTTTGGCGACTGTTCGTGTGCGGAAAAGATTCAACAATTTGCCCTGCGTACATGACAGCGACCCTATCCGCAATCTCGGCTACGACACCCAAATCATGGGTAATCAAGATGATTCCGGCACCCGTTTCGTCCCTCACCTCGCTCAATAAATCCAATATTCGAGCTTGCACAGTTACATCCAAAGAAGTCGTCGGTTCATCTGCGATGATGATTGGAGGCTCACAAGCAATTGCGATGGCGATTCCAACCCGCTGGCGCGCTTCCCAAGACAGCTCATGCGGGTAGCGAGCGGCCGTTGCGTTCGGATCATCCACCTTAACTTGGGTCAATAGTTCGCACACACGCAGCTCACGCTCCTCTTTTGTCATCTTGGAATGATAAAGCAGCACTTCTTCTATCTGTTCGCTCACCGTCATCAAAGGATTGAGGGCCGATAGAGGATCTTGAAAAATCATCCCGATGTCGTTTCCTCTTATGCGGTTATAGAGCGTCTCATTCAGATCGATGAGATTCAGGTTCTGATAGATGATCTCTCCCGAAATCCGCGTATTCACCTTATTATGGAGTCCTACAATCGTTGTTGCGAGGGTACTTTTCCCGCAGCCGGACTCTCCTACAATCGCTAAAATTTCATTTTTTTCCAGACTGAAGGAAACATCGTCGACTGCATCATAATAGTTATCCTGCATATGGAATGCAGTATGCAAAGCATTTATCTCCAACAAAGGTCTTCCATTTCCCATCGTGCGCCCCCTCTCATACCTATATAACAAACTTGAGGAAATATCTTCTAACATTATACGTTTAAGCACATCCAAAAACAACCGCCATTTCATCCATTTTTAATTCATTTCATACTTCTGCCATAATCACCCATCTTGGCCTGAAAAAAAAGCAACATTGGCATTGGAGAACCGTCAATGTTGCTTTTGTCGTTAAATTATTGCGATCCTTATTTTTGAGAATCGATGTAGTCAACTGCATCCCCTACTGTGATTATCTTCTCAGCATCTTCATCGGAAATCTGCACAGCAAAGACATCTTCCAGCTCCATAACTAGTTCAACAATATCCAATGAGTCTGCTCCAAGGTCGTTTTGGAAAGTCAACTCTCTCGTAACCTTTGCTTCATCGACACCGAATCGTTCAATAACCATCTTGGCTACTCGCTCAAAAGTAGTTGTATCTGCCAAGCGTTACACCTCCATTATCGTTCCATAACCAATTACATCATATTTACTGGAAATATTTTGTAAAGGCTCACATCTATTCTACCCATATGCTAATCTTTTGTCTATATTTTTTTATTTTGGCTGGATTTCTTTTACGGACTTGTCATTCATTTCATCAAAGTGCTTCACGACATCATCAATGACGTGGGAACTGATGATTTTGCGGATCTGTTTCACTGTGTGGTAGACAGCGACTTTGTCCGCAGATCCATGTGTCTTGACGACAGGCGCCCGCAATCCGAACAGCACAGCTCCTCCGTGCTTCGAATAATCCATCGTATCTTTGATCTCCGAAAAGGAATCCTTGATCAGCATACCGCCGATTTTAGTCTTCAGACCGCCTGAAAGCAATTGGGTTTTGATCAACTTCAGCAAGGACATTGCCGTACCTTCCATTGTTTTTAGAACTGCATTCCCTGTAAATCCGTCCGTCACGACAACATCCGCAGCGCCAAGCAAAATTTCCCGTGCCTCGATATTACCTGTGAAATTGAGTTCAGAGTCCTCTTCCAACAATACATAGGCTTTTTTGGATAGTTCGCTGCCCTTCGTTGCTTCGGCACCATTGTTCAACAAAGCGATTCTTGGATTTTCGATGCCTTGCACAAACTTGGCATAATACGAGCCCAAAAGGCCGAACTGGTAGATATTCTCCGGTTTGCAGTCAGCGTTTGCGCCAGCATCCATCAACAGGAATTGTCCATTTTCTTTCCCGATGACTGGCAGAATCGGCATCAAGCCAGGTCTGTCGATCCCTTTGATGCGGCCGATGATCAATAATCCGGCTGCCAAAAGCGCACCGGTATTCCCTGCCGAAAATAAAGCGTCGGCCTCCTTGTTCTTGACTGCTTGAGCAGCAAGCACCATCGAAGCTTGTTTTTTTCTACGGATTGCTTTGACGGGTTCGTCATCGCTCTCGATCTTTTCGGTCGTATGCACGATTGTGATTTTTCCACCTTCGGCATATTGATCCCCTAAAGCCTTACGTATTTTGGCTTCGTCGCCAAAAAGCAAAAACTCCAGATCATTAAATTCTTTGCTGGCCATTAAAATGCCCTCTACTATTGCTTGTGGCGCAAAATCCCCGCCCATCGCATCGACAGCGATTTTCATAAATCGTATACCTCACTTTTGTTAGTTTCACTGTAGTCTCTTCAACTTCTCTTTTTCGCGTTCGACTGCTTCCCGCAAACTTAAGTAGTTTGGATTGCTTTCAAAGTCTTGTTCGCGTGTGATTTGGATAGCGTCATTGTGCGCAATATCCAAAATGACGGCATCCCGCACGATATCTCCGGATTTGAAATCGGGCAAGCCTGATTGTTTGTTTCCGAAAAGATCACCCGGTCCGCGCAGTTCCAAATCCCGTTGGCTCAGGTAGAAACCGTCAGTCGACTCCACCATGATGCGCATGCGCTCCTTGCCGTTATCGGTTTTCGGATCGGCAACCAACACGCAATAGGATTCTTTGTCTCCCCGGCCCACTCGACCACGCAATTGGTGGAGTTGCGATAATCCGAATCGGTCGGCATCTTGGATGACCATCACTGTCGCATTCGGCACGTTCAGGCCGACCTCGATGACTGTTGTCGATACCAGGATCTGCAGCTCGTTGTTTTGGAAACTGCGCATGATCTGATCCTTTTCTTCGGACTTGAGACGGCCGTGCAACAGACCGATTTGGTACTTTCCTTTGTAATAGGCCGTCACGGCTTGATGCACATCTTCCGCATTCTTGACATCCAGCGATTCAGATTTCTCGATCAGAGGCGTGATGATGTACGCCTGTTGTCCATTATCCATCTGTTTTCGAATGAACTCAAGTACATTTTCGATCTTGTCCGATTTGTTCCAGATCGTTTTGATCGGTTTTCTGCCGGCAGGCATCTGGTCAAGCACTGAAACATCCATTTCGCCCATCGTTGTTATCGCCAACGTCCTCGGGATCGGCGTAGCAGTCATATACAAAACATTCGGGTTGTTCCCTTTTTCATTCAGCTTGTGCCTTTGCTGGACACCGAAACGGTGCTGCTCATCGGTGATGACCAGGCCCAGGTCGGCAAAAACGACATCTTCTTGGATCAGTGCGTGCGTCCCGATGAGGATATGCAAGTCCCCTGATGCAAGCCGGTTCAACAATTCTTTTCGGTCCTTTGCCTTCGTGCTGCCGGTAAGCAGGGCGACGGAGACATCAGTATATTCGAACAGACTCTGCAAGGTGCGATAATGCTGTTCCGCCAAAATCTCAGTGGGAACCATGAAAGCCCCTTGGTATCCGCCCAGGACGGTAGCCATCAGGGCGATTACCGCTACGATCGTCTTGCCGCTGCCGACATCACCTTGCAACAGACGGTTCATTTCATAAGGTTTGCGCAGATCCCGGCATATTTCGTTGACGGCCTTCTTTTGCCCATCCGTAAGTTCGAACGGCAAAGTCGCTATGAATCCCTTGAGCTTGTCCACGTCATAAAGGATCGGAATCCCTCGGTTACTCGTTTTGCGGCTCCGCTGCAGCATCTGCAGGCGCACTTGGTAAAGGAAAAACTCTTGATAGATGATTTGCCGTCTCGCTTGCTCGGATTCTTCATCATTTTTGGGAAAGTGCATCGCCCGGATGGCTTCCCTGTGGGTCATCAGGTGATAAGTCTGCTGCAAATGATGCGGAAGTATCTCGGGAATGACCGAGGAATAAAGTTCGATCGCCTGTTTGATCAGATTCAGGATGGTCTGCTGTTTGATCGTCTTGTTGACATGATAAATGGCGGCATAATCATCCTGTCCGTTCGAACTGCCGAGGATCTTCATCCCTGCCAAAGTTTGGCGTGCGCGTTCCCATTTACCGAAAATCGCAACCTCATCCTCAAGCATGATTTTTTGTTTCAGGTAAGGCTGATTAAAGAAGGTAACCGAGATGATGGCATCTTCGATGGCTAATTTGAATGATAGCCTGCTTTTTTTAAAACCGTAATGGTGGACGACCGGAGCCGTCACGACTTGTCCTTTCAGCGTCACTTTGTCCGAATCTTCGATTTCGTCCAATGTTTTGACTTTTATGTCCTCATAACGGAAAGGAAAGTGTGTGATCAGATCATAGATCGTATCAATGCCCAACGAATGCAGCGCCTCAACCCTCTTCGGTCCTACATGGGGCAACTCCCCGACTGGATCATAAATATCCAATTGCTTGTTGTCTTCCGCTTCCATCCGTTCGCCTCCTTTCTTCTGGGAGCAGGACATTTCTCAGATCAACCGTTTTTTGAAAAAGAAAAGCCGAACAGAGAAACTCGTTCAGCTTTTTCAGATTATTCTACAGAAAGAAGATAACTGTATACCGGTTGATTTCCTTCTTGCACTTCGACTTCCAAGAAGTCATATTCCGCTTCGATGACCGCTGCAATCTCTTTGCTTTCGTTCTCATCGCTGTCTGCCCCGAAAATGATGGTCACGATTTCGCTGTCATCCGTGATCATTTTTTTCAGGGTTGCTATCGTTGCGGCTTTTCTGTCCTTGTCGGCCGTCAGGATTTTCCCGTCTACGATTCCCATGAAGTCGTCCTTGGTGATGGCCAATCCATCTATGACTGTGTCGCGCACGGCATTCGTGATCTGCCCGCTGACAACATTTTCCAGTTCGGCAGTCATGTTGGCTTTATTGGTTTCCAAGTCTTCTGATTCATTGAAGGCAAGCATAGCTGTCAGACCTTGCGAGATCGTTTTTGAAGCCACTACTACAACATCCGCATCAGAAACTTCGGCAGCCTGATCTGCAGCCATAAAAATATTTTTATTGTTCGGCAAAATGATTGTTTTTTCGGCATTTGTACTTTCGATCGCCTTGAGGATATCTTCCGTGCTTGGGTTCATTGTTTGTCCGCCATTGATGATTGTGGTGACACCCATGCTCTTGAACAGGGCATGCACACCTTCGCCGGCAGCAACAGCTATCACGCCATAAGGAATTTTTTCAAGTTTTTTGGCAGGCGTATCGGCTTTTTCAAGGACTGCATCATGTTGCATGCGCATATTGTCCACTTTTATTTTCATCAGTGAGCCGAATTTTTGGCCGTAGTTCATGACTTCCCCAGGGTATTCGGTATGTACATGGACCTTCACGATTTCTTCGTCTGCTACGACCAATAAGGAATCTCCAAGTTCGCTCAGATGATTACGGAATGTGTCATAATCAAAAGTGTCCGTAACGGTTTCACCTTCGCCTAATTTGACCATGATTTCTGTACAATAACCGAATTGAATATCTTCTGACGCAATTGCGTGCGAAACGTTATGATAATTTTCTTGGTGAGCGATTTCGGTGACATCCGCTTGTGAGACAACCTTTTCAGCTGACTTCACTTTTTCTCCGGTCAACGATTCCATAAATCCTTCGTAAATGTACACCAGCCCTTGTCCGCCACTGTCGACCACGCCTACTTCTTTCAGTATAGGCAACAGATCGGGTGTCTTATCCAACGCAATTTGCGCCACCTTGAGGACTGTTCCCATCAATTCGATGATGTCATCCGTATGTTCTGCTTTTTTCATACCGGCTTTTGCGGATTCGCGCGCAACCGTCAAAATGGTGCCTTCCACAGGTTTCATGACCGCTTTATAAGCTGTCTCGACGCCGTGGGAAAAGGCCTCCGCAAAATCAATTGTACTCAAAGTTTTTTTGCCTTCGATCGCTTTTGAAAATCCTCGGAATAGCTGAGATAAAATGACGCCTGAGTTCCCTCTCGCCCCCATCAATAAACCTTTAGCCAAGTCCGCTCCTAATTGATCAATTGTCGCAGCATTCGACAGCCTTACGCGTTCAGCTCCAGATGTGAATGATAGATTCATGTTTGTGCCTGTGTCTCCGTCCGGAACAGGGAACACATTCAAAGAATTCACATATTCTGCATTCTCGCTAAGGCGTTCGGCGCCGATTGCGACCATCGCCTTAAAGTCTTCCGCTGTTAATTCAGTTCTCTTCACCTTATAATCCTCCTTCACCATATAACAAATGGTGATCTGTAATCTTTAGTCCTTTAAAACTCTTACGCCTTGGACGAACACATTCACTGTATTTGCGGAAAATCCCAACATCATTTCAAGGTTGTACTTGACCTGCGTTTGCACATTCCGGCAAATTTCTGAAATTTTAGTGCCGTAGAGTACAATGATATAAACATCAACAGCAACTCCATTATCTTCTTGACGAATAACGACACCGCGTGAGTAGTTCTCTTTTTTCAATATTTCACTGATATTATCTCTGATTTGATTTTTGCTCGCCATGCCGACAACTCCATAATTATCTGTCGCGGCTCCGCCCACTACCGTAGCGATCACGTCGTTCGATAAGTCAACCATTCCATATTGTGTTTGGATTTTAACTGCCATTTATAATAGCCTCCTTAATGTATGCACACAATCGTAATTATAAATTATGATAGCATATTTTATACAAAAGAAATAACTTTTTGCGATTAAATTTCTCATTTACGGTCGATTTGCGGCAATTCTTATTGATTTCCCACTGTTTTCCAGTTTTCTTATCCAGCACTAGTGCCTTTTCAATGACAACATAGTACAGACATTTGATGATGACATCATTAAAAAAACAGCTGTCAAGTATTTTTCCTTTAAAACAGTTGCATTCACTTTTAAATTATGATAAATTAATCAAGTGTATGAATTGGAAAGAAGCTTTGCTTCTGTAACAGCAAAGGAGGAAAGAAAATGTCAAAAGAATGTTTCGTAACAGGACGTAAAAGCCGTTCAGGTAATAACCGTTCCCACGCTATGAACTACACAAAACGTACTTTCAAACCAAACTTACAAAAAGTTCGTATCTTAGTCGATGGAAAACCTAAAAAAGTTTGGGTTTCTGCTCGAGCTTTGAAATCTGGTAAAGTTGAAAGAGTATAAAAATATAGATGAGCCCGGGACCATGTCATGATTCCAGCTCATCTTTTTTTATTTCCCATCCTAAAATTAAGGAAAGTGGCCGCAATTGTTGTGGCCACTTTCCTTATTCGCGCTTATCAGAGCTTTGGATGACCGCCAATAGGCCAGATCCAAAAGAAAACGTCATCTCTGTGTCCTTGAATTCATTACTGACCAAAGCTATCGGGTACTCGTAATCTTTTCCGTTCAACGGATAGGCAACTCCAGTCAGCTTCAGTTCTTTGATCGGAGTCATGCCGATGAACGACAAGTATTTTTTCCCCTCTTCTTTCTTTAGCACATAATTACCCGGCAGATAAAATCGCAGCGTATTATGGCGGTCCATTAAACTGACCTTACCCGTCATCTGTTTCACAAGTGGATGGAATGCCAACCACAAATTACTCATCAGATGGTCCAGACGCCCTCCGAAAGCTCCCAAAAGAATGATTTCCTCCGGATTGAACATTTCAATTGCATAAGCAATAGCCGCCTCAGTATCCGTCTCATCTTTTTGTGCCGGGAGTACACGGCAGACAAGACTTTTCTTTTTGATGTCTTCCATTTCTGAAGGGGTGACAGAATCAAAATCACCGATTGCCGCATCAAAATGCGGAAGCAGTTCGGCAAGCTTCAAAGCTCCGCGGTCTGCGCCCACCATCCGATGACTTGTCGCATAACGGCGGACCAAAGCTGCGACATCCGTCAGGTCACCACCGACCACGATCACAACTTTCTCAGACTGCATTGTGGCAGGCATCCTTCAGTCTACTGATGGCAGCGGATGGATTTTCATCGTCATAGATGTAAGAACCCGCTACGAATACATCAGCCCCTGCTTTGATGCATTTGACGATCGTCTCGTGGGTAATCCCGCCGTCGACTTCGATTTCGTAATGATAGCCATGTTTTTCGCGCAAGGTAGCTAACTCTTCAATTTTACCCAAGGTGCTTTCGATGAAGCTTTGGCCACCGAAGCCCGGGTTGACGGTCATGACGAGCACCATATCAACATCGCCCAAAACGGGTTTTATTACTTCTACGCTTGTTCCCGGATTGATGACGACACCAGCTGCTATATTTTCATTTTTGATCATCTGGATTGCGCCATGGATATGGTCAGTAGCTTCCACGTGGATCGTTATGATATCGGCACCGGCTCTGGCGAAAGCCGGTATCAATTTTTCAGGTGTACTCACCATCAAATGACAATCCAACGGTAATTTTGTATGCGGTCGGATTGCCTGTACAATATTTGGACCCAAAGTTAAGTTGGCGACAAATTGACCGTCCATTGCATCAATATGAATGTAATCGGCACCCGCTTGTTCGACTAACTTGACATCTCTTTCTAAATTCGCAAAATCAGCACTTAATATGGATGGAGCAATTTTCATGTTCACACGCACCTTATCTCTTATTTTTTTTTATGTACATCGGTTTGCGGCCTACAATTTCCTCATGGAACTGCAGATAGTGTTCGTATCTGTACGGAGCCACTTCTCCGGATGCAACAGCCTCTTTCACCCGGCAATTCGGCTCGTTGATGTGCATGCAGCCGGCGAATCGGCATTGATCGCGCAGCGCTTCAAAGTCCGGGAAAAAAGAAGGCAGATCGACCGCTTCAATGTCGATCAAGTCGATTGTACTGAAACCAGGGGTATCGGCAATCAGCGCTTCCCCAACCGGATGCAACTCGACATGCCGCGTCGTATGGCGGCCCCTGCCCAAAGCGGTCGAGATTTCACCTGTCAACAAATCCAATTCGGGCATCAGTTGGTTCAACAAAGTTGATTTCCCGGCGCCTGATTGGCCCATAAAAACAGCCATCCCTTTACCCATGGTCTGGACCAGTTCATCCAAAGAAGATGTATCCGGATAATCCGATAGAATCATCGTATAGCCGATTGCTTCATAATAGGTTTTATACTGAAGCATGTCAGCTTTAGCCTTGTCGTCCAACAGATCTATTTTTGTAACGTAGATGATGGGACTGATGTTATTTGCTTCCAGGTAAACCAAGAAACGATCCACCAAATAGGAAGAAAAATCGGGTTCGATCGCCGACATCACAATGACACCGCAATCGACATTCGCCACCGTCGGACGAACCAATTCATTTTTCCTGGGGTAGATATCCAACAGAACGCCCTCCGTTAAGTTGTCACTTTCGAAATCGACAAAATCCCCAATAAGCGGAGCCATGTTTTTTACGCGGAAGTTTCCTCTCCCTCTCGTCTGATACGTTTGACCATCCACATACACATAATAAAATCCGCTTATTGCTTTCCTGACTTGTCCTTTTTGCAAATCGACAACGCCTCCTAGTTTGATTCTTTCTCTCTATTCTACACTGTTCTACAAAAAAATGACAAACCATTTTGATGTTTGTCATTTTTTGTAGCCTATACAATTCTATTGCGTCAATTCAGAAGCTTCACTGATGACTTCGCCATCCCTTTCGATCCGGTAGGAAGCAGAGCTGCCTTCCAGAATGCGGAAGTTTATTGTCACAACTTCATCTGCTGAAATATCGAACTCACGGAATACATCACTGAGTGTATGATCTTCGTCCTGCACATAAATGACTATATGGTTCGGCTCGTTGGAAGTACTGCTGACATTCGCATTGCTGTTGGCATTTTCACTACCTTGACCATTGTTGCTCTCAGAAGCGGATTCCGATACGGTTGCCGGAAGGTAGGGAATTGTGATGGTACGGCTGAAGGAAACCACTTGTGGTTCTTCAGGGCCTCTTGAAATCACCACACTCAAGGCATCACCGGATACAAACGCAGATCCGCCGGCAAGACTTTGACTTACAACCAGACCTGCTGCAATCGTGTCTGAATAAGCTTCCGTGATCGTCAACGAAAGCCCGTATTGCCCTGCATAATCCTCGACGCTTTTTCTCGTGTATCCCGATAAATCGCGCATCGTATAGGATTCATTTCCATCACTCACCAGAAATGACAGCGTAGTTTCACCGGGTTTTACCTCCGTGCCAGGCTCAATGTTTTGGCTGATGATATTGCCTTCTGCTACTTCGCTGCTGAATTCATGAGTCCTTTCGATCGTGAAGCCTTCTTTACGCAAGTCTTCGAATACACGTTCATATTCTTGGCCCTCATAATCGAGAAGAGTGAACAATTCCTCGCCCAGACTGATGATAAGATCGATCTCATCACCGGCTGCAACGGATGAACCGATTTTTGGTGATGTTTCAATGACAGCATCTTCTTCTATTTCTTCATTGTATTCTTCCGTTATATTTCCTAATACCAAACCGACATCTTCCAAAGCAAGGCGCGCACTAGCTTGGTCCATGTTTGACACATCCGGCACAGTCACGGCATCTGCTTCCTGGTTATTGTAAAAGAAAAGGAAAAAACTGCCAATCAGGCCCAAGAGGAACACCGTAATAAGAAAAAATAGCCACTTCTTTCGTTTTTTCTTGCCTCCAGCTGCCTCTCGCCCTGTTGGTTTCCTGTAACAGCGATACCGGCATAAAAGGTGCTTCATTTCTACGCTCCTCGCTCAAACAGGTATCAAGGTCCGCCATCATTTCTTCACAAGTTGCGTAACGATCGAGCGGTTCTTTGGCTGTGGCCTTCAGGATAACATTTTCAAGGCTCTGCGGTATTTCCGGACTCTGGCCTGCTCCGGGGACAAGTAATGAACGGATCCCAACAGCGTATTCGTCTGAGTGATTGATGTTTCCGACAACGCGACTGCAATACCAAAATCAGTAATTTTGATGCGATCCTGATTATCGATCAGAATATTTTGTGGCTTGATGTCCCTGTGAATAATCCGATTTTTATGTGCCAACGCCACAGCCGACAAAACTTGGTGCATGATATGGATCGCTTTTTCCGGCAAAACACGTCCTTGGATGTCGATGTATTTTTTCAGATCCGTGCCATCGATAAATTCCATCACGATGTACTGCAATTCATCTTCTTCATCTACGTCATATACACCTACAATATTCGGATGAATCAATTGCGTGGCCGAGAGAGCTTCACGCTGGAAACGACGTAGAGCGTCCGTGTTGTTACGGAAGTCAAATCGCAACACTTTGATGGCTACTGGCCGATCCAGAATCAGATCGTGTCCCAGATAAACGTTTGCCATCCCACCGCTTCCGATATGCCTGACAATTTTGTAGCGGCCGCCTAATTTCTTTCCTGCCTCCACAACGGTTCCCCCTCTCTATCCGTAAAATCAGCCAAAAGCACTGTGATGTTGTCCAGGCCGCCAGCAGCATTCGCTTTATCGACCAAGGAAAGGACTTTTTCTTCAAGAGGAAGCCATTCCTTCAGCATTTGGGCGATCTCTTCATCATCCATCATGTTGGTCAGTCCATCGGAACATAGCAATAACAGGTCCCCCTGCACAAGCGGCATGGCGATGATATCGATATCCAGTTTCCTGGAAACACCCAACGATCGCGTCAAAATGTTCTTTCTTGGATGATGCTGCGCTTCTTCCGGGGTTATTTCACCTGACTTGATGAACTCATTCACCAAAGAATGGTCTTCTGTAATTTGGCGGAGTTTATAATTTCTGTAGACATAAGCCCGGCTATCCCCGATATTAGCAAAAACGATTTCCTTGCCTACGATGGCTGCGGCTACCAAAGTCGTTCCCATCCCGTCCAGATCGCTGTAATCCAATGATTTTTGAAAAACAAGATCATTTACCCGCTGAATGTTGGCGATCAACCAACGGGACAATTCTTCGCTGTTCGTGAAACGGGACCCTTTCCAGGCTGCTCCCAGATGGGATACCCCCATTTCACTGGCGACGTCACCAGCTTTATGGCCACCCATACCATCACATACGATCATGAGCGGTTGTCCGGCTTCATTCATGAAATAACTAACATAGTCTTGATTGATTGCTCTATTTAGGCCTCTATCACTTTTGAAGGCTATCTGCATTCTTTCCCCTCAATTCTTTCTTATCATTTACCTTTTTACCATACAGCTGATGAAAAATCCATCAGTTCCATAATCATGCGGATAAATTTGCACGAATCCTTCAGCAGTGAAAGATTTTTTATCCAAATATTCGGAGCGTATCGGGACAATTGCAAATTCAGCATGATTTTCAAGGAATGTCCGTACAGACATTTGATTTTCTTCTGTAGTCAGTGTACATGTACTGTATACTAAACGTCCACCTTTTTTCAACAACGAACTGACCGAGTTCAGAATCAGAATTTGTTCTTGATGCAAATCCAAAAAGTCCTGTGCATTTTTCACATATTTGATTTCCGGCTTCCGGCGCATCAATCCCAGCCCCGAACAAGGTGCATCAACATAAATGACATCAAAGGATTCCGGTGCGAATGCGTGAACTGCTTCCTTCGCATCCAGAACATGGGTTTCGATGCGATCGGACACATGCAGACGCTCGGCATTTTGGTTGATCAAGCTTATCTTATGCTCATACATATCCAAAGCGATGACTTTGCCGTTTTCCGAAGCCGAGAGGTAACTGGCCATGTGCGTCGTTTTTCCACCCGGTGCGGCACAGCTGTCCAAAACCAGAAAATCCTTTTCCAGTTCCCCGACCGGTGCGACCAATTGGCTAGATTCATCCTGAATCGTAAGCATGCCGTCTTTGAATAGCGGGGAGTCAACGATTTTCCCACCGTGGATCCGGATGCCCACAGGAGAAACAGGACTCGCGACCACATCATAACCTTCCGCTTTGAGCAGTCCTATAGCCTCTTCCCGTGAGATTTCATTTGACTGCAACCTGAGTGAGACAAACGGATCCTCCAATAAGGAGAACGCCATCTTTTCGGTTTCCTCGATACCGATCCTTTCGATGAAATAAGCGACGAGCCATTTCGGCATGCTGGCCCCTACGCTGATGCGCTTCTTGGCGTTGCTGATTGTTTTCCAGTCGCGAAGCCCATTGCGTTGCACATTCCGCAGCACGCCGTTCACATAACTGGCGATGCCGGCATGGCCCTTAACTTTCGCTATTTCTACGGCATCGAAAAGGACAGCGTGATCCGGAATCTTCGTCAAATAGACCATTTGATAGGCGGAGACACGCAGTAAGTTGTTGAGCCAAGAAAGCTGTTTTTTGGGATCTTTGATGTATGACGAAAGACCATAATCCAAGGTCATTTTCCGCTGGATGACGCCGTAGACAATCTCGGTCAACAGGCCGGCATCCTTGTACCTTCTTGGATTTCACAAGCGCTACCCCGCAAGTAGTCCGCCGCTGGCATGCGTTTTTTGCCGGCGGGCTGCAGTTCCGTCATTTTGAAGACGGTACCTTCCCCACAGGCTACGTAAAGAGCATCTTTGTCGGTTGCAATCACCGTTCCGGCTTCATCAGGTGCATTCTGCGCGACAGCCTGACCTGCCCATACTTTGACCCGTTGTCCATCCAAAAGCGTATGCGCCACTGGCCACGGTCGCATGCCGCGAACTTGGCAAGAAACTTGTGCAGCGGTTTTGGACCAATCAATGCGTTCCTCCTCGCGCTTGATGTTCGGCGAAAAGGTGGCTTTGGCTTCATCCTGTTCTTCCGCCACGAGCTTCCCTTGAAAAAAATCGGGCAACGTTTCAATCAACAGATTTTTGCCCAGTTCGCTCAACTTCAAAAACATCGTTCCGACATCGTCTTCCTCAGTGATGGGTATGGCTCTCTGCGCCAAAACAGCCCCGGCGTCCATTTTCTTCTCCATGTACATGATCGAGACGCCGGTTTCTTTTTCCCCGTTGATGATGGCATAATGGACCGGTGCGCCACCGCGATACTTCGGCAACAATGAAGCGTGCACGTTGATGGAGCGGAAACGCGGAGCGTTCAACAGTTTCACCGGCAGAAATTGCCCATAAGCCGCTGTCACGATCAGATCAGGGTTCAGCGCAATCAGTTCCTCCATTTCCGGTGAACCGGATATTTTTTCCGGCTGATAGACCGACAGGCCATGCTTCAGCGCTGCCTCCTTCACCGGAGAAGGCGTCAATAATTTCTTCCTTCCTACCGGGCGATCCGGTTGTGTGACAACTGCGATCACATCATAATCATGCTGCAATAAAGCCTCTAAAATGGGCACTGAAAATTCAGGGGTGCCCATAAAAATGATTTTTTTCATCTGTGTACCTCCTAGAAAAAATTGACTGGCTCTGAATCGATCGAAATATAGAGACCGCGTGCATTTTCTTTTTGTGACTCATCCAGAATCTGTTTCAATGCTGGATGTAGTTTGGTTTCTTGTTTGTATTTCACTAATATCTGGAAATAATAGCGGTTGTTCACTCTTGCAATGGACCCCTTTGACGGCCCGAGCATGATCGTATCGGGATCGAGTTTTTGTTGAAGGATCTCATGGATTTCATAAATTTTCTTCTGCGCTTTCTTTTCGTCAGGGTTGCTTACACTTATGAGCGCCGTATAAAAATAAGGGGGATAACCTGCTTTATGCCGGAGTGACATCTCTGTACGGTAAAATCCTTCGTAATTGTGCTGTTGGGCGAAAAGGATGGCGTAATGATTCGGATTATAGGATTGCACGACCACTTCACCGGATAACTCGGCACGACCTGCACGGCCGCTTACTTGGGTCAGAAGCTGGAACGTCCTTTCCGAAGACCGGAAATCCGGCAGCCCCAACGAGGTGTCTGCATTGATGACGCCGACCAATGTGATGTTCGGAAAATCCAGTCCTTTTGCGATCATCTGCGTGCCCAGCAGGATATCGGCCTCCCCTCTTCCAAAAGCCGAGAGGATAGCCTCATGGCCGCCTTTCTTGCGGGTGGTATCCACATCCATGCGCAGGATGCGTGCAGCCGGGAAGAGCGCCTGCAGTTCTTCCTCGATTTTCTGCGTTCCCGTACCGTAATAACGGAAATTGTGGCCCTTGCATTTCGGACAGGTGTTGGGGATTCCCTCTTCATGGCCGCAATAATGGCACTTCATCGTTTTGCTGTCCATGTGCAATGTCAGACTGATGTCGCAATTCGGGCACTCGAGCACGAAGCCACAATCCCGGCACATGATGAAGGATGAATAGCCTCTTTTGTTCAGCATCAGCACAATCTGTTGTTTTTTCTGCAACCGATCAGTGATCTTTTCCTGCAGCAGCATGGAAAAACTACTGCGGTTGTTTGCTTTGAACTCATCACGCATATCGACAATTTCGACTTGGGGCAGTGCGCGTTGGTTGAATCGTCCTTTCAATTCAACCAATGTGTAGACTTTTTTTTGCGCCCTGGCCCTTGATTCCAGCGATGGCGTAGCGCTTCCCAGGACAACCGGGCAATGGTGATGCTGTCCGCGCCAGATTGCGATATTGCGGGCATGATATTTCGGATTTTCGTCCTGTTTGTATGTGCTCTCGTGTTCTTCATCCATGATGATGATGCCGAGATTCTCCACCGGGGCAAAAATGGAAGAGCGCGCGCCGACCACGACATCGGCGTCTCCGCGATGGATTTTGCGCCACTCGTCGTATTTTTCCCCCGCTGACAACGCACTGTGCATCACTGCCACACGGTTTCCGAAGCGGCTCTTGAAGTGGTTGACCATCTGCGGAGTCAAAGCGATTTCCGGGACGAGCATCAAGGCCGTTTTCCCTTGATTGAGCACTTCAGCGATTAACTGAAGATAGACTTCGGTCTTCCCACTTCCCGTGACGCCTTGCAAAAGAAACACCTCATGCCGTTCTTCACTGATGCTGTCACCTATCTTCCGAAAAGCTACCGTTTGTTCGTCCGAAAGCGGCAGCGCCTCCGTTTTTTTGAACTCTCTGTCTTTAAAGGGATCCCGGAGAATTTCCCGGTCCGCTGTTCTGAGCCAGCCCTTTTCCACCCCGGTCCGTAGCGCGCTTGGACCGATATCGAATTGTTCCTTGTACTCCTTAGAAGTCAGCGGTGTCCCGTTCATGGACATGATTGCCGCCAACAAGGCCTGCTGTTGCTTGGCCGATTTTTTCAGGCTGCGGTATGCGTCTTCCAGGCTGTCCATTTCCAGATCGGAATAATAGACCTGTACCGTTTTTGCTTTCGCCTGATTTTTCAGGATGTAATTGACTTCAATTTTCCTTGCTTGCTTCAATTCGATCAATTGCGGCAAAATTCCGCGATCAACGGCATTTTCCCAACTCATTTTGCTTTTACCTTGAAACAGCCCGTAGAAGGTCTCCTCATCCAGTTCATCCACTACCTCTATCTCTTTTTCATACTTCGCCTTCATCATTGTCGGTAACATCGTCTGGTAGCAATGGATCCGATAAGCATAAACGGTTTCTGCCATCTCTTCCCCCAACAGCAGCAGTTCTTCAGTCAGTGCCGGTTCGATGTCCAATGGCTGGATGATTTCCTTCAGTTCCCCTTCAAAATCGGTATGATCAGAAATTTCCGTTATGAACCCTTGGATGATGCGATTATTGAAAGGCACTTCAACCCGCATCCCTTTTCCTAACTTTTGTTCCATCGCAGGAGGGATCGCATAATCAAAGGGACGATTGGTCTGCATTGCAGGAATATCGACAATCACTTTTGCAATTTGCAAGTAAAACCCTCCCATTCTTTTCTCTAACAACTATCTTACTAAATTATACCGATAAAGTCTTCCCGGAGTTTTTCCGCATCAAAAAAAATAAAACTACTGATTTTGAAGTTCAAAAACAGTAGTCTATTTTCATTCCTATTCTGTTATCTTTCAGGGATGATGGAATTCGGGTCGATTTCCAATTCGCCGGCAACTACTTCTTCCAGCGCACGTCCGACATTTTTGAATGACTGATAAGTGTCCAATAAAGGCTCCGAGCGATCATGTAATTCATGCGCTCTTTTGCTTGAAAGAATGACCATTGAATATTTTGAATCCACTTGCTCCAACAATTTATCGATCGAAGGATATAACATCATATTATTTTACTCCCTTTCATCCGCACAGATGGTATCCAGAATCCGTGAGACTTTCAAGTGTTCGCTTTGGATGATGCCAAGCACTTTCTGGACCGCGTTCTCTACTGTGTCGTTTTCTACCGCATAATCATAATACCGCATCAAACTGAGCTCTTCAATAGCCTTTTCCATTCTTTGTTTAATGATCGGCGATTCATCCGTACCGCGATTTACGATCCGTGACTCCAATTCCGTCATATCAGGAGGCGTTAAGAAGATGAATATCCCTTCCGGCATCCGATCCTTCACTTGCATGGCACCTTGAACTTCGATCTCCAGAAAAATATCTTTTCCCGTATCCAATGTTCTTCTTACATAGTCGATTGGCGTACCATAGTAATTCCCCACATACTCGGTATATTCCAACAGTTCATTATCGGCGATCATTCTCTCGAATTCTTCTCTTTCCTTGAAGAAGTAATCTTTGCCATCCACTTCCCCTTCACGCGCTTTGCGGGTCGTAGCGGAAATCGAATAGATGAACTCCCGTTCACCACGAGAAAAAATTGCTTGTCTCACAGTCCCTTTGCCTACTCCCGAAGGTCCGGATAAGACAATCAACAATCCTTTTTCTGTCATTTAATGCCCACCATCCAATTATATTATTACAGCATCGTACAGCCTAATGCGGCGTTCTGTTTATTATTTCATAGTTTAACACAATTTCACCAAGGTTAAAACCTTTACCGGAGTCTTCCGCCAACATTTTATTAGTTATCGTTTTCAGCAGCTGCTCCGCTGAATCGGATACGGTTACCCTGTTGGATGGCCTTAAAGACAAAAGAACAAGACAAGGATATCCCTGTCTTGTTCTTTCTTCATCATGAAACACCCATGTCCTTGACTTTCATCATACGGACGATATTTGAACGCTCATTCTCTTCAAGTTTCATCTGAATATAGCGGATCGTCTCCTGCAACTGCGGAATCATATTGTATTCCAATGCATTTACACGCCTTCTTGTCTTTTCTATTTCATCGGCCAGAAGTTGGCATGTTTTTTCTATTTCCGTCAACTTGAGCAATTTTGGAAGGATTTTTTCGATCTTTTGGATCGCATCATCCAATTCTGCATTCGAGTTCACGTATCCGTATTGCAAATCCGAAGATTTATCATCCTCATCGATAATCGAAAAATTCATCTGAGGGACAACAACGCTCATGATGTTATTCTCTTGGATATCCAACTCTACCGCCGTACCGGGTACCGCAAACAACTCTTCGATGAAGGCTTCATTCAGCAGCGACTTCGCTACCACGAAAGAACGCATCGAAGCAGTCAATTCCTTTTCGACTTCATCCCTCAGGAGGTTGTTTTCGCGGATCAGGTTGATGAATTGACGCATCAGTTCATCTTGTTTGTCCTTCAGCAGTTTATGGCCGCGTGTGGAAAGCACCAGACGCGATTTCAAATTGGACAGTTCCATCCGGGTAGGCTTTACATTCAATCTAGCCATGGACGATCACTCTCCCTTCGGCATAAACTCATCGATCATATCGCTCTTGATTCTCTTAAGTTCCGTCACCGGCAGGATGGACAACAGTTCCCAACCCAAAGCCAATGTCTCTTCGATTGAACGGTTCGTATAGAAACCTTGACTGATGTATTCTTCTTCAAAACGCTTCGTGAACTGAACATACAGTTTATCGGTCTTGGACAATGCTGATTCCCCTAGGATGACAGCCAATTCTTTAGCCTGTTTTCCTTTTGCGTACGCCGCAAACAATTGGTTCATCGTCGGTGCATGGTCTTTTCTTGTCTTGCCTTCTCCGGTACCCTTATCTTTCAGACGGGAAAGCGACGGCAACACATTGATCGGCGGTTTGATGCCGGAATTGTTCAATTCTCGGGAAAGAATGATTTGGCCCTCTGTGATATAACCGGTCAAATCCGGGATCGGATGGGTAATATCATCCTCTGGCATGGAAAGGATCGGGATCTGTGTAACCGAACCTTTTTTGCCGATAAGACGACCCGCGCGCTCGTACAAAGTGGATAGGTTCGTGTACAAGTAACCAGGATAACCACGTCGACCGGGAACTTCACGACGGGCTGCCGAAATCTCACGCAAAGCCTCGCAGTAATTGGTCATGTCCGTCATGATGACCAGGACATGCATATCCTTCTCGTAAGCCAAGTATTCAGCGACCGTCAAAGCCATTTTAGGAGTGGCAATACGTTCGATGGCCGGATCGTTCGCCAAGTTGATGAACATTACAGAACGGTCGATGGCGCCGGTTTTGCGGAAATCCTCCATGAAGTATTCCTTTTCTTCAAAAGTGATTCCCATGGCTGCAAACACAACCGCAAATTTTTCATCGCTGTTCAATACAGTCGCTTGACGGGCGATCTGTGCCGCCAACTCCTTATGGGGCAAACCTGACCCGGAGAATACAGGAAGTTTCTGTCCTCTTACGAGCGTGTTCAGATGGTCGATGGCAGAAATGCCAGTCTGGATAAACTCATCCGGATAGTCACGGGCCACCGGATTGATTGCCTGTCCGTTAACATCCAAACTTGCTTCCGGGATGATTTCCGGTCCTCCGTCTATCGGATTTCCCATACCATCGAATACTCGTCCGACCATGTCTTCAGACACCCCAATGGAAAGGGGTTTTCCACGGAAGCGGACTTTGGTATCTTTGATGTTGATCCCGCTTGGGCCTTCAAAGATCTGCACCATCGCTTTGTCCTTGCTGACTTCCAATACTTGACCATGGCGGATTTCGCCGGTCTGCATCTGGATTTCAACCAATTCGTCAAACTTGACGCCTTCGACTTGCTCTACTGCCATCAATGGACCCACAACTTCAGTAACTGTTTTATATTCCTTAAGCATGATGCGTCATCCCTCCTTCCGCAACAATCTCATGTAATCTTTTCTTCATGTCTGCTTTGATGTTTTCCATTTCAGCAAGCTCTTCTTCTCTGATATATTTGCTTCTTGCGATCCGGTCACGCAGATCAACGGTACCTTCAATAATTTCGTTGAAATAAGCGCCCAAACGCATCGCTTCACGAGCTTCGGTTTCGAAACTCAAAATCAGTTCAAGCATCGCCAATTGCTTTTCACGGGATGTATAAGTATCCACGTCATCGAAAGCGTTTTGCTGCAAGTAATCCTCACGCAACGATTCCGCAATAGCCATGGTCATGCGGTCTTTTTCGGACAATGATTCGATACCGACCAAGCGGACGATCTCTTCCAGTTCCGATTCTTCCTGCAGGAGGTTCATCGCATGCTGGACCATCTCAGACCATTTTGTCTGTAAGGCATTGTTCAGATATTCCCCTACTTCGGTATTGTAAAGAGAATAGGAAGTCAACCAGTTCATGGATGGGAAATGCCTTTTTTGTGCCAAAGTGGCATCCAACGCCCAGAAAACTTTAACAACACGCAAGGTGTTTTGCGTTACTGGTTCAGAGATGTCACCCCCAGGAGGGGATACAGCTCCAATGGCCGTAATGCTTCCTTCACGGTCTTCTGAGCCTAAAGCCAACACTCGGCCTGCACGTTCATAATACTCCGCCACACGGCTTCCTAGATAGGCTGGATAACCTTCGTCACCAGGCATCTCTTCAAGACGTCCTGACATCTCACGCAAAGCTTCTGCCCAACGGGATGTTGAATCCGCCATTATCGCAACGCTGTAACCCATGTCACGGAAATATTCCGCAATCGTTATCCCAGTGTAGATGGATGCTTCACGCGCCGCAACCGGCATATTGGAAGTGTTCGCAATAAGGATTGTCCGCTCCATCAAGGATTCACCGGTGTTCGGATCGACCAATTCCGGAAATTCATTCAGAACATCCGTCATTTCGTTTCCGCGTTCGCCGCAACCTACATAGATTACGATATCCACATCACTGTATTTCGCAATCTGATGCTGCACGACAGTCTTTCCTGCTCCAAATGGACCCGGAACAGCAGCTGCTCCCCCTTTTGTGATCGGGAAGAATGTGTCGATGACACGTTGACCGGTAACCATCGGCGTGTGCGGGTTCATTTTTTGCTTGAACGGACGGCCACGACGGACCGGCCATCTTTGCATCAGAGTCAATTCTTTCAAGCCATTTTCCGTTTCGATGACATAGGCCGTATCTTCCAAGGTGTAGTTGCCGTCCTGGATGGCAGTCAACTTCCCTGAGATGCCATATGGAACCATGATGCGGTGCTCGATAACCTTGGTTTCTTGCACAGTACCGACAATATCGCCGGCTACGACATGATCACCGATTTTCTTTGTGGCTTTGAATTCCCAGACGTTTTCTCTCTTCAGTGAGGGGATATCGGTTCCGCGCACTAAAAAATTGCTTGCTGTTACATCACGGAACGTATCCAGGGGACGCTGAATCCCGTCGAACATTTGTGACAGGATTCCTGGCCCTAATTCGACAGACAAGGCCTCTCCCGTTGTGAGTACAGGTTCTCCAGGACCAATTCCGGAAGTTTCTTCATAAACTTGAATGGATGCGACATCATTTCGCATCTCGATGATTTCACCGATCAGTCCAAGATCGCCGACCCGGCAAATATCTTGGATGTTCGCTGCTTCCATTCCTTCCGCCATAACTAAAGGTCCGGAAACTTTTATTATCTTTCCATTTTTCAAAAAAGTCCCCTCCTAATTATAAAATATTTTGTCCAACTGCTTTTTCTACATTTTCCTGAATACGGTTCTTTCCGATGTTCAGCGACCCCTTATGGTTAGGGATCAGGATGATGGCGGGTTGGACTCTGTTATCATACCTACTGACTGTATCAGGTATTTCTTTAGCCATTTCTTCGGTCAAATAGATGATTCCGTAATTTTCGGCCGCCAAACGGTCGACTGTTTCGCGGGCGGTCTGCGCATTATGGCATGCAAATACATCAAACCCCAAAATCTTGAAAGGAAGGATGGAATCTTTATCTCCCACTACTGCAATATCATGAGCCATATACAGGTCGCATCCTTTCTCTCAAAATCGCTTCATCTATCTGGTTATCTTTTCCAATCAATATCAACCGGATATTCGTGACTTCTTTTTCCTTGGCAAAAAGGTAACCCAACAAAGGGACCGGGCCAAAAGGCTGGTACAATCCTTCCGCAACCAATTCATAAGTATACTCGTCCACAAGACTATCCAGCTTCTGAGTGTCCACCTCATCCGTTTTATCTGAAACCAGATGGAGCAGTTTCTCACCGTAAGGTTTGCTGAAGTAATGCTTCCGCATCACCGCACTGGCTCCATTGATCGATTCTTCGATCAGGTCACGCTTTGCAACAGAACCGGAACTGGATAAGACCGTATGCAGGAACGCACGTGGTTTGTTCTGCTTCAGACTTCTTACCAAGGTCGACAGATTGTAGAGGTCGATCATGCCGTCCACCATTTTGGTGATGCTTGGGTGTTGAATCTCATCGCTGATGGAACGCAGATGTTTGAAATAATAAGTATCCATATAGATCGTAGCGGCTTCAATCCGCTGTTCCTCTTCAAAGTCATGCAGAGCGTGTTGGACACCCTCCACCAAAACCGGATGTTCCTCGCTGCCTTCACCGGTTTCGACCAATTTCTTCAAACTAGCCAAAGAATATTTTCCGATAGGAATCAATAAATGTTCGAGCTCTTCACCTGAAAAGCGTTGTTTCAGCAACACCTTCAGATTATGGTAAGTATAGCGCAATGCAAACAGTTCAACGACTTCCTCAGCTGGCGTTGCCGTGAAGAATTCATGATAGATTTCCGCCAAATGCTCCATAAGGAACCCTTCGAAGTTCTTATTGGCCAAAACTTCTTTTTCATCAAACGCATAACCGGTGCCTTTCAGAACATCCAAAGCATCTTTTAAAGAATGGGCTTTTAGCATCCGATCGTAATCCGCTTCCGCCAACAGCTGCAATTCATAGGTGCGAAGTACCGTATTGACGCCTTTGTAGTCAATCTCTTGCATGATGCCCCTCCTTTACTGTTCTTCTTTGAATGCGATTACCGCTAATTTTGCTGAATATTCTTTCTTCACTTCTTCAATCAACTCATCGAAGCAGTAGTTGTAGTCGACGCCGCCCTCTTGAAGGATAAATCCAGCTCTGTTCGGCAGCGTCTCTTTTGCCACTTTCACAGCAGGGTAACTTTTCAGCAGCTTCTGCATCGATTCCCCTTGGAAATGCTCGATCGATTTTGCTCCCGGAACGATCGTATAAGCCGTTGAGCTGTCGAATCCGGAAAGTACACCTTGCACAAAGTTTGCGAACTGATTTTTATCCCAAGCGTACATCGTTTCCAGCGAACGCTTGAAGACTGATTTCAGAATTTGCTGTTTTTCCAACAATACCGCATTCCGCTCTTTGTTCTTCAATGTTTGACGTTCGCGATCGAAATCATTGGCGATTTTTTTCAGGACAGCTGCTTTGCGAGCTTTTTGCTGTTCAACTAATTTCAGTCTGCTTTCTTCTATCTTGGCGATAGAAACTTTTTCGGATTCTTCCAGTTTGCTTTGCCCTTTGGCTTGCGCTTGTTTCAGAATCTGTTCAGACAAGGATTGTAGGTCTTTCACGCGTTTTCATCTCCTCACTTTTTTCTTAAGCCCCCTGGAACTCAAGAAAATTAAGCGTTCAATACCAACAAGAATGATGTTACGAAACCAAGGATGGCATACGTTTCAACCATGGCGGAGTAGATGATCCCTTTTGTGTTCTGATCTTCTCTTTTTGCCAAAATTTGCATAGCTGCAGTCGAAACACGCCCTTGTGCAATACCTGAAGTCAATCCGGTGATTGCGATCGGCAAGCCGGCCATCAAGTAATACAACCCTTGTGAAACACTCATCTCTGGAGACATTTGCAGATAGATCAAGAAGCCGATAACGAATCCGTACAAACCTTGCGTACCTGGCAAAAGTTGCAGAATCAATGATTTACCGAATTTTTCAGGTTGCTCTTTCGTCAAGGCTGCTGCAGCTTCACCTGTCATACCCACACCTTTTGCGGAACCCGTACCTGCTAAACCTACTGCGATTGCGACGCCTAGAGCGGCGAACATCATGCCACCGCTATTTTCGATGAAATATTGTAACCATGTCATATTTTCCATTATTTAATTCCTCCCATTACTATGCTTTTTTTATTTTTTTAAATTGATATATTTTTCTTCCGTCTTCAAAGGATTCAATGCTTTGCCGCCGCCTTCATAGAACTTACCGAAAAATTCGACGAAAACCAAACGGGCTCCGTGCACGTACGCGCTCAGCATGGACAATCCGAAATTGATTGTGTGCAGCAGGACAAACAATACAGCACCGATTGTGATTCTGGCCCAAAACGGCAGAAAATTGATGATCATGTTGAAAGCAACCGCGATACTGCCGCCTGAAACCCCCAAAGCCATCAAACGCGTATAACTTACCATATCCCCGATATAACTGGTTATACCGTAAAGATTATACAAACCTGCTCCGACTCCCAAAGCTTTGTTTTCAGAGGCCATTGCAGTCGCCAGAACGATCGCCACCGCACTTGTGATGGCCATTGCAGCTCCCACCGTCACCAAAACTTGGCTCGGGAACAGCATCATTCCGAATAGGATAAAGATGATTCCGATAATGATCCCCAACCAGCCGATGCTGTCCGAAATGGCACCTAATGGATTTTTATCACGAAGCGACAAGAATGCTTTGATACCTAATCCGAACATAATCTGCACAACACCAAAGACTACAGAAATCAATAATATCGTGTTGGCATCCTTACTCGTTGACAACAGCGAAACCGGCAGTTCGATACCGAAAAAGGATCCGTACACCAATCCCCATAAAATCGATGGATAAGCTAAAATATGAAAGAATTTGATATTTTTGCGCAATCCTTTATCGATGTTCAGGAATTTCAATGCTAAAAAGGTTCCGATGAACAGCACCAATCCATACCCGACATCCGCTATCATCATACCGAAGAACAAAAGATAGAATGGCGTAAGCAAAGGTGTCGGATCGATTTCGTTGTATTTCGGCAAACTGTACATGGCAGTGACACTCTCGAAAGGAGTGACAATGCTGTTGTTCTTCAAAACTGTCGGAATGTCGGATAGATCCGATTCTTCTGCGTCATCCACCAGCAAAGCGTATTCATCTCCAGACGCCGTATCGGTTAAAGTACGTTTTATTTCCTCTACTTTATCCTCCTCGAGCCATCCTTGGATAACGAAAAGATGCTTCTCATTCACCAACAACTGTTGACTCTTTTCCCGTTGCAGTTTTGCGTAATAATATTCGGACAGTAGCATCAACCGCCACTCCTCAGCTTTCATACCGGAAAGATCATTCATCAGCTGTTTTTGCTCTTCACGGTTTCTCTTGATCAATTCCTGAACTTCAACCAAAGCCTCTGCTGGCGGCAACTCATAATTATAGAGCAACACTTGAAAGTGATTGCTGTCCAATAACTCTTTCACATCCGCTTCAATGATCGGATCATAAAAAATCGCGGCACCATATGATTCTTTATTTTGGAATATTTCTTCCGTGTAAACCAACAGGCTGGAAGTGACATTCTCAATATAATCATTGCTGAGCGTTTGAGGGATTGTCCCGACTTTGACGGAAATATGATCAAACGCTTCTGCGTTTTTAGGATTGAATGATAACTTTTTCCACTGGATCAAGAAGTTTTCCTGTTCATACAAATCTTTTCTTGTGTCTTCGAGTTCTTTAAGCCGATTCTTCAGAGACAACACCGCCGTCACCCGATCATCCTCCGAAAATTCTGAGGTTGCTTTCTTCAGCTCTTCCAAAGACATGGACTGTTTAGGTGCCGTATATCTTTTCAGCAAGGCCTCTTTTTTTAAATAAGGCTGCAGGAAAGAGAGGGCGTCCGTGACATTTTCCAGATAGCCTTCGGTCTTCTTGATGCTTTGTTCAATTGACTCTCGTTCTTTAGGCGATAAGGATTGTAAATTTTCTTTTGCAGCAGGCAAATCGATGACTTCTAAGCTTTGCAATGTCTGGATAGCCGTCAATAACTGCTCTTTTTTTTCGTGAAAAGAAATGAGAGTAACTTTTTTCATTTTAGCGATTGCCATATTTCCTCATCACCTCCCCAATTACGGCATTCACAAGTTCTTCTTCTTTCGCTTTAAACCGAGTTTGCAACTTCTCGATTTCCGATTTTTCACTTTCTGCGGAAGCGTTCTTAAGAATTGCCAGTTGTTCTGATTTTTTCGCAAGTTCTTCGGATTGAAAAGTAGCTAATTCCTTTTCGATATTCCTTTTCATTTCGCCTATTTTATCTTGCGTGTTCTGTTCCAGTTTGCGCAGCTTATTCTGGTAATCCAATTCCAGATCAGCTGCTTCCTGCTCAATCTTTTTTACTTCATCAAATATTTGCATCTTTCATTCCACCTCCGTCCTTCATTTGATTCTCCTTAGGAAAAAAACTTTCCGGTCAGTATTTTCATTATACAGTTAATGTAAAGGCCGTTCAAATCTATTTATACGCAATTCCCAGTGGTTTCAACAATCATTACAGTTTCATTAATAGGAAGAAACTTTCTGAAATTTCTTCAAAAATATTAAATGAACATTTTGTGAACAGCACTCTCCAAGCACGCTGCACCGATCCAGAACCTTCTTGGAGAGTCTTTTATATAGCCTATTTTTCGATAATTCCGCCGGATAATAGATGTAATTTTCCCCTCGCCTGCAAAATTAATGTGCTCCCGACACGTTCTTTTCCATACTACTACTTTACTCGAAAATGCAAGAAATAGGGGCATTTTCGGCCGATATGACATAATTGTGGGTGGAGTTACATATCTGCACTCCCAAATTTTTGTTCGATCGCAAAATAAAAAGCTTGCAAACAAGAACAGATGTTCTTATAATAAAGACACAAGACAAACACACGTTCGGAGGAACATACATGCAAAATTACATCTACCCAGTATCCACTAATAATGAGAATCCTTCAAATAAATCATACTTGCGCCCGCTCTCATCCGTCCATTCCATCAATGAAGCCATCTTGGACAAAGTAATGCCGATTCATCAAGTTATCCGTTTTGCTAACCAGGCTTTTGAAAATAACAACCCTGTGTATGTCGTGATTGAAGAAAAGCATGGACCGAAATCGTATACCAGATCACTCGTTTGGGGTTCTTTCAATTCCCGCGTAACTCCAAAAAGACAAATCATGTTCACAACTGCCGATAAAAAAGTGACTTATCTACTGAACATCAGTCAAGTCTTGGCTATCCAACTTGGTTAAATTCAATCAGTTGGTGGCATACCCATCTATAGAAATCAGGAGTACAAGGTAAAGTCATTAACGTAAAAAACTATGACAACTGAAACAAGCGAGAATGCATCTCACACAATTGCATTCTCGCTTGTTTTGACTGCTTGTGGGCCTTTCTTCTGAATTCTGATTGTCGATCTATTTCCATACGCTTTCGGTCTACAGTATCGGTGAAAGTAATCTGGAAAAAGCTTGCTTGAATTTCCGCCACTTCGACTGTTTTGCGAAATAATCATGGGTTGCACGGATGCAATTCTTCTGATCTTCATCAAAATTTGCGATTAATTCTTCAGCTACGTCACGATCGTAAATAAAAGCGTTGATCTCAAAATTCAATTTGAAACTGCGCACATCCATATTTGCCGTGCCTACCGATACAATTTCATCATCGACCACCATCACCTTTGAATGCAGGAAACCATTCTGGTACATATAGACTTCCGCACCGTACTCGACGATGTCTTTGGCAAAATACTCCGTTGCCCGATAGACGAAAGGATGATCCGGCTTCGAGGGTATCATGATTTTGACTTTTACACCGGATAGAACTGCGATTTTGAGCATTTCATGCAGACTCTCGTCAGGTATAAAATAAGGAGTCTGTATATAAATGGATTCTTTAGCTTGGCTGATCATCTTCAAGAAACCCATCTTGATCGTCTGATCTTCGTCATCCGGTCCACTTGTCACAATTTGCATGGCCGTGTTACCTTTTTTATCGGCGATCGGGAAATAGGCTTCTGCATAATCTTTCCTGTTCTTTTCTTTGGCAACCGCATTCCAGTCCATGAAGAAACGGCTCTGAAGCGTCAAGACTGCATTGCCTTCTATTTTCATATGCGTATCCCTCCATTCGCCGAGTTCCCCTTTCCCTAGATACTCATCGCCTATATTGAACCCGCCGAGATAAGCAACTTTTGCATCCACTACCATTATTTTGCGATGATTCCGATAGTTCATCCGCAAATTAACGAAAGGTATTTTTGAACCAAAAAATACTTCCGTCTTTCCGCCTAATTTTTCAAGATTATTGAAAAATCTCGGATCATTCCCTCTGCAGCCCATTGCATCGTAAACGACCAGAACCTCAACGCCAGCTGCCGCCCTGTCTTCCAACGCCGCCAGAATCCGCTTCCCCAAGTCGTCCGAGCGAAAAGTATAATAAAGCATATGCACATGATTTTCTGCTTTATAGATGTCCTGCACAAGGGAATCGAAAAGATCTGCGCCAGTTTTGAATATTTCAACTTTATTCCCTTTCGTCAAAATGGATTCATCACTTTCCAGGAACAGGATAGCTGTTTTTTGTGCATAGTCGGTTTCGACCAAACCTTGCGCCAGATCCTCATCCTCCAACATTTCAATCTGGACCTTCGCCAACTGGGACATGCCCAAGCTTTTTTGCGTGCGCATATCATAGATGTTTTCTTTTGACATCTTTTTCCCTATAAAGAGGTAGATGATGAAACCCACCACCGGCAAGAGGTTTAACGTCAACAGCCAGGCCCAGGTGGCAGCGACATCTCTTTTTTCTTTAAAGACGGTGATGATTGCACCAATTGTATTTAAAACGATGATTGCCGTAAATATCATTGACCAAATACCCATAAGACCACTCCAAATCAATAAAATGACAAAACATGTTACCTACATATCATAGCACACGAGCCCACAAAAACAGAAAGGCGAAGACCGGATAATTCAAATCCGTCCTTCGCCTTCTATTTTTTAATCATTTAATAGTTTCGATTTTTCTTTTCTGCTCAGGAAACGGCTGCCTTTTGGAATGTACGCTTTAGGAGCGAATTTTGCAATCAACACCAGAACGACTGCGCTGACGGCAAAAGTAGCCGCAAACGATAGCGCTTGTCCCGGAAGAAAATGCGCAAAAGCAGAAACACCAGCTGGAACTGCTTCCTCACTGAGGAATATGTCCGAGATCAGCACCCAGACAAAATAGACAAGCGTTCCGAAAAAGGATGCCGTCAGTATATTCAAGGCTGCATTCGGGAAACGTTTATTGTTCAATGTGCGTTGCGTGAATTTCGCGAAAAAACCGGCGATGCCCACGAAAACGAACGGTGCGGCTTGGTTCAGGATATCTGCAGCAACATCCGCTCCCTCTCCTTTGAGCGCAAACAAAACGAGGCCGGTCAGTATTCCAGAAACCAGTCCAAGCAATATTCCTCTGCGGAGAGAAATGAAAAGCAACGGCAACAAAGCAAAAACAATAGTGTATTCTCCAAATGGCATGGCCACATATGCCAAGGCGATTGCGAGGACAGCAAACAGAGCTGCCTCGATCCAAGCCTTCGTACTATTAGAACCCATAAAGATGAATCTCTCCTTTTCAACAACGATCCGTTTCATTGCCTTTACGGCAAACGGGCATCAGCTCTTCTTCTGATAATTGGATGCTTCCATGATGATCGGTAAAATGACCGGTTTGCGCTTCGTCTTTTCAAAAAGATAACGGCTCAACGAATCACGTATCTCTTGTTTTAACTTGGCCCAATCAAAGTCTTTCGTGTGCAGGTTATCTTCCACTACTTCCCGGACGATATTCGAACTTTCTTTGACAAGCTCTTCGCTCGCCTTCATATAGACGAAGCCACGCGAAACGATTTCCGGACCCGACAAGATTTTGTTCAGTCTTCTGGAGATCGTCACAACGACAACGAAGATGCCATCCTCCGATAATAGTTTGCGGTCGCGCAAGACAATGTTGCCGATATCGCCAACCCCGATCCCATCGATCAGAACATTCCCGGCTGGGACCTGTCCCGTCATGTGCATACGGCCTTTGGCATATTCGATCACGTCACCTTTACCAGGGATGAAAATATTTTTGAACGGAATGCCGACTTCATTCGCCAATTGGGCATGTGCAGCTTGCATTCGGTACTCACCTTGGACAGGCACGAAATAAGTAGGTCTCAGTAGGTTGATCATCAATTTCAGATCGTTCGGCGAAGCATGTCCCGATGCTTTGTATGTTCCGGATATTTCACGCACGGACGCACCGGCACGATAAATCAAATTTTTGGTTTTTGCGACTGTCGTTTCCATAGCTGTTGAAGGTGTAGTCGTGATGTAAACCAAATCACCCTCTTTAAGGTTCACTTGCTTGTGTCTGCCTTTGGACATCCGCTGCAAAGCTTCCAAGGGTTCCCCACTGTTGCCGGTTTCCAGAATCAACACTTGACCATCACGGTAATCATTGATGTTCTTCACATTCACAAGCAGATCTGGAGTCGGCAAGACCAGTTTCCCCAGTTTCATGGCGACATCGACTGTTTCAACCAAAGTCGGTCCTGTCAAAAAGATTTTACGATTCGCTTGGAGAGCGACATCAAAAACTTGCTGGATGCGCAAAATGTTGCTTGCAACACAGGAGACGATGATACGGCCTTCAGCGTTGATGAAAGTATCCAGCATTTCTTCTTCAATCTTGCGGTCACTGACGTTTTCCGTAGTCGATTCGGCATCACCGGAATCGCTCAACAGCGCCAATACTTTGCCTTCTCCGATATCCGTAATTTTGCCGTAATCGGTCCGATACATCGGGGATGCACTTTGATCAAACTTGAAATCACCTGTATAGACGACACTGCCTTCTTCCGTCTTCACACAGATCCCGACAGAATCAGGGATGGTATGCGTGGTTCTGAAGAACCGGACACTGGTGTTTTCGAATTCAATTTCGGTGTTCTCATCGATAACGTGATAATCCTCAAATCCCGTAGCCAATCCGGTGGAATCGACCGCCAATTTAGCCAACGCAATCGTCAATCCTGTACCGAACACGGGTGCATCGATATTCTGCAACAAATAAGGCAACGCTCCTACGGCATCCGCATGACCATGCGTCAGGAAAATACCCGCTATCTTATTTTTGTATTCCTCCAGGTACGTAAAATCAGGGATGACGACGTCAATTCCCAATAATTCATTTTCCGGATAAAGAAGACCGCAATCCAATACAAAAATTAAATCATCCACTTCCACTAAATACATGTTTTTACCGCTTTCTCTCACACCTCCGAGAGAAATTATTCTTACTTTACTCATTGTACCACCTCTTATTTTTCAGCTTTCTATGCTGTTATCTATGTTGATCGTTTGAATGCCTTCCTCCGTATTTTCGTCTCTCAAAATCAGCACAGCTACTTTGCCGCATTATCTTCAGAGTCTACAAGCGAATGCGTTTTCTTCGCATCCGGCTAAACGTGACCGATATCCTCTCTGTTATATTATACATGATTATTGGCAAAATTGTAGCATTTGCTTCAGTTTCTGTTCCGGTTTTCTGAAAGTGTGAGAAAAGCGGGACAAGCCCGGTCTGCCTCGAAAGAAATTTAGGAAATCTGGCCCTGAATGAGCATCGCAGAGCGCAATGGGTCAGATTTATCTAATTTCCGAGAGGCAGGCTTGGACCGCTAGACAATATCTTAGATGCATCAAACATTTTGCAAGTGTGTGGAACACTTACATTGAAGCACTCTACAAGTTAAAATGTAAAATAAATTTCTGCACGAAAAAAGACCTGCCAAAAGGAACGGAACGGGAACGAGGTTTAACCAAACACCCTTCCCAGTCCATCCTTTGACAGGCCCAGTCCTATCAGATTCTTCAGTTGACGAAGCTTTGCTCCTCCGTATTCAAAAGTTCTACAGTAGACCCATCTCGATCATTTTTTCAGCGATTTGCACAGAGTTCCAAGCAGCGCCCTTCAACAGGTTATCGGAAACAACCCACATATGGAAACCATTGTCGACATCCACATCCTTACGGATACGTCCGACAAATGTTTCATTCTTTCCAACGGATTCGCGGGCGGTAGGATAGACTTGATTAGCTGTGTCATCCCGAAGCACAACTCCTGGAGCATCTTTCAGCACTTCCCAGATATCTGCGACAGTAACGTTTTTATCGTCCACTTCAAAATAGACGGATTCCGAGTGTCCGGACATTACAGGGATGCGCACGCATGTTGCAGAGACTTTGATGTCCTGGTCGCCCATGATTTTTTTGGTTTCATTGATCATTTTCCACTCTTCATATGTGTAGCCGCCTTCGCTGAACACATCGATTTGCGGTAAAGCATTGAATGCGATCGGGAAATGCTTCTTATCGCCACCACAAGGTAAAATATTCGCAACCGGCTCTTCACCGTTCAGGACAGCTTGGGTTTGAGCTTTCAATTCTTCCAAAGCATGCAGGCCAGCTCCGCTTACCGCTTGGTACGTGGAAACGATGACGCGATCCAAACCAAATTTTTCGCGGATCGGTTGCAATGCCACCACCATCTGAATAGTGGAGCAGTTCGGGTTAGCGATCAGACCTTTGTGTTTGCGCAAGTCTTCCGGATTCACTTCAGGAACGACCAATGGCGTTTCCGGGTCCATACGAAAAGCACTCGTATTGTCGATGACGATGGCGCCAGCTTTGATCGCTGCAGGGGAGAATTGTTTCGTGATGCCGCCTCCAGCGCTGAATAAGGCAATATCGATGCCTTCAAATGAGTCATCAGTCGTTTCCTGAATCTGCAGTTCTTGTCCTCGGAATGTCTTGACTTTCCCAGCAGAACGTTTAGAAGCCAACAACTTCAGACTTTTTATCGGAAAAGAAGCATTCTCCAACAAGCCCAGCATTTTTTCTCCAACGGCACCCGTAGCACCTACAATGGCAACATTATACTCTTTCATCATTGATCCCTCACTCATTCATTTTCTGTATTAACTATTTTTTAGGATTTAAAGATCCTTCACTTAAGCATTTTACCACACTTTATTAGAATTTTTTAATCTATTTTTTAATTACGTAAAAAACATTCCAATCAGAGTCCCTATCGAAGGTCTCTGATTGGAATGCGAAATGGTTACTGATTTATTTTTATCCGTTTAGACGCTCATAAGCTTTGCCTTTAATTATCCAACTCGAAAATAAGGGGTGTTAATCCAAACGTACTCTCCCATCCTCCTGCAGAATGGATTCGATTTTTTTCTGGATTTCTTCCCTGGTGTGTACATTCTTATTTTCACATTCGAAGGCTTCATCCCCACAAATCATGCACTTTCTCGGTTCATAGCCGATTTCCATTCGCTGCACCTCGATCATCTTGCCTTCTTCGAGATAGAATACATTGATCGTGAACAGTTGCCCGAGTAAACTGCCGTCTTCTATCATGATGGCGGCTTGCTTCACGGCTGTTGGATAGGTATCAACGACAACAAAGTATTCTGGTCCTGTATCCAAATCCATCAATTTTTCATAAGTAACTTTCCATTTATTCTTTTGGATTGCATTTTTAACTTCTTGGATACCGATTTCAGAAATCTGTCTTACGATGGCATTATATTTGACGGGTCCAGGAATATTGCATTTAAGGGAAATCAATGTCTGATTTGCGTTCGTCTTGCTGATTTCCTCTTCAAAAAAGGCACGTTGTTCCCTTGAAGCCAACACTTCTTTAAGCGTCGGCATTTGACCTTGCGAGAAAATAGATTCTGGCACCATTGCACTCATCCTTTACTGTTTTGTTGTTGTTCCCTTCTGTCAAACGGAAGCGGATCAGCCACTTTGCTGCTTTCTGCGTTTGATTTCTCTGCTTCTTCGCGCTGTCCGAGTATCGATTTTGTGCTTATTTGTGATTGAGCAACGGGTTTTTCGATAATATTGATGATACCATTCTTTGTTATAAAAACTTACACAGAAGCTTCACGAACTACATAAAAAATTTAAAAGCGCTTACATTTACGAGGACGATATAAGTAAAAAAATATATCTGTTTACTGTTGGCGTAAAAATATGTTTCTCTTTACCTAATAATAACGCTTTTATGAAAAAAATTCATTAATTTAATATTAAAATCTATAATTAATCAACATTACTCTATAAGTCAGGATTATTAGAATAATTATGGCAAGCTTTCCCACGGGAAAGGACCTTAACTACCATCAACAAAAAGAACAGGCATCGCCTTTTTGTGAAGGTTATGCCTGTTCTTTGCGTGCAGTATTATTCTGTTATGAGCAGTTTACTTTTCTTCCTTAGTCAATAGTGCTTTACGGGAAAGATTGATTCTGCCTTGTCTGTCGATTTCAATGACTTTAACTTTGACTTTGTCGCCGATCGCTAGGACGTCTTCGACTTCTTTGACACGCTCGTTAGCCAATTCGGAGATATGGACCATTCCGTCTTTGCCTTTGGTGATGCCAACGAATGCACCGAATTTTTCGATGCGTTTTACTGTACCCTCGTAGATTTCACCGACCTTAACTTCATGAGTCAATTCTTCGATGATTTGTTTAGCACGGGCAATCATTGCAGTATCAGCTGATGCGATGCTTACGTTACCGTCTTGATCGATGTCGATCTTCACGCCAGTTTCTTCAATAATACTGTTGATTGTGTCTCCACCCTTGCCGATGACGACTTTGATCTTATCTGGTTTGATCTGCATCATTTCGATTTTCGGAGCGTACTGGGACAATTCTTCGCGAGGAGCTGCAATCGTGCTTGTCAACTCAGCAAGGATTTCCATACGCGCTTTTTTCGCTTGCATCAACGCTTCAGTCAGGATTTGTTCTGTGATCCCTTGGATTTTGATATCCATCTGCAGCGCAGTGATGCCTTCGCTTGTTCCGGCAACTTTAAAGTCCATGTCGCCTAAGTGGTCTTCCAGACCTTGGATATCCGTCAAAACTGTGTAGTTTTCGCCTTCCATCACTAGGCCCATCGCGATACCCGCTACCGGTGCTTTGATCGGTACACCCGCGTCCATCATTGCCAGTGTGCTGGCGCAGATGCTGGCTTGTGAAGAGGAACCATTGGATTCCAGTACTTCAGAAACCAAACGGATTGTGTAAGGGAATTCGGCTTCAGTCGGGATGACCTGTTTCAATGCCCGTTCACCCAAAGCACCATGACCGATTTCGCGGCGTCCCGGGCTTCCTGCTCTGCCTGTGCTGCCGACCGAGAATTGCGGGAAATTGTAATGGTGGATGAATCGTTTGCTGTCCACCATACCCAAGCCATCGATGATCTGATGTTCGCCAAGCGGAGCCAACGTACAAGTCGACAACGCTTGCGTCTGTCCACGCGTGAACAGGCCGGAACCGTGTACGCGCGGCAATAAACCGACTTCGGAAGCCAACGGACGGATTTCGTCGATTTTACGGCCATCAGGACGGATTTTGTCGACTGTGATCAAACGGCGCACTTCGTCTTTTTCCATGTCTTCCACGATTTGGCGGACTTCTTTGGAGATTTGTGCAAAGTTGGCGTCATCTAGATACTTTTCGTTGAAGAACAGGATAGCTTCAGCTTTCACATCTTCAATAGCGGCCTCACGAGCCAATTTTTCTTCAGTCATGATCGCTGCTGTCATTTTTTCGCCATAAGCAGTGGTCACTTCTGTCACAAGTTCAGGATTCAGAGCCAACAGCTTGACGGTCATTTTTTCTTTGCCTACTTCGGCTACGATTTTATCTTGGAAGTCGCATAGTTCCTGAATCGCTTTGTGGCCGAACATCAATGCTCCAAGCATATCCTCTTCATTAACCATTGCAGCACTGCTCTCAACCATATTGATGGCAACTCTTGAACCGGCAACAGTCAACTCAATATCGGATGCTTCACTTTGTGGAACGGTTGGGTTCAGAACATATTCGCCGTCTACGCGGCCTACATTCACTCCAGCGATCGGTCCATAAAATGGAATATCGGAAATCGCCAATGCCAACGAAGAACCGAACATAGCGGCCATTTCCGGTGCGCAATCCTGTTCAACAGACATGACAACGTTTGTGATCTGCACTTCGTTGCGGAACCCTTCAGGGAACATTGGACGGATTGGACGGTCGATCAAACGCGCCGTCAATGTTGCGTTTTCGCTTGGACGTCCTTCACGTTTGATGAATCCACCAGGTATTTTCCCGACTGCATACATTTTTTCTTCATAGTTGACAGTCAACGGGAAGAAATCGGTATCTTTTGGTTCTCTTGAACCTACAGCAGCCGTCAAAACAACGGTATCTCCGTATCTAACCAATACCGCACCATTCGCTTGCTTAGCCAATTGGCCGATTTCGACTTGCAGCAAACGACCTGCCCAGTCCATTTGGAACACTTTTTTTTCTGACATGTTATCATTCTCCTTTTGCAAAATCCCAAAAAATAAGCGAGATTCACAGTGGAATCTCGCTTAATATGTCTTAGCCACGAAATTAACGACGTAAGCCTAATCTTTGGATCAGTTCACGGTAGCGGGGAACGTCTTTGTTACGCAAGTAAGCCAACAAGTTACGACGGTGTCCAACTTTTTTCATCAAACCACGGTAAGAATGGTGGTCTTTTTTGTGAACGCGTGCGTGCTCGTTCAAGTGGTTGATTTCATACGTAAGAACTGCGATTTGCACTTCAGGGGATCCAGTATCTCCTTCGTGAATAGCGTATTCTTTGATGATTTCATTTTTAAGTTCTTTTGAAATTGCCATTTTTTTCACCTCTTTCATAAAGTTACCTTTAACTGAGTACAACGTTGGTGATTCGTTTAACCAAGTTGAAGGTCGTATATATAATACAAGAAACATTTTATCGTAATTCCTTACCGATTGCAAGTGGAAATCACTTTTTTCATAAACCTTTGTATTCAGCCTTCAGTTCCAATACCATATCACGGATTTCTGCCGCTTTCTCGAAATTGAGGGCTTTGGCGGCTTCCCGCATCTCCTTATCCAATTGATCGAGCGCTTCGCGCCGTTGTTCCATCGTCATCGCTTTATAGACGCTCAGGATGCTGACATCCCCTTCGGCATCTTCAGGTGTGTGCGAGATGCTGATGCGGTCACGGACTTCCTTGATGATCGTTTTCGGAGTGATTCCGTGCTCAATGTTGTAGGCCTCCTGCGTCGCGCGACGCCTGTTCGTTTCATTAATGGCCCGCTCCATTGAATCCGTTATGCGGTCTGCATACATAATGACTTTCCCGTTCTCGTTCCGGGCAGCCCGGCCGATCGTCTGGACAAGCGAGCGTTCGCTCCGGAGGAACCCTTCCTTGTCGGCATCCAGGATGGCGACAAGCGATACTTCAGGAACATCCAGCCCTTCCCGCAATAGGTTGATGCCGATCAGCACATCAAATTCCCCCAGTCGGAGGTTACGGATGATTTCCGCGCGCTCCATCGTTTTGATTTCGCTATGCAGATAATTCACTTTGATGCCGACTTCCTTCAGGTAATCCGTCAAGTCTTCGGACATTTTCTTCGTCAAAGTAGTGATGAAGACCCGCTCATTGCGTTCGACGCGCAGATTGATTTCACTGATCAGATCATCGATCTGACCCTTGATCGGCCGCACTTCCACAATCGGATCCAACAAGCCTGTCGGACGGATGATCTGTTGAGCGACGTACGGACTTTGTTCATACTCGTATGGGCCAGGGGTCGCTGAAATATAAATGATCTGGTTGACCCGCTCTTCGAATTCCTTCAACGTCAACGGTCGGTTGTCCAGAGTGCTCGGCAGACGGAAGCCATAAGCCACCAACTGTTCCTTCCGCGAACGGTCACCGTTGTACATGCCGCGGATTTGGGACATCGTGATGTGCGATTCATCTATGACGGTCAAATAATCATCCGGAAAAAAATCAAGCAACGTGTAGGGAGGTTCTCCGGGAGCACGCCCATCCATATGTCTGGAATAGTTTTCGATGCCGTTGCAGTATCCCATTTCCATCAACATTTCCATATCGTAGTTGGTGCGTTGCTCCAACCGTTGGGCTTCCAACAGTTTATTTTCAGCGCGCAGCACCTTAAGGCGATCCTTCAATTCTGCCCGGATCATGTCAACTGCATGCAAGGTCTTTTCTTCATTCGCCACGAAGTGAGTGGCGGGAAAAACAGGGAAATGTTCGACGTCATTCTTGATTTCTCCGGTCAGCACATCCACTTCCCTGATCCGGTCGATTTCATCCCCAAAAAATTCGACACGGATGGCCTCGTTGTCGCGGGATGCCAGAAAAATTTCAACAACATCCCCGCGCACTCGGAACGCACCGCGCCGAAAATCGATATCATTGCGTTCAAACTGCATTTCCACCAACCTGCGCAGCAACTCGTTCCGTTCCATTTCCATCCCTTGTCTGAGGGATAAGGTATGCTCTTTATAGTCCAAGGGATTCACCAGACCATAGATGCAGGATACGGAAGCGACCACAATCACATCCCGCCTTTCGAGCAAAGAACTTGTGGCAGAATGACGCAGTTTATCGATTTCATCGTTTACGCTGGATTCTTTTTCTATGTAAGTGTCACTTGAGGGAACATAAGCTTCGGGTTGATAATAGTCATAGTAGCTCACAAAATATTCGACGGCATTGTTGGGAAAAAACTCCTTCAATTCGCCATACAGTTGCCCTGCCAGCGTTTTATTGTGCGCGATGACGAGCGTTGGCTTGTTCACTGACTGGATTACGTTGGCTACCGTAAAAGTCTTGCCGGTCCCAGTAGCTCCCAACAAGGTCTGCGCCCGTCTGCCCAGATTCAATCCGCCGACAAGCTCCTTGATGGCTTCCGGCTGATCACCGCTGGGCTTGTATGGGGAAACTAATTCAAATTGATCTTTCATAATAGACGATTCACCTCTTTACTGACTGTTACAACTATTTTACCACCCAAACATACTTTCGTACACTTTGGAGCTTTTGGCATAGCTTTGCACGATTTTGACCCAAAAATTTCAAAATATGTGTCCCGAAATTCAGGGGTGTTGTGATTAAAAGGGAATCTCTTTCATTTTTTATTGCACAACCCTCCAAAATTATGTATAATATGGCATGTTGGCAAAACAGCCTAATAGTTATAGAAATAAGGAAAGAGGGGTGAACCCAATGCCAAATATCGATTCAGCAATCAAACGTGTTCGCACTAGCGAAAAAGCTAACCTACAAAACAACGCTCAAAAGAGTGCTATGCGTTCAGCTATCAAGAAATTTGAAGCTGCAGTAGCAGAAGGCGCTGAAAATAGCGAAGAATTATTGAAGGCAGCAGTTAAATCTATCGATTCAGCAGCTTCTAAAAACTTGATTCATCAAAACAAAGCGTCTCGCGACATTTCTCGTTTAACTAAAAAATTAGCAAAATAATTTTTTGATTTAAGAGACTTCAAAACGCAAGGCCGAAGATAGACCAGTCCAACTGGTCCGTCTTCGGCCTTTTTTGTATACGTAGGAAACGTTGCGAGGCCAGATTTCCTAAATTGTCATGACTCTTGCGATTTCAATCGCTTAGAGGCATGATACGCTTGACCGATTAGGTCACAGTGTTTCCTTAACCAGGGCAGAACGAACCCGTTCAGCTTTTCTTATTTGAATGTTCATTCGGCAGCAAAAGTTTGCTTCTGATCATTTTATTGTTTGGGCATTGCGTTTGCGTATCGGATCAAAAACAGCTCGAATTGGATTTCTTTCAGTCCCTGCCCCGTCTTCATGTTATACTCCGTCTCGACCAATCCCTGAAAGGCATCCGCCAAGACCTTTTCGGAAAGGTTCCGCACTTGTTGGAAAGCAAGTTTGACACGATAAGGATGGACCTTCAATACTTTGGTGATGTCGGTTTGTTGATACCCACTTTTTGAAAGCAGCTTTACTTGCAGCAACAGGCGGAATTGTCCCAAAAGGATTGCGTTTATTTTGATCGGCTCCTCTTTTTGGAGCAACAGATCCCGATAGATCTGGATAGCCAGATATGTGTTCTTGTTCAGCACTTGCGTCACCAATTCAAAAATATTCTGTTCCAGATTGCGCGGAATCAAATCGATCACCATTTGTTTGGTGATTTTTTTGTCTTCAGATCCGGCTAAAAATAACTTAGGCAACTCCCGCATTCCCCGCGACAGTTGGTTTTCGATCCGCTCATAAAACAATTCCAGAGCATCACGGTTCATTTGAAAGCCTTCATTTTTTATCATGTCCCCTAAAAATTTGCGGGCTTCTTTTTCAGCTAGCGGAGCAACATCCACAGTGACAGCCTTCTTGGCCACGAGTTTCGATATTTTTTTTCTGCTGTCCAATTTTTCATAAGGCGCAAAAATAGCCAGAATTGTTGAGGGCGACGGGTTTTCCAGATAACCCTCCAGCCAACCAAGATCATGCTCCAGTCCATTTTTAGGCTTTTCGGCCGTCAAAAATAGCGGGTTTTCGATGATGACCAAACGCCTTTCCCCAAAAAAAGGCAGCGACTCCGCATCTTCAAGGGCCCGATCCAACACCGTCTCATCCATATTGAATATGCCGACATTCAGATCCTTGTCGGCTTCATCAACTACCGTTTGCAGCAATAGCTGCTTCGCTTCTTCTATAAAAAAATCTTCTTTGCCCAAAAATAAATAGACTGGTTGAAGCTGACCTTTTTTTATTTTGGACATCTCCGTTGTATAATTCACGCTTGGACCACCATTCATCATTTATATTTTTTGTTCGCCAAAATGGTTCGCCATTCTGTTTTCTCTGATCCGTACAGAAAGTGGATAGCACCCTGTTGATCCGTGCGGAATATCGAAATATCCCGCAATTCCAGACGCTCCAGTATCTTCCCATCAGGATGCCCGTACCTATTCGCTTTCCCGACGGATATCATGGCCAATTCAGGTTGGATCTGATCCAAGAAGTCTTCCGAACTGGACGTTGCGCTACCGTGATGGCCGATTTTCAGTATATCGGTCTTCAAATCGGGGTAAGTGCGCATCAGCAACTCTTCCCCTTCTTCTTCGAGATCGCCCGTGAACAGCCAATCCAAGCCGCCTATGCTTGTTTGAATGACCAAAGAATCCTCATTTCCGCCATCGCCGGGGGATAAAGGTGCCAGGATGCGAAAAACAAAGTCAGCGCCAATCTTGACATCAACCTTCCCCAATACAGGGTAAAGGGTCACGTGTTGCTGATTTTGCAGCTCAAGCAGCACTGCTGCCAACGCCACATTCCCCTCCGCTCCTTTGGGGAAATAAATTTTATCGATTGGCATCCCTTCGGCTAATTCCCGCAATGAACCGACATGGTCCTGATCAGCATGCGTCAGAAAAACCATATCCAATTTTTTCACGCCTTCTGCTTTTAGGATCGTCACCAGCTTTTCGCCGGAAGTGGCTGCTGTTTCGCGGACTTGCCATGCTTCTTTTTCGAAAGTGAGCATGCCGCCCGTGTCTATCAGCACCGCACGACGATGAAAAGGCGCTATGATCAGGATGGCATCACCCTGCCCTACATCAAGCATGACGACTTTCCCGGAAGGCGTCAGCTGGTGGGCGAACGAAAACAAGCCGACAGCAACAATAAGGAAACAGAGCACGCGGATATCCCTTCGTTTTTTTTCAACACGCAGCAAGAGCAGCAGCAAAGCGACCCAGACCAGCGCAAAATAAAAGGCAGGCGGACGCCCAGTAACGACTGACGCAAAATTCAAATCAGCTGCTGCACTGGCGAAGTTCTCCAACAAGGTGAGCAAGTTGTCGGACACGGTGCAAAGCAAGCCCAACACCGGTGTTTCCGGGAAAAAGAGCACTGTAAAGAACAAAAACCAAAAAATCGGAAAAAGCAACCAAGAAAAAAAGAATGAGAAGATCACATTCACAAAGATTCCGATCCAGGAAACCTCAAAAAAATGATAAGCTACAATAGGAAAGGAAACCATCGTCATCAGCGCCGTCAAGCAAATATCTTTCAGCAGTCCGTTCAGTTCCCATTCCGCACTTACCGGCGCAAGGAAATACAATACCCCTGCCAAAAGATAGCTCAATTGAAAACTTGCCGTATAGATCAGCAGGGGATTGTATAAAACAGCAGCCATCAATGTAAACGCAAAGGCGTCTTTCGCCTCTACCCGATGGCCGGTGATTTTGCCCACCAAAAGGATAAAATGCGTACAGATAGCCCGAAAGACCCCGATTCCCCACCCGGTCAACACGCCATAAGCGATCAAAAATACAACCAGCAGCTTATTCGTGCTCTCATGGCTGACTTTCATCCGTAGCAGGACAAACCGCAACTGGGTCAGCAACAGCTGAATATGCATGCCGGAAATAGAGAAAAGATGCAATAACCCGATTCCGCGATAGGCATCCAAAGTCTCTCCCGCAATAGCATGCGACTGATTGAACAACATGGTTTGGATATAGTCGGTCGTCTGGACTGCAGGCAATTTTTCCAGCATCAAAATGAGGGATCTCCTTAAGCTGCTTGGCAAGGACCAGACTGAACGATCCTCGCTCCGGAGCTGCATCGCTTCGATCGTTACGATCCAATGGATGCTTTTCGCATTCAGATGGTTTTCAAAATCAAATTGGTACAGATTCCGCTCAGCTTCCGGCTCTTCCAAACGGACTTCAGCAATGATGTGCTGCGGAAATCGCTTTTGTTCCCAGTCGACCTTTTCTTCTTCGGTTCCGATCGTGTAATGAAAATAAACTTTCTCTTCCTTGCCTTCCGTTTGCATCGAGGCTTCCCCTGTCAGCAAATCGCCGTTGATCCGCATATCATTCGGATCCAACCGCAACACAGCTGTTTTGACCGACTCCGCTTCCTGAGCAGTGAACGCAGATACATTTGACCACTGGTGGATCAGCACGCTCGATATGGTTGCGATCACTACCACGGCAGCAATAATATCCAAAACCTTCGCTTTCATAAAGAAAAGGCGCGCAAAAATGACAAACAACAGTATCCATGCAAAGAAATTATTTTTGTCAAACCCAATAATGGTTACCGGGAAGACGAGCAAGGCAGGCAAAAGCAGATAGCCTTTAATGGTCAGTCGTCATGATGACCGCAACAAGCAGTAGAGCCATCATCTGATTGTTCTTTTCGTTTCAGCAATTGATAAAAATAATCCGGGTCGAGGGGGACTTGTTCATACGGAATATCCATTGCATCCAAAAGATGGATCGCGTAGGAGTCGTTATGATAGTCTTCCAAATAGTAGATTTTCTTGATGCCTGCTTGCAGAATCATTTTCGTGCATTGCAGGCAAGGGAAATGTGTCACATATATTTCAGCATCCTCGGTCTGGACGCCGAATTTGGCGCACTGGAGGATTGCGTTCATTTCCGCGTGGATGGTGCGGACGCAGTGCCCGTTCACGACATAACAGCCTTCATCGATGCAGTGGACATCGCCGGAAACACTACCGTTGTATCCTCCGGCTATGATACGTTTGTCTCTAACGATTGTGGCACCTACCTCCAAACGTTTGCAAGTGCTCCGCAGCGAGAGCAACACGCTTTGTGCCATAAAATATTGATTCCAAGGAATTCTTTCCATGCAGTAGTAACCTCCATCCATATATAAAATTAAGTATACAAGAGCCGCTCCCCTGTTTCAATTTTATTTTGCTCCGACCGTAATTAGATCTTTAAACCCCTCGAAGGTTTTTTCACCGATTCCTGAAACTTCCATTATTTCCTCGATCGTCTGGAAAGAGCCGTTCTCTTCACGGTATGCGATGATGAGCGCAGCTTTTTTTTCACCTATCCCGTTCAATGTCTGGAGCAGATCAGCATCTGCCGTATTGATATCCACTTTCTTGGTTTCAGCCTCCTCGTTTCCGGTTTCTTGTCCGTTCAGGCTATTTTCCGGTACTGCAATCAGCTGATCGTATCCTTCCCCCACTGCAGGAATATAAATCACCATCTGATCCTTTACACGCTGGGACAGATTCACTGTGTCGGCATCCGCTGTTTCACTAAAACCACCCGCCAAATCAATTATGTCAATGACGCGCATGTCAGCTTCAGCTCGGTATACACCCGGCTTTTTTACGGACCCTTTGATATCGACGATGATGATTTCCCGGACTGGCTCCTCTTCTTCCGGCTGTGTTGACGAAACATTCGCTTCAGCAGAACTTGCTGCCAGATAAGTTTCATCCAGCAACAACTCCCCAGGGTTGGTTTCTGCAGGATTGCCGTACATCAATCTGCCTAATCCCAGCAGACTTACGGTGAAAAACAAAAGCACAACAGAAAATCCGATTACTTCCCGTTTATGGCAAGCAACCCATTCCCGAATAGCGTCCAAGCTACCCCTCCTTTCACATCCATTCAAAACATACGCGAAAAGGCCCAGAAACATTCAGTCGCCCGAAATATTTTTCACGAAGCCACGCCTAAAAAGGTTGGGCAAGGAACCATGGGTTCCTTGCCCAACCTTATGCAAAAATTCGTTTCATTCCATTCATTATTTCCCCTTGAACGCGCTGTCTTTGAACTTCTGAAGGATAGCGCCGTTGATGTTGGCCGGGACCAAACTAGATACATCCCCGCCGAACATCGCAACTTCTTTGATCAGACTGGAACTGAGGTACCGATAATTTTCCGAAGACAACAGAATCACGGTTTCAAGATCCGGAGCCTGCAATTTGTTCATCGAGGCAATGCTGTGCTCATATTCGAAATCCTTCACGTTTCGTACCCCACGCAAAAGGGCGCAAGCACCGACATCCCTTGCCATTTCGATCGTAAGCTCGCCCGTGTGGCGAATGACACGGACCTGAGGAAAGTCCCGCAAAGCCTCGGAAACCAGCTGAATTCTTTGTTCTCCATCAAACAAAGACTGCTTGGATGTATTGGTCGAAACTGCAACAACGATTTCGTCGAAAACGATAGTTGCACGGGAAATCGTATCGATGTGCCCGTTTGTCAAAGGGTCAAAACTCCCCGCAAATAGTGCTATTTTTTTCATGGAATCACCCTTCCTGGTTGTAGTCGAACATTTCGATGGCGATTGTCCCATAAACAGCACGCTTCCACCTTCCGTATGGGCCGATCTGTTCCGGCAATGTGTTTTCCTTTGCCATTTCGCAGACAAAAACCGTTTCCTCATTGACCAACTGCAAGTCGATCAGTTCAGTGATGTCAGAGACTGTCTTCTCTTCAGCATAGGGCGGATCAAGAAAGACCAAAGAAAATTGCGTATTCGGATTTTCTGAGGCGAAGACACGAAGATTTTTTCGCGCATCCCCCGCATAAAGGCTGAATTTCTCTGTTTCCTTCGTGATTGCGATGTTTTCCTTGATCGTATCGAGCGCTTTTCGGTTCTTTTCGAACAACACCGCCCGCTCGATGCCGCGGGAAACCGCTTCGATTGATAAGCCACCGCTGCCCGCGAACATATCCAGGCTGACTCCGCCATCAAAGAACGGACCGATAATGTTGAACAAGGACTCTTTGACCTTGTCCGTCGTTGGCCGTGTATTGCTGCCAGGAACGCTTTTCAATCTGCGTCCTTTGTATTCTCCTGCGATAACCCGCATCTGTCCTCACCCACAAACAAGTATTTTTTATTTCCGAACAAAACTAAAAGGAATAGGTCTTCGTTTCAAAAGCGGACTCGTTGAATTCCGCTTCAGGATTATTACGGTCTTTCCTGTCGGGAAGAGCATTCTTCAGGGTCATGTCGATGTCCGGACGATGCGACAATTCCACTTTCCGGACAAAATGCAGACTGTTCAATTTTTCTGCCGTGGCTTGCGCCTCCGCTTGATCGACGTACAATAAGACATACTTCATTCTGTTGGAAACATAATGGATATAGCCGTATCTTTTCAAATTTTTTATCTGTCTCAAGGTATAGACCCAGACGACAATGCCCTGTCTTTTGGTCACTTCTAAGCTCATATGTTTACCCCCTACTGGAAATATGTATCTGACAAGCTGCAGGCATGTTTGAATCCCCTGTCTGAAAAAATGGGTCCCCTGCAGAAACCAATATATTCGGTGAAATGGCATGCGCCAATCGCTCGGAAACCCTGTCCAACAGCACCTGCAATTCACGTTCTGCGGTCCGGAAACGATAGACGGCTTCATCCAAGTCCATGATTCGCTTTGCTTGGTAAACGCGTTGTTTGATTTTCGCATAATCCGGTGCAAAATCTGGATAGGCTTCTACTCTTTCATATACCTCTTTTGCTTCATTGAACGCCCTTATCTTAGCGTTGGCCTCTTCATTTTGCGCAAGAAGGCGCTTTGCTTCCTTATAAGATGACATAGTTTCTCCGCTGCAGATTGCTTCCACAAGCCGGAATGTTTGGTCTTCCAATGCAAAGTACTCTTCATTGATGATCATCTGCTTCCCCTGCCTCATATGTGTTGATGATGTCCACTTTTTAGTATAGCCTGAATTGACGGACGACTCAACCGTTATTTATGGGTCTACAGACTGCTCACTCAAAAGGATCAATTGATAATGTTCATTGGCTGCGACGGCGTAATGCGTCAGATATTCATCGAAAATCACATTGTCCGCTTGCAGCAGCTCCAAAAAGAACGAAGGAATACTGTAGAATTCTTCAGCAAAAACAAAGGCCGTTCGCCTGTCCGGGACAACTTCCGTTAATTTTTTCTCGATGCGCAGATCCGATAAAGTGAAGGTTGCCGTAAAATCATTGATGTCCGTTTCACTCGGCATAAGCTCGCCGGCAGCCGTAACCAGCTCTTCGGATTCCTGCAATAGCGGCAGTCCCCCACGTTCCCGCAGAACGCCCAAAATGTTTTTGATCTGCAGGACATTTTCTTCATCCGCAGCCACATTGCGTTCCCAATCGTCACGCCCGAGTTCATAATCCTCGTCTGATACGACAGAATAGTATCCCAAATCCAACAGCGCCTCATTCGAAAGAAAATACATCCCATAAACCGTTTTCGTCACCTCATCGAACAGCAACATCACAAAGCTATCATTCTCGAATTGAATCAATGGTGTCCTTTCTATCTGTTTCTTCGAAAGAGCCAACTCATATGGCGTGTCTCCGGCAGAAAGCTGAAAATTCCGTGCCAAGTAGCCCTCATCGAGTACATTTTCCTGCGTCATGCCGATTGTGAACATGCCCACTTCGATTTTGTTTCCCAAAATATAGAGGGAGCGGATGATATCATCCTTGACGCCTATCTGGATGTAGTCCGCTGCATTGGTGCCGAATACCCACCATTCGCTGCCACCGTAGGCTTTACCGACGCGAATCGGATCCCCATGCTTGGCTGTGTAGGCGGCAATGGGCTGACCGATGTAGGATTCATAGCCGGTCACAGGCAAAGGATACCCTTCATTTTCATCAATGGATGCTTGTTCGTTCCTAGCGATGCTCGAAGATGGCGCCGTTCGTTCCCCATTGTCCACGTAGAGAGGGAGTGCATAAGCTACGAAAATAAACAAAATGAATAATGACACTACTTTGATGGAAAATTTCACGCTTATCCCTCCTTGCGACTTCTGATTTTTTAATATGGCAAAGAATGCCAGGATACATACCATTATACTCTATTTTTGCTCGATGAGAAAAGCTTTCCGGCAGCTCATATCCGCATCCGCGCAATCGAAGCTATCATCAAAAAAGAGCCAGGAACCCGGCTCTTTTTCGATGCTTATTTTGGTAGTTTGGAAATCTGATCGTTGATATACATATTGTTGACCAACCCGATCGATACAGCAGATACCAACAAACTGGATCCTCCGTAGCTGACGAAGGGAAAGGTGACTCCAGTCAACGGCATCAAGCCCGTCGCACCACCAACATTGATCACTCCCTGGGCCAGGAACATCGTGCCGATTCCGATGCAGACAAGCTGGGCAAACGGATCTTTGATTTTGATGGCATTCTTAAAAATACGGTAAACCATATAGAAGAACAACACCAAAACAAACAATACGCCCATCAGGCCCAATTCTTCCCCAACGATGGACAATATGAAATCGGTATGGGGTTCCGGCAGATAACCGGATTTCTGGATGCTTTCACCGATGCCCACACCAAAAAGTCCACCCCTGCTTAAGGCATAATAAGAGTTCACCACTTGGTAACCGGAATCCTGGATGTCCGCGAACGGGTCGATGAATGATGTGATCCGTTCCATCTGATAAGACTGGAAGAACGGAATTCTGCTTCCGAATGTTTTCACCACTGCAATGATCAGTCCGTATAACGCTCCGATTGCACCAAAAGTCATTACCCCATACTTGATTTTGACGCCGCTGTGCAGGAACAGCACAAGACAGATGAAAGCGATGATGGCAGCTCCGCCGAGATCGGGCTGCAGGAACACCATCGCTACTGCGGCTGCCGTTATCATAAGCGGTTTTTTCATCGTTTCGTAAAAACCCTCATTGATGCGGGACTGGTGTTTCGAAATGAACCAGGACAAATACAGGATCAGATTCAATTTCATGAACTCGGCGGGTTGGAACCCGATGGATCCAAAATAAATCCACCCGCGGGCCCCTTTTGTAGCCGTACCCGGCCATAGCAAAAGGTAGGCCAAAATTCCGAAAAGGCCAAGCAACATGTACGTCAGCAGTTTGTCGTTCTTGAAAACACGCTTCGAGAGAAAGGAAACGATCAAGGCACCGAACAGACCCAATGAGGCGAAAATGATTTGCTTATAAAAGAAATATTCCGAATTATTGTAATCCGTCATAGCGCGATAACTGCTGGAACTGTAAACCATCAAAATCCCGAAACCCGACAGGATGATGTACGGAATCAGTAGACGCCAATCCATATAGGAGAATTTTTTCTTGATTGTATTTTTAATCATGTAAACAACTAAACCCCTTTGTCGGCGGAATCGTTTTTCGATTGATCAAAATAGTTCGTGTACATGGCGTTCAAAGACGCTTCCAGATCACTCAAAATCTTGTGTCCCTCTTCTTTCGAGATGATCCCCAATTTCACGGCATATTCGACTTCACGGGAGAATCCGTACATTTGCGTATCCACCACATCCTCGAAGGCTGGACAGTTCGCAAAGCAGAGGTGTTCCTTTTGGCTATTGATCAGTTTGTAGATCTTTTCAGCATCCTGCATCAAGATTTCCAAAGCAGTATTTTTATTGATGCTATCCATCTTAATTCCTCCCCTCAAAAGTTATCTCATTATACCAAACAAATTGGCTGACGCCTACCATCATTCATCTGCTGCTTGCCCGTCAGACTTGTCCTTATTATGTTTGATGGCTGGGTATTTCGGGCGGATTGAAGAGAAAAAGGCCCGAGGCAATGGTTGCCAAGGACCCTTTTCCAGCATTCATTATAGGATTATTCTGCTTTTTTCTTACGTTTAGCAGCTTTTTCGCGTTCGTTTTTATCCAGGATTTGTTTGCGCAGACGTACACTTTCAGGTGTCACTTCGCAATATTCATCTTCTCCCATGAATTCAAGTGATTCTTCCAACGTCAATGTGCGCGGACGTTTGATCACGTTAGTGGAATCTTTGTTTGCAGAACGGATATTCGTCATTTGTTTCGCTCTTGTGATGTTGACAGCGATGTCGTTGTCGCGGGCGTTTTCGCCGACGATCATACCTTCGTAGATATCCACACCAGGTTCGATAAAGATCGTTCCGCGGTCCTCTACGCCCATGATGCCATAAGTTGTTGTTTTTCCTGTTTCAGTAGAAACAAGCGCGCCTTTGCTGCGTCCGCCGATTTTGCCTGGCAACTCCGGCAAATATGCTTCGAACGTATGTGCCATGATGCCATAACCGCGAGTGATGGATAAGAATTCAGTAGAGTAGCCGATCAACCCACGTGATGGAACAAGGAAGATGATACGGACTTGGCCGTTGCCGCTGTTTTGCATATCCTGCATTTCAGCTTTGCGTTGGCTGATCGTTTCGATTACGGAACCCATATATTCTTCAGGGGTGTCGATCTGAACACGTTCGAATGGCTCACATCTTACGCCATCAACTTCTCTGATGATAACTTCCGGACGGGATACTTGCAATTCGTAGCCTTCACGACGCATGTTTTCGATCAGGATGGACAAGTGCAATTCGCCACGACCAGAAACGATCCAAGCATCAGGAGAGTCGGTAGGATCAACACGCAGAGATACGTCCGTGTGCAATTGTTTCATCAAACGCTCTTCGATCTTACGGGAAGTGACCCATTTACCTTCACGGCCTGCGAAAGGAGAGTTGTTTGTAAGGAAAGTCATTTGCAATGTAGGCTCGTCGATATGCAGAACCGGCAAAGCTTCACGATGGTCGACAGGAGTCACTGTTTCTCCGACAAAGATGTCCTCCATACCGGAAATGGCAATCAAATCGCCTGCTTTTGCTTCTTCGATTTCGATGCGGTCCAAACCGAAGTAACCGAACAATTTTGATACACGGAAATTCTTGAATGAGCCGTCCAATTTAAGTAAGGATACTTGATCCCCAACTTTGATTGTGCCACGGAATACGCGTCCGATACCGATACGGCCAACAAAGTCACTGTAGTCAAGTAAAGCTACTTGGAATTGCAATGGTTCAGCAGAGTTGTCGATTGGAGCCGGGATGTGTTCGATGATTGCATCAAAAACATTATCCATTGTGTCTTCTTGATCAGTTGGATCATCTGACATGCTTGAAGTACCGTGCATTGCAGAAGCATAGACAACCGGGAATTCCAATTGTTCATCATCAGCGCCCAATTCGATGAATAATTCCAGAACTTCATCCACGACTTCAGCTGGTCTGGCAGTCGGTTTGTCGATTTTGTTTACAACGACGATAGGAATCAATTTTTGCTCCAAGGCTTTTTTCAATACGAAACGCGTTTGCGGCATTGTACCTTCGTAAGCATCGACAACAAGCACTACACCATCAACCATACGCATGATACGTTCAACTTCTCCACCGAAGTCCGCGTGTCCTGGTGTATCCATGATGTTGATGCGCGTACCTTTGTATTGCACGGCTGTATTTTTCGCCAAAATCGTGATTCCGCGTTCTTTTTCAAGATCGTTGGAGTCCATTGCGCGTTCCATAAGCTCAGTTCTAGCGTTCAATGTATCCGATTGTTTCAACAATTCATCTACTAATGTTGTTTTACCATGGTCAACGTGGGCGATGATTGCAACATTACGAATATCTTTTCTAAATTCCATTTGTTGTTTTCCTCCAAAATGTTTACTTGTTTTTCACTGCTGTTTGATATGCCAACTGCTACTGCCATTATATAGTCGATCACAATTCTGAATTTGCACTTCCCATCAGTTTCCGTGTAAGGAACAGGTGAAAACCCGCTGAAAACTCATGAAGACAACTATCAACTTGTCCAGTCTATCACCTCCGGAACCATTTGGAAAGAAAAAAGTTCAATGTAACGGCTTTCTTGAAAAAGTTTTTCTTCCGGATGTCACTCCGCGGCATCTGCCGCAGCCAGTATGGATTCGCGGTGTTGGATCCTTTATGGGTCATTCCGCAAAAAGAGACATAATCCAGAATGATTATGTCCCGATAGTTTGATTGGTTCTTACATGTTCTCGATGACCAGTTCCGCAAATCTGGAGCAGCTGACTTTTTGGGCAGCTTCGTCCTTCATCAGATAATAGAAATCGCGTGTCACTGTTTTGTTGGCAATCGTCTTCTCGATGCCACTGGTAATCAGGTCACTGACTTCATTCCAGCCGATGTAGTCGAACAGCATGGCTCCGGACAACAACACTGATGAAGGGTTCAATTCATCCAAACCGGCAAATTCCGGTGCAGTGCCGTGTGTTGCTTCGAAAATGGCATGGCCTGTGTTTTGGTTGATGTTTGCTCCTGGAGCAATCCCGATTCCGCCCACTTGAGCAGCCAACGCGTCGGAAATATAGTCACCGTTCAGATTCAAAGTGGCAATGACATCATAGTTCTCAGGGTTCATCAAAATCTCCTGCAGGAAGATGTCCGCGATCCGGTCCTTGATGATCAACTTGCCTGCCGCAACAGCCTCTTCATAAGCAATGTCGGCTGCCGCTCTGCCATCCGCAGCTTTTACGGCATCGTATTGGGCCCAAGTGAAGACTTTATCGCCGAATTCGCGTTCAGCTAAAGCATAGCCCCACTTCTTGAAGCCACCCTCCGTAAATTTCATGATATTGCCTTTGTGGACCAACGTCACCGAAGTACGGCCATTTTCCAAGGCATATTGGATGGCGCCACGTATCAAGCGTTCTGACCCTTCAATCGAAACCGGCTTGACGCCGATTGCCGATGTTTCAGGGAAGCGGATTTTGTCGACACCAAATTGGGTCTGCAGGATTTCGATGATTCGCTTCGCCTCTTCGCTTTGTGCTTCGAACTCGATTCCTGCGTAGCAATCTTCTGTATTTTCCCGGAAGATGACCATATCGGTTTTTTCAGGTTCTTTCAACGGTGTCGGCACGCCTTCGAAATAACGGACAGGACGCAGGCAGACGAAAAGATCCAACGTTTGGCGCAAGGCGACGTTCAAAGAACGGATTCCTCCTCCGATTGGTGTTGTCAACGGTCCTTTGATGGCGACCAAGTGTTCACGGATGGCATCCATAGTCTCATCAGGCAACCAAGAACCGGTCAAATCAAAAGCCTTCCCTCCTGCAAGCACTTCTTTCCAAACGATTTTGCGCGATTCGCCATAAGCTTTCTCGACAGCAGCTTCAAATACTTTTTTGGATGCTTGCCAAATTTCCGGACCGATGCCATCCCCTTCGATGAATGGGATGATCGGAAAATCAGGTGTATGTAACCCTGTTTCAGTCATAACGATTTTTTCGCCAAGTGTCATTGTGCATTACCTCCAATAGTTTCTTTTTCGGACATAGGAACGTAAGTCAGATTAACGGGTCCCACATATTTTGAACGCGGGCGAATCAAGGTAGCTTCGCGTTTTTGTTCAAACACATGCCCTAACCACCCGGAAACACGGCTCATCGCAAACAACAGCGTGAAGAGGTCATGTTCTATCCCGAAGCAGTGATAAACGGTGGCAGAGTAGAAATCCACATTCGGAATCAAGCCTTTTTCCTTCAATAGATAGTCCTCTACTTCGCAGGAAAGATCGAACAAATCTTCTTTTCCGAATTCCCGGGTCAATTCCTTAGCCATGCGTTTCAGATGTTTTTTGCGGGGGTCTTCCGTTTTGTATACACGGTGACCGAAGCCCATGATTTTTTCTTTATTGTCCAATTTTGTTTTCAAGTAGCCCGCAACATCTCTGGTGTCCGACTCCGCGATTTCTGAGAGCATATCGAATACGCGCTCATTTGCTCCACCGTGCAAGGGACCCTTGAGAGCACCGATGGCACCTGTGATGCAAGAATAGACATCCGTCATCGTGGAAGCCGCCACGCGTGCTGTGAAGGTTGATGCGTTAAGATCGTGATCGGCATGGAGTACCAAACAATGATTATACGCTCTGACCAAATCCGGATTTGCCTCTTCACCTGTCAACATATACAGGAAATTGGCTCCGAACGAAAGGTCCTCGCGCGGCGCGATCGGATCCAAACCTTTGCGTAATCTGGCGAATGCAGCTACAATCGTCGGAATTTTTGCCTGAATCGAGATTGCTTGAATATAGACAGAGCGCTCGTCCATCTCTTCCGCATAGGGATCGAATACGCCCAACAATGAGACTGTCGTTCGCAAGACGCTCATAGGGTGCAGATTCTGGCGGCACTGTATTTTCAGGCAAGCAATGACACTTTCAGACAAGGCCATATGCGTGTGAAGATCGTGCTGCAACTGCGCAAACTCTTCCCGGCTAGGCATTCTTGAATTCCACAACAAAAAGATGATTTCCTCAAATGATGCATCTTTTTCAACTAATTCGTCGATATTGTATCCCGAGAAGGATAATTGTCCCTCAACAATTGCGCTTAGGGAGGTTTCTGATACGACAACGTCTGCTAATCCTTTATGTACTTCCATGATTTTTCTCTCCTCTCAAAAACCTCTCTTCAGTGAATTGGATGGCTTGCCGCTTAATAAGCAAGCCCCATTTTTTTGCGGATGACCATCGGCAGGATTCCTCCGTTACGGTAATAAGTCATATCCACTTCAGAATCGAAACGGGCAATGGTCGTAAATTTGATTTCTTGCCCATCTGATTTGACTGCCGTGACTGGAATTTCCGCATGGATGCCGACACTATCATTCAAATCGATCGTGATTTTTTCCGATCCATCCAGTCCCAAACTCTCTGCATCTTCGCCAGTTTGGTATTGCAATGGCAATACGCCCATCATCACAAGGTTCGAACGGTGGATTCTTTCATAGCTCTTAGCGATGACTGCTTCGACACCAAGAAGTTTGACCCCTTTGGCAGCCCAATCACGCGAGGATCCCATTCCGTAGTCATCACCAGCAAGAATGATCAGACCAGTACCGTTCGCACGGTATTTTTCGGATGCTTCAAAGATACTCATCTCATCGCCAGTGGGCCAATAGATTGTGACTCCGCCTTCTTTGGCGGGCACCAATTGATTGCGGATACGAATATTCGCAAGTGTACCGCGCATCATCACTTCATGGTTTCCGCGTCTTGCGCCGTATGAGTTGAAATCGCGGACTCCCAAACCTTTCGAAGACAAATATTGCCCCGCTGGTGTATTGACTCCGATGCTTCCTGCCGGAGAAATATGATCGGTCGTAACCGAATCACCGAATTTACCCAAAACTGCCAATTCCTTCAAGGATTCAATCGCTTTTGGTTCAGGCGATAGATTGTTGAAGAATGGCGGATTCGCGATATAAGTCGAACCTTCTTCCCATTGGTAGAGAGCATCATCATTCGTTTCGATTGCGTTCCATTCAGCATTGTCGTCAAACACATGCAGATACTCCTCTTTGAATATCTCCGGTGTCACAAACTCACGGATCATTGCTTCCACAGTTTGTCTTTCCGGCCACAAGTCCGCTAAGTAGACAGATTGACCATCTTTACCTGTCCCGATTGGTTCAGTTTTAAGGTCGATGTTCATCGTACCGGCCAAAGCATAAGCGACTACCAATGGCGGAGATGCCAAGTAGTTGGCTTTGACTAATGCGTGGATGCGTCCTTCAAAGTTACGGTTTCCGCTCAGTGCGCTTGAAACCAATAAGTCGTTGTCTTTGATCGCTTCTTCCACTTCAGGCAACAGCGGTCCTGAATTTCCGATACAAGTCGTACAGCCATATCCGACAGTGTTGAAGCCCAGTTCTTCCAAGTAAGGCAAGAGACCGGCATTGTCCAAATAAGCAGTAACAACTTTTGAACCAGGTGCCAATGAAGTCTTGACGTATTTCGGAACGTTCAGTCCCAACTCCACTGCTCGTTTCGCCAATAATCCGGCACTCAGCATCACGTAAGGATTAGATGTGTTGGTGCAGCTTGTGATGGCCGCGATCGCAACGTCACCCGTCTTCATTTTCACTTCTTCCCCAGCAAGCACAAATGAAACTTCTTTTTCAATATCTTCTTCGGCTAAACCAAATCCGGCATTGCCTTTTGGTGCTACCAATGATCTTTGGAAATCTTCTTTCAGTTTCGATACCGGCACCAAATCTTGCGGACGTTTTGGTCCTGCAACATTGGCCTCGATTGTGCTCAAGTCGATTTCAACGACTGTGGTGTATTCCGGTTCCGGATCCTCGACACGGTAGTAAAGGTCATTTGCCTTGACGTATTTTTCAACTATAGACACATGCTTTTCGTCTCTCCCTGTCAGCGTCAAGTAGTTAAGAACTTCATCATCGACAGGGAAGAAACCACAAGTCGCACCATATTCAGGCGCCATATTGGCGATGGTCGCACGATCCGCCAAAGTCATGGAGGCTAATCCGGGGCCGAAGAATTCGACAAATTTTCCGACAACTTTCATTTCGCGCAACGTTTGGGTTACTTTCAAAGCCAAGTCGGTCGCGGTAGCCGCTTCCTGCAACGAATTGATGAAACGTACGCCTACGACTTCAGGCACAGGGAAGAATGAAGGTTCGCCAAGCATACTTGCTTCCGCTTCGATACCGCCGACTCCCCAGCCCAATACGCCAAGCGCATTTGCCATCGTTGTATGGGAATCCGTTCCCACCAAAGTGTCAGGGAAAACGATGCTTCTGTTTTCGTCGATCGCTTTTTCTGTAACGACTGAAGCCAAATACTCAATGTTGACTTGGTGGACAATCCCTGTAGCAGGAGGTACAGCACGGTAGTTATCGAAGGCTTTTTGAGCCCAACTCAAAAATTGATAACGTTCCTGATTACGCAAGAATTCCATCTTCATGTTAGCAATCAAAGCTTGCGGAGATCCGAAGTTATCGACTTGTACGGAGTGGTCGATGACCAAGTCGACTGGCACTTCAGGATTGATCAGAGCCGGATCCCCACCTAAGTCATGGACGGTTTTTCTCAAGGAAGCCAAGTCAACGACTGCCGGCACTCCTGTGAAATCCTGCAGGATAACGCGAGAAGGTTTGAAAGGGATTTCGCCTTCGTTCGTTTCTGTTGCGCTCCAGTTAGATAAAGTGACAACATGTTCCTCCTTGATGCCGCTTTCACCTACCTGACGTAATAATGACTCAAGCAAAACCCGGATTGAATAAGGCAATTTAGCAATTTTAATTTTTTCATTATTTTCTAATTTTTTTAATTTATAGTATTCATACTGATGACCATTCAAACTGAAAGAAGCTATGGCATTTTGATTAAATTCAGACATTGTATAACCTCCGTTTATCATTATTTTCACATTCAAATTACTTAATACGAAAATTATAACCATAATTTAATCGAATGTAAATGTTTTAAAGAAAAAAAATGCCGTGATCACGCTATTTTAATCGGAAAAACCTTACATGGGTTTGTAAGGTTTTTCATTAGAAAAACCGAGGGACCTGCTTCAAAACATCCCCAAAATGAGATCCTTCCTCATGATTGATCATTAAAAAGGTTTTCAAATACTCATTTTTTTATCATTATTAGAATTTTTTTCACATTTTCTATTTTTAATGTCATCCTCTTAATGAGAAAAGTGAATTCGTTTTTCAATGCAAGTGAATAAAATCGTTCAAACGATGCCTTTACATGTCATAAATACTGACATGCTCCGTGAACCAAAAAAAATGGACAAAATACATTATTCTGTATCTTGTCCACTTTACTTTTTAATTTTAATGAGACTCTGTTGATCAGCGCCATTCATTCCGGATATCTTGGAAAGCACATCTGTTGGCGACAATAACCGCATTATTCTGGAGCAGATTTATTTCCTTCCCCGTAACTTGTCTATAAACCAAGCCCACCTCTTCAGCTATGACCATTCCGGCAGCAATGTCCCATGGAGCCAAAGAAGGAGCGATATAAGCCACCAATTTGCCGGAAGCGACCCAAGCAGTTTCCAAGCCGGCAGAGCCATTGACGCGCAAGCCGCTGCTCTTTTTTGCGATTCTGCGCGCTTCGTCCGCATCTGCGACCACCAACCGATTGCTGATTGCGACCAAGCCTTCAGATAAAGGCAACTCCTGCACCAACGGCAGCCTCCGCTCATTGCAATACGCCCCGTTATCGCGTATCGCAAAATAAAGTTCGTCTCGGACGACATCATAAATATAACCCATATGGCCTACTCCATCTTCATAGATGGCGATCATGATGGCAAAATTTTCCCCCTGCTTGATGAAATTGAGGGTGCCGTCAATCGGATCGATGATCCAGACAATCCCTTCCAGATCCTGAATATCATGCCCTACACTTTCTTCACCCAAAATACGCTCATCCGGGAAATGCGCGGTGATTTTTTCATACAGGAACACCTCTATTGCCCGATCCATGTTTGTCACAAGATCTGTGCGCGATGTTTTTTCTTTTATTTCAAGCTCCTTGTTGAACGATTCCCGAAGCAAAGCTGCAGCTTCTTGCAGCCAGGCCTTGATCAGGCTGTGCCTTTTCTCAATTTGATCCATCGGCCCCTCCCTTCTGCCGCAACTCTATCGACGGCTCATCCGACCGTTTAACGCTGTCCTAAGAAGATTTTGTTTTTTTCGCTCTTCTTCATTTCCTGCAGCACTTTGTACAAAGAATAACCCGATTCTTTCTCGAACTGATTGCCGTATTTCTTTTCCTGACCGACAGAAGGCAATACCGTTTTGAATGCGCGGTAAGCTTGCATAAATTCTTCTTTACTGATCCCACTCTCATAAGCTCGTTCGACAGCATTCCATAAAGAGATGACTTTGACGATCTCCTCTTTGGACCACTCCACTTCGAACGGATAATCATAATGTTGCATATTGTTCCCTCCATCTTGTTCCTGTTTCTACTATATTATACCTGACAAAAAAAATAAAGAGAATCCGGATTCGGATTCTCTTTACGACTGTATATATATCATAAAATTAGATGTGGATCGGCATGCCCAATGCTAATTCGGCAGCGTCCATGATTGTTTCAGATAACGATGGATGACCGTGGATCGTCAATGCGATATCTTCCGCATTCATCCCAGCTTCAATCGCCAAGCCAAGCTCAGCAATGATTTCGCTGGCATTCACACCGGCAACTTGCGCGCCGACAAGGACATTATCTTCTTTTGTCGTAACCAAACGGACAAAGCCTTCTGTCTGGTTCAACGACAAAGCACGGCCGTTTCCGGACAGCGGGAATTTGGAAGCTTTAACGTCCAGACCTTTGTCTTTTGCTTCGGCAGCAGTGAAGCCGATGGTCGCCAATTCAGGATCCGTGAAGGCAACCCCTGGCATAGCCCGGTAATCAACTGCAGAAGGATGTCCTGCAATAGCTTCAGCCGCAATTTTAGCCTCGTAGCTGGCTTTATGAGCCAAAGCAGCACCAGGAACGATATCGCCGATCGCAAAAATGTGTTTTACATTTGTGCGACCTTGATTATCGACCTTGACCAAACCACGGTCAGTCATTTCAACTCCGACTACTTCAAGACCCAAGTCATCCGTATTCGGACGGCGGCCGACAGTGACCATTACGTAGTCCGCTTCGATAACTTCTTCTTTACCGTTCGCTTCATATTTGATTGTTACGCTGTCTCCGTTGTCGATGGCTTCTTTGGCCATTGCCTTCGTGACGACTGTAACACCTTTTTCTTGGAATGATTTTTCAACGAATTTGACCATATCTTTTTCGAATGTCGGCAAAATTTGTGGAGAGCCTTCAAGAATCGTCACTTCAGCGCCTAAGTTTGCGTATGCTCCGCCTAGTTCCGTACCGATGACACCGCCACCGACGATAACCAGTTTCTTAGGAACTTCTGTCAAATTCAATCCGCCTGTGGAGTCGATGACGCGTCCGCCGAATTTGAAGCCTTTGATTTCAATCGGACGGCTGCCCGTAGCGATGATCGCATTTTTGAAAGTATACGTTTGAGCTGCATCTTCGGTGAAGACACGCAATGTTTCTCCGTCATTGAAGAATGCATTCCCACGGATGATTTCAACTTTGTTTTTCTTCAACAAGTACTCGACGCCGGACGTCAATGTTTTGACGACTTTGTTGTCTTTCCATTCTTGTGTTTTCGTGAAGTCCAGTTTCACATTTTCAGCCGTAACACCGAAAACGGAGGAATCCAAAGCTTCTTGATAATGATGCCCTGCGGAAATCAATGCTTTCGAAGGGATACAACCGACGTTCAAACAAACGCCTCCGATCCATTCTCTTTCGATGATTGCCACTTTTTGGCCTAATTGTGCAGCGCGGATGGCAGCTACATAGCCACCAGGTCCCGCTCCTACAACAACTGTATCTAATTCAACTGCGAAATCGCCTACTACCATTGTCTATTCTCACCCTTCCATCAATAATAATTCTGGATCAGCCAATAATCTCTTAATGTTGTTCATTGCTTTTTGAGCAGTTGCGCCGTCAACGATACGGTGGTCGAAACTCAATGACAGTTTCATTACGCGACCGACTGCCAATTCACCTTCTGCATTGACGATAGCTTGTTGCGCAATCGTTCCAACACCTAGGATGGCTACTTCAGGGTAGTTGATGACCGGTGTGAAGAATCCGCCACCTACAGAACCGATGTTGCTGATTGTGACAGAACCGTTTCTCATATCTGCAGCTGCCAATTTGCCGTCGTGTGCTTGTGCAGCCATGTTGTTGATTTCATCGGCAATTTTGAACATGCCTTTAGCATCAGCATTTTTAACGTTAGGCACGTACAGTCCGTTGTCGGTGTCTGTAGCGATACCGATGTTGATGTAGTTTTTCAATACGATTTCTTGAGCCGCGTCATCGATTGATGCGTTCAGGATAGGGAAGTCGCGTACAGTCGCAGCCAACGCCTTAACAACATAAGGCAAGAAAGTAAGTTTTGTTCCTTGTGCTGCAGCAACATCTTTGAACTTCTTGCGGTGATCCCATAATTTGGACACTTCAACTTCATCGAACAAAGTCACGTGAGGTGCTGTATGCTTGCTGTTGACCATTGCTTTCGCAATCGCTTTTCTCATTGGAGACATTTTTTGGCGTGTTTCCGCTTCACCCAAATCGGAAGTGAATGGTTGAGCTGGCGCTGCCGCTTGTGTTGCTTGAGCAGCTGCTACAGGAGCCGCTTGGACTGCTGCTTGTGCTGAAGCTTGCGCTTGGACAGCTGGAGTCACAGCTTTCGCTGCCACTGGAGCTACTCCGCTGAAGTTGTCGATATCTTCCTTCAGTACACGGCCGCCTTTTCCTGTCGGTGCAACTGCAGTGATGTCGATGCCCTTTTCGCGTGCGTATTGACGGACGGACGGCATAGCCAAGACTTGCTTGTTAGGGTTGGCTGCCGCGACAACACCTGTTGTTGCTGGCGCGTTTGAAGTTGCTGCTGGTGCTGGAGCTGCTTTTGGAGCTGCTGCAGCTGGACCATTTTGGCCTGGTGCATCGATTTCCACCAATACATCTCCGATGACGGCCACTGTGCCAACTGGCGCTACGATGCGGACAACTTTACCTGTAACAGGAGATGGGATTTCCTCAACCGATTTGTCGTTCTGCACTTCTACCAACGTATCGTCTTCATTGATCATGTCGCCTTCTTTGATAGGCCAAGAAACGATTTCGCCTTCCATGATACCTTCACCCAAGGCAGGCAATTTGAATTGGAACAATCCGCCTGTTGAAGCTGCTGGCGCTGCTGGAGTTGGAGCCGCTGCCGCAGGGGCCGTTGCTGGTGCCGCAGACCCTTCCTCTTCATGACCCGGAGCATCGATTTCGACCAATACATCTCCGATGACTGCGACTGTTCCCACTGGCGCAACGATCTTCAGGACTTTCCCGGTTACTGGGGATGGGATTTCTTCGACTGATTTATCATTTTGTACTTCCAATAATGTGTCATCTTCATTGATGGTGTCGCCTTCTTTTATTGACCAAGAAACGATTTCACCTTCCATGATACCTTCGCCTAGAGCAGGCAACTTGAATTTAAAAGACATTTTCTTAACTTCCCTTCATTTGTCTATTTTTGGATTTCCGACGCACAAAAGCGGACAAATACAATTCTATAGGATATGGAATTGTATTTGTCCAAGCTTTCAGCTCTTAGAAATGATAAGTTTCTCTTACTTTATTCTCGATATCAGTTGCATTCGGTAACCAAATGTTTTCTGCTTGACCAAACGGGAAGACAGTATCCGGAGCGGCTACACGTCCGATAGGAGCTTCTAAAGATAACACCGCACGTTCAGAGATTTCGGACATGACCATTGCGCCTACGCCAGCTTGACGCTGTGCTTCTTGGACGACCACGACACGGCCTGTTTTTTCTACAGAGGCGATGATTGTTTCGATATCTAGTGGAGCAACCGTACGCAAATCGATTACTTCAACCGAAATGCCTTCTTTTTCAAGTGTTTCTGCAGCTTTTACTGCTTCGCGAACCATTGCGCCGTAAGTGATGACGGACACGTCGGTTCCTTCTTTTGTGATTGCAGCTTTGCCGATAGGAACAGTGTACGCTTCTTCAGGAACTTCCTCACGGAATGAACGGTACAATTTCATGTGCTCCAAGTATACAACCGGGTCATTATCGCGGATAGCAGAAATCAACAAACCTTTTGCATCGTATGGGTTGGAAGGGATAACCACTTTCAAACCTGGTGATTGGGCCATCAAGCCTTCCAAGTTATCTGAGTGCAATTCCGGAGTATGCACACCGCCACCGAAAGGTGAGCGGAAAACGATAGGCAAATTGCGCGTCCCTGCCATGCGGTAACGTGTACGAGCAGCTTGTGCTACAACTGTATCCATTACTTCGAATACGAAACCGAAGAATTGGATTTCCGGAACGGGGCGGAAACCTTCCAAGGCCAAACCGAATGCTAAACCACCGATACCGGATTCAGCTAAAGGAGTATCAAACACGCGGTCTTCACCGAATTTTTCCTGAAGTCCTTGTGTCGCACGGAATACACCGCCGTTTTTACCAACGTCTTCTCCGAAGATCAAAACGTTTGGATCGTTTGCAAGTTCAATTGCAAGCGCATCAGTGATGGCTTGGATCATAGTTAATTGTGCCATGATTATTTAGTCTCCTTTGCTTCGTAGTACGCGATTTGTTCAGCCATAGTTTGATTTGGTTCTTCGAACATGCTCTTCAAGAAGTCTGAAACTTTTTGTTTAGGAGCTTGGTCAGCTTCTTTGATGGCATCTTTGATTTCTTCTTTGACTGCTTCAATGACTTCATTCTCTTTTTCTTCTGACCATAGACCTTTTGCCGTCAAATATTTGCGCATGCGGATCAACGGGTCTTTTGCTTGCCAACCTTCCAATTCAGCAGTGTCACGGTAACGTGTTGGATCGTCACCTGATAAAGTATGCGGACCAAAACGGTAGCAGATGGTTTCGATCAATACCGGACCATTGCCTGCAACAGCATATTCTCTAGCTTTTTTCGTGACAGCGTAGACAGCAAGGATGTCCATGCCATCAACTTGGATACCAGGAATTCCAGCAGCCATAGCTTTTTGCGCCAATGTTTGAGCAGCTGTCTGCACGTGGCGAGGTGTTGAGATTGCCCATCCATTGTTTTGGATGAAGAAGATGCCAGGTGCTTTGTAGGATCCGGCAAAGTTGATTCCTTCATAGAAATCCCCTTGAGAACTTCCTCCGTCACCAGTGTATGTGATGACTACGTTTTTCTTGTTGCGTTTCTTCAGGCCTAAGGCGACACCTGCGGCTTGCACGTACTGTGCGCCGATGATGATTTGTGGAGGCAATGCTTGCAGATCAGCTGCATATTTGTTGCCATCTACATGGCCTCTTGACCATAGGAAAGCTTGTGATAATGGCAAACCATGTTTGACCAATTGAGGAACATCACGGTAACCAGGCAACAACACGTCTTCCTTGTCGATTGCTGCAATACTTCCTAATTGGCTCGCTTCTTGACCGGCTGTCGGTGCATAGAAACCTAATCTTCCTTGACGATTCAACGCAGTTGAACGTTCATGTAAAATTCTGGACCAAACCATATCTGTCATGAATTGAACCAATTGTTCATCAGAAAGATCTGGCATAAGTTCAGGGTTTACAATATTCCCTTCTTCGTCCATGATTTGGACCATGCGAAAATCTGTGTTCGTGCTGCTTAATAATGCGTCAATGTCGATTTTTGTTTGTTTTGTAGCCATGCTGACACTTTCCTCTCTATTCCCTTGATATTTCATCTTTTTTGATGAGGTTTATACAGATGATTTCAACTGTATCATTCAACAGTTGTTACATGAATAATTTACCACGCATCCGAAATATATGCAAGGCAAAAGGACAGTTTTAACTATTTGTGCACAGAATATCGATTGCTGCTTATTTGTAAGCGGTTAACAGATGAGTTTTGTTCACTGTTTAACGAACATGTTCATTATTACAAAATCGTTTTATTGAAGCATTATCATTATGTATATTTACAGATTGTCACAATCAGACGAAAACGAACTGTATTATTTCAATCAGAAAACTGTTTCTCGGAAATGTGTAAATCACTGATGGAATGGGCTTTCAAAAGTGTAACAGCCTTTTTATTATGACTACCTCATTTTTGATAACCGTTTTCTGCATTTTTTCACAACTAGCCTGTTATTTTTCTGCTTATTATGCCCCTCTATTTCATTCATTCATGAAATCACAATCTCGCTACTATGAAAATATGATTAAAACCCAAGTTTATCCCTCTCAAAAACAAAGAAAAAAGGTCATTTCAATTAAGAAATGACCTCCATTTGTAAAATTTATGTCAAAAACTAATTTTAAACTAAACCTTGATAAATCATAGCATCGGCAACCTGCACAAAGGCTGCGATGTTGGCACCTGCCAAATAGTTGCCTGGTATGCCATATTCTTCAGCTGTTTTTTCAGCTGTCTTAAAGATGTTTGCCATAATGTCCTGCAGCTTGCCGTCCACTTCTTCGAACGTCCAATGGCTGTGGGCACTGTTCTGAGCCATTTCCAGTGCGGAAGTCGCTACTCCGCCTGCATTTGCAGCTTTGGCTGGCCCGTAAAAAATGTTATTGTCCGCATAGATTTCCACAGCCTCCAGCGTGCTTGGCATGTTCGCACCCTCGCTGACACAATAAACGCCAGCTTTGACTAATCTTTCAGCTTGTTCTTTGTCAATCTCATTTTGCGTTGCGCTTGGCAAGGCAATATCATATTTCAGGTCAAAGTCCCAGACACTACCCTCTTTGTAAACGGCTGTCGCTTTTTCGGCAGCGTAGGCAGTCAATCTTTCACGACGAACTTCTTTAATATCCTGAAGTAATGCAACGTCGATACCCGCTTCATCGTAAATGTAGCCGTTGGAATCGGAACAAGCCACAACTGTACCGCCAAATTCATGCACTTTTTGGATAGCATAGATGGCAACATTTCCACTTCCGGATACAACCACTTTTTGGCCGGCAAATGACTTCCCGTTCGCCTTCAGCATTTCTTGAGTATAGTAGACCAACCCGTAGCCTGTCGCTTCTGTACGGGCCAAGCTTCCGTTCATGACGACCGGTTTACCGGTAAGAACACCAGTCTCAGCGCCGTTCAAGCGCTTATATTGGCCATACATGTAGCCGATTTCGCGTCCGCCGACACCGATATCCCCAGCTGGCACGTCCAAAGTAGGACCGATGTGTCTTTGCAACTCAGTCATGAAAGATTGGCAGAATCGCATCACTTCAGCATCCGATTTGCCTTTAGGATCGAAATCAGATCCACCTTTACCGCCCCCGATTGGTAATCCGGTCAGGCTGTTTTTGAAGATCTGTTCAAAACCTAAAAATTTCAGAATGCTTTCGTTGACGGTCGGGTGGAAGCGCAAACCGCCTTTGTACGGTCCGATAGCCGAATTGAATTGGACACGGAAACCTTTATTGACTTGAACGTCCCCGTTATCATCCATCCAAGGAACACGGAAGGAAACAATGCGTTCAGGTTCTACCATTCTCTCGAGAATGTTCCATTTTATGTAGTGAGGGTTCTTTTCCAAAGCTGGTTCGATCGTATCGAACAACTCTCTTACCGCCTGTAAGAATTCTTGTTGATGCGGGCCTCTAGCTTCAACCTTTTTATAGACTTTTTCAATATAATCTTTAGCAACTGTCATAAAAATCATCTCTTCTTTCGCTATAGAGTTAAAAAAACCTCACACCATTGTGTAATCATTTTTTCATTTTCCTATTTTACACATACCTCTTCTTTATTACAAGGAAAAAGATGAGTCTAGCTTTTTTTTTTCGAAACGTGTACTATGTAACATGAAGTGTTTTGCATTATGCAAGCCCAATCATTTCAATATAAAAATCAGTAAAAGGAGAAATGCATGCATGATCACTATGGATAACATCATCCGGGAAGGTCATCCTACATTGCGGAGGCCGGCTGACTTGGTCGCTTTCCCTTTATCTGCGGAGGATCGAAAAATCGCTGCAGAAATGATGGAGTTCCTTTCGAACAGTCAGGATGAAAAAATAGCCGAGCAACTAAACTTGCGCGCAGGTGTCGGATTGGCTGCTCCGCAAATCAACGTATCCAAGCGCATCATCGCGCTGCTGATACCAGGGGAATATGAAGATGATCCTCCGGAACTGGCCAAGGTGATGTTCAACCCTAAAATCATCAGCCACTCGGTAGAAAATGCCTGCCTTAAAGGCGGCGAAGGTTGCCTTTCAGTAGACCGTGAAGTGCCCGGGTTCGTCGTCAGACATAGCCGCATTACGGTATCCTATCAAGATGCCGAAGGAGCGACACACAAAGCTCGCTACAAAGGCTACACGGCCATAGTCGTGCAGCACGAAATCGATCATCTCAATGGCGTCATGTTCTACGACCACATCAACGAACAAACACCCTTCGCCGTTGCAGACGACACCATCATCATCGAATGATATTGAAAAAGAAGAACGGACCTGCAAGTATCTGCAGAACCGCTCTTCTTTTGTTTTATTTTGTAAGATATCTTTCCAGAAATTGCTTCGTGCGATCTTCTTTTGGATGATAGAAGATTTCCTCTGGGGCACCCTGTTCAAGGATGACGCCTTGGTCCATGAAGATGACGCGATCGGAAACTTCCCTCGCAAACTCCATTTCATGCGTCACGACAATCATCGTCAAGCCGCTATTGGCAAGATCCTTCATGACCTTCAATACTTCTCCAACCATCTCAGGGTCTAAAGCCGATGTCGGCTCATCGAATAACAGCGCATCCGGTTCCATCGTCAAAGCGCGGGCGATAGCGACGCGTTGTTTTTGGCCGCCTGACAACTGATCCGGTTTGGCGTTTATGAATTTCCCCATCCCAACCTGTTCCAGATAGCCCATGGCGATCCGCTCCGCTTCCTGCTGGGATTTTTTCAGGATTTTCACAGGTCCTACCGTGCAATTATGCAGCACATCCAAATTGTTGAACAGATTGAACTGCTGGAACACCATCCCCAATTTACTGCGGTATTTGAAGATATCATGTTTCGAGTCCAGGACGTTCTCGCCATTGTAGATGATTTCACCCGCTGTAGGTTTTTCAAGCAGATTGATGCAGCGCAACAGCGTCGATTTACCGGATCCCGATGAACCGATGATGCACACTACTTCTCCCTTGTTCACGCTGAAGTCGATGTCCTTCAGCACTTCATGTTGGCCGAAACTCTTCTTCAGATGCTGTACGTCAATTACTTTTTCCATCAAATGATTCCTCCTGTGGCAATTAATTTGCTCTGTCTCTTCCTGCTTGTTTTTTGCGAGCCATTAATTCTGGTGTAGTCAATTGGTCTTGACCTGCACCCATCATCTGATAATTATCAGGGCCTTGCATTTTCCTTTCGATGGCACGCAAGATGCGCGTCACTGTGAAGGTCATGACAAAGTAAATGATAGAAGCCACGAAGAATGATTCGAAATAACGGAAGTTATTCCCGGAAATCGATTTGGTAGTGAAGAACAGCTCCGAAACGGAGATGACATTCAATACCGACGTATCTTTGATGTTGATGACGAATTCGTTCCCTGTCGCCGGCAGGATATTCCGGATCACTTGCGGCATGACAACATTCCGCATCGTTTGCAGATGGTTCATCCCGATAGCTTGAGCGGCTTCAAATTGCCCCTTATCGATGGAAATGATTCCGCCGCGGACGATTTCTGACATATAGGCGCCCGTGTTGACGGATACGATCAACAACGCTGCGAAGATGCGGTTCATGTCGATATCAAACGCCAAAGCAGCGCCATAATAAATGACCATTGCTTGAACGATCATCGGCGTGCCCCGGAAAATTTCGATGTAGCACGACAGCAAAAAATTCACCACGTTGTACACATGTTTTTTCCATCCCGATTCAGCAACCGGGATCGTACGGATGACGCCGATCATCAGACCGATCCCCAGTCCGATGATGGTTCCGATTAAAGCTATATATAACGTTGTCCACGCACCCGATAGAAACTGTCTCCAGTTTTCCTCGATGATGCGGATAACCCAACTAAACTCCATTTAATGTATGCCCCTTTTTGATGTTCCGTCCGCCTTGATTATTCAGCTGATGGCTGGTTTTGGATTGCTTCATCCATCATTTGGATGCGTTCTTCTTCGGTGATGCCGCTCAGGATTTCATTGATCTGGTCTTTCAATTCGCTTTCTTTGATCAAACCGATTGCGATTTCTGAATCAGCCGCGGACAATTCGAACGTATCCGCTTCATCCAATTCGATCATTTTGAATGCGGAATTGGCTGCTGAAGCGCTGATCGCTTCCGGACGTTCCGAAACGTAGGCATCGATTGTGCCCGATTCCAAAGCTACGCGCATGGATGTGAAACTGTCCATTGCCGGTTGCTTTTGCACGCCTGCAATCTGATCGATCACATCATAGTGCAACGTATTCAACTGTGCAGTTACTTTCGCATCCGCGAAGTCGGCCAAAGCTTTCGCATCCGCATAAGCACCATCAGCTTTGACAACCATCACCAATTCAGTTGTATAGTAGGAATCCGAGAAATCGATCGCTTCTTTGCGTTCATCTGTCGGCGACATACCTGCAACAATCGCATCGATTTTGGATGAAACCAACGCCGGCACCAAACCATCCCATTCTGTTTTGACGATGACCAGTTCCTTGCCTAAGCCATCCGCCACTTTTTGAGCCATTTGAACATCATAACCGTTTGCGTAACCGTCAGCGCCGTCGATTTTCACCGCGCCGTTGCTGTCATCATTCTGGGTCCAGTTAAAAGGAGGATATCCCGCTTCCATTCCGACCACGAATGTATCCGAATCCGCCGAACCGTTTGCTGCGGATGAATCCTCAGTGGCTCCGTTTCCGCAACCAGCCAAAATGAACAATCCCATCAAAGCTGCCATTGTCTTTTTCCATGTCTTTACTTTCATCTCTGTTTCCTCCTAGTGTATATAGTCCTTTTTACTGCTCAAAAATAATAAAAACTAGCCCTTCTTATCCGGTTGCTTTTTTCCACCTTTCGACCCATAGAGCGTCATAACAATGCTGATTCCGTCCGTTTTTGTGCAAAAAAATAGACTATAAAGCAAAAGGCCCTATAATCCAGCTTCCTTCTGCCCGCAATATCGAAAGTACTCCACAAACGATTTTGGGCAAATCGTTCTGACAGTGCCAGGATTCTTAACCCTGGCCCCAACACAGCAAGTGCTGTATTTCGGCGAACACCCCTTTCAAACGGGCATTTTACTCTTGATGTTCGCAGCCTCTTCCATTATTGTATGATCGTATGACATTAATGTATGCTATTATACTGTACGCGATTTTAATTTGCAACAAAAAGCGCTTCGCCTCGCTATCCGACGGCCGCACTCGCCGGCGGGCACACAGTCTGGCCACACTTTATTTCCCATTCCAAAAAACCGGTTTTGGATGCTATACTGACTTCATGTACAAAAGGGAGGAATTACCGCAACAATGCCTACTACTATTTTATTCGACTTGGATGATACTTTATACGACACCGCCAGTCCCTTTTTCAAGGTGCTGGAACATTATCGCTTGGCGAACAGCCACAGTGACGAAGCCACCTTTGCCCTTTTCCGTAATCATTGCGATGCCGCTTTCGAGCTGTTCTCAAGCGGGGATCTGACGTTGGCCGAGTCCCACATCATGCGCATACAGCATACATTCGCCGACTTGGGACTTACGCTGACCGAAGAAGAGGCACTGGACTTCCAGGAAACCTACCAAAAAAGGCAAGGAGAAATCATCTTGAGCCCAGGCATCAGGCAGCTATTGGATGAGTTGAAAAGCCGGAACATTCCGATCGCAGTCTTCACAAACGGTCCCGAAAAGCACCAAATGAAAAAATTCAATGCCTTGGGTCTGGAGCGATGGGTACCGCCAGCACGCATCTTCATTTCCGAGAAAATCGGTTTCCCCAAACCCCACGTCGAAGCATTCGCACATGTGCAAGCGGCTTTGAAGGCCAGCCCTGATCAACTGCTTTTCATCGGGGACACCTATGAAACGGACATCATCGGCGGCCAGACTGCCGGCTGGACGACTTTGTGGTATAACCATCGCCGGAAGCCTGAAGATGAAAAAGTGGTGCTGGAGCCAATCTTCTATTCAGTGGCGGAAATGCACCAAGCTATTCATGACACACTCTTAAAACGAAAGGAAATGTGACTTATGCGTCAGACAAAATTAGCCATCATCGGGGTCGGCCATGTCGGTTCACAAGTATTAACGGACTGCAGCCACCTCAACTTATTTTCCGAAATCGTCTTGATCGACAGCAACGAGCAGATTGCCAGAGGTGAAGCTTTGGACCACCGCCATGCGCTTGCCGCCAGTTACCGGACCAACAGCAGAATCTACGCCGGCGATTACGCGGATTGTGCCGATGCCGACATCATCATCATTTCCGCGGGGGTCAGCGAGAAACCACGTCCGGGTGAGGATATGCCACCACGGGCCTTGATGAGCAAAGAAAACGCCGCGGAAATCCGCAAAATCATGACCGGCATCACCCGGAACACAAAGACCGCCATCATCGTCCTGATAACGAATCCGGTCGATACGATCACCTATATCGCCGAAAACGAGTTCGATTATCCGAAAGGCAAGATTTTCGGAACCGGAACGACCTTGGATACTTTCCGCTACAGGCAGATCATCGCATCCCATTATCAGGTCGATCCCAAAGTCGTCAGCGGCTACATCATGGGCGAACACGGCAGCACTGCCTTCCCCGCATTCAGCAGCACGACTGTAGGTGCATTAACACTTTCTCAATGCGATGCCTTGTTGGACCCTGCTGAAGCATTGGACCGGGCATTCGTAAGCCAAGAAGCGGTGCACACAGCTTCGGATGTCTTCAACTGGAAAGGCTGGACCAATTCAGGCATCGGCGAAGTTGCAGCTGCCTTGGCCCGCGCGGTCATGCTGGACGAGAAAAGCATCTTCCCTGTCACCGCAACCGTCGACGGCTTTTACGATTGCCACGGCGAAGCGGCCTTCAGCATGCCTTGCATCATCGGCAGGAACGGTTTGGAGAAGCAGATCCCCTTGCCGCTGGATGACGAGGAATACGAAAAACTGCAGCTCTCCATCAAAGATATCCAGCTCACCCTTCAAAACGTACGATAATAAAAGCGCAACCGCAGCGATCCAGTCGGATCCGATGCGGTTGCGCTTCTTTTGCTCTTATACAAACGGGCTACATGCTGAGCCTACCATGTTCTTCGTATCTCGTTACTGTCGTGATGGCATTCTGCTCGTCCACAAACACCACAAGCGGTTTGTGTTCCTTGGCTTCCTGTTCATCCATCATGCAGTAAGCCATGATGATGATTTTATCGGACACCTGAACGCAACGGGCAGCGGCACCGTTCAGGCAGATCATACCTGAGCCGCGTTCGCCTGCGATGACGTACGTTTCGAACCGGGCACCGTTGTCGATATCCACAATCTGCACCTTTTCATATTCGATCAGCCCAGCGGCATCCAGCAAATCCTTGTCGACAGTGATGCTGCCCACATAGGATAGCTCCGCCTGGACAACGACGGCGCGGTGTATTTTACTCTTCAGCATATTTAGTTGCATTATTTTCCCCCCACTTATTCCGTGATAAAATTATCGATCAGACGCGTTTTCCCGATATAAACCGCCAAAGCCACCAATACAGGCCTCTCGATGCTGTCCACTTGCTGCAGCGTTCGCGCATCCACCAACTCCACATAGTCGATCCTCGCCATCGGCTCCGCTTGAATCGTTTCCAAAATGACATTTTGGATCATGACAGCATCCTGTTCTCCGTCCGAAAGCAATTGCTTGGCGGCTTCGAGAGCCCGGCTCAGCACCAACGCTACCTTGCGCTCATCAGCCGACAGATAACTGTTGCGTGAACTTTTGGCTAATCCGTCCGCTTCCCGGATGATCGGACAGCCGATGACGGTGACGTCCATGTTCAGGTCGCTGACCATCTGCTGGATAACCGCCAATTGTTGGGCATCCTTCTGTCCGAAATAAGCGCGGTCCGGCTGCACGATGTTGAACAGCTTTGTCACGACGGTGCAGACGCCCCGGAAATGGGATGGTCTGCTTTTTCCGCACAAACTTTCCGTCAGACCATGCATATCCACAAAGCTGCTGAAATCGGGATGGTACATCTCCTTCGGCTCGGGATGGAAAATCAGGTCCACTCCGCTGGCCTCGCACAGAGCGGCATCCTTTTCCAGATCCCTTGGATAGCTTTCCAAATCTTCGGATGGGCCGAACTGCATCGGATTCACAAAAATGCTGACGACCACCCGATCATTTTCGCTGACGGCTTTCTGCATCAAGCTTTGATGGCCTTCATGGAGATAGCCCATCGTCGGGACGAAGCCGACCGACAAACCTTCCTTTTTCCAAGCCTTCACGGCACTGCGGATTTCTTCAACCGTTGCTGCAATCTTCATTCGTGATTACTCCTCTAATATAATTTTTCGATGACCGCATCGGACAGAGCAAACGTATGCTCTGCTGCCGGAAACGCGCCGCTTTTCACTTCAGATATATAGCCTTCGATGGCTGTCTGCATCTGTGGTCCGATCTCAGCATAGCGTTTGACAAATTTCGGAGTGAAGTCGGAATAGAGCCCCAGCATATCCTGGTAAACCAACACTTGGCCATTGCAGCCGTTCCCCGCGCCGATGCCGATTGTCGGAATCGAAATGCTCTTGGTGATCAGCTCAGCCAGCTTGGCCGGAATGCATTCCAACACCACCGCAAAAGCTCCTGCCGCTTCCACAGCTTTCGCTTGCTCAATCAGGCTGCGCGCCGCCTCTTCATCTTTCCCTTGGACCTTGAAGCCGCCGAAAGCATTGACGGATTGGGGCGTCAGGCCAAGATGCGCCATGACCGGAATGGAAGCTTCCACGATTGCCTTGATCTGCGGGCAGACTTCAAGACCACCTTCCAGTTTGACTGCTTGCGCCCGGCCTTCCTTGATCAGCCTGCCTGCATTTGTGACCGCATCATAGACAGAAGTCTGATAGGACATGAACGGCAGGTCACTTACGACCAAAGCATCCTTTACCCCTCTGGCGACAGCTTTCGTGTGGTGGATCATATCCTCCATCGTTACCGATAAGGTGTCCTCATACCCCAACATCACCATGCCCAGCGAATCACCCACCAGAACAGCATCGATCCCGGAAGCATCGATCAGTTTGGCAGTAGAATAGTCATAAGCAGTCAGCATCGTCAACCGCTCATTTTTCTCCTTGGCATTGCGGAAAGTCAAAACCGATTTCTTCACCCGAATTCTCATCCTCTCTTCATCCAATATAATATATTATTCACACATTACGTTCTGCGGGGAATAAAGTCAACTACTTTTTGAATCTGAAAGCCCCACCAAAAACATTTACTGTCATGACAGTTGGATATTCCGACGGAAAAGTTAGTCAGCATCATAATCCCAACAAAAAAAATAACCCTTAGGGTGTCGAAGGAACATCGTCCTATCAATGGCTCTAAGAGTTATTCTTGTGATTTTAAAGAAATGAGAATGTTTGTATTTTGAAGTATCTTATTTTATAATTGGCACTGGTAATAAAGAACTAAGGTTTACCTAAGTTAAATACGGTATACTATATTTGTCGAAGAGATTCTCCTTAAGGACAAGAAAAGTAGGTGAACAAAGTGGGAAAATATCAATTGGATTACAAAGGTCAGGCAGCTGTGACGAAGTATCATGAAAAACAGACGCCTGCCAAATTTGATAAAAAGCAGCAACTTGAAAAAATACGTGCGGAGTATTTGAAAAAAAAGCAAAAATAAATAGGTGAACTACATCGGAACTGAAGTACCGACATTCAAAAACCAGGCTAAATATCCATCCCCTGTCCTGACTGCTCCCCATGGATAAATCCAGGGGGTTCCACGGGCTGTTGGGACGTCACGGACCGTACTGGCGATATTTCCAAAAAAGTGGAGATGTCGTTTT
>JASKKA010000048.1 GCA_030153215.1 Trichococcus sp.
TTTGAAAGGGAAAAAATAACAACTCTGCCAAAAATCCAATACTGCAGATGAAATAGGGTTATTCATGTCAAAGTTTCGGGTAGTATGAATAATTCAGGTATATAGGAAACTTTTATTCTGTTTAAAAGTTTGAGAAATAAATGCTGTGTCAGAATAATGGGAATCAATTAGGCAAATAACTAAGGAGTGCGATATGGTTAATATCTTGGCTAACGTGGGTATCATTTTGATGGCTGTGTATTTTTACTTGAGAACGAGTTCTGGATGGCATGCTGAAACAAAAAAGACTAATTCCGATGTTGTGTACAGTATCGTTTTGGAGGTACTTGTAGGAATTGCCTTGCTGAACTTTTCCACAGTGATTGACGGATTGCGTTTTGATTTTAGGTTTTTGCTATTCTGTTTCTCTTCTAAGTACCTGGATTGGAAAGTGACAAGCTCTAGTATCCTTTTGTTGGCGATAGCCAGATTTTGGTGGGGACAGGATCAAGTATCACAGGCAAATCTGTTCGCCAGTATTTTATTGGCGGTTGCGTTGCCGATACTTGCTGCTTTTTTGCAGAATAAATGGAACAACTTGGTTCAGCTGAATATTTTGGTGAGTTTTTGTATGTGGCCAACTATCTTGTTGAGCTACTTCCTGATAAACGATACAGTTCAGGTTATTCATTTGAGTCTTACATTAATGGCTGTAGGATATGCAAGCGTTTATGTGCTGCATCACTTTATCTTTGATTTGTGCTATCTGATTCTCTCAGCCAGCACAGATCATTTGACGGGGCTCAAAAATGTTCGAACGTTCCATCGCGAGCTGGTGACGATGGAACAGAAAGGTAATTTGATGAGCATGGTTGTAATCGATATAGACTACTTCAAAGACTATAATGATTGTTTCGGTCATGATAATGGAGATGCCACCTTACGGCAGTTAGCTGATCTTTTCTGTGCCCAAAAAATTCCCGATGCAACGTTCTACAGGATCGGTGGGGAAGAGTTTGCGCTATTGATTGAAAACAAGCAACCGGAAAAAGTGGAAGAGTATGTGCATATGATTCAAAAGGTAGTGGCAGAGAATGAGTTCTTGACGACACTAGGAGATCCGATTTCATTGACCGTCTCGTCCGGAGTGGCACATCGACGGAACGAAGAGTCGCTGAAAAAAACACTTAAAAGAGCTGATAACGCGTTGTATCAAGCAAAAAGATCCGGAAGGAACAAAGTAATGGTGGCCGTCCTCCATTAATTATCACGTGGTGAAAAAGCAATGACCCCCTCGTTTTTGGCGTCGATGGACGACCGGCTGCGAGGGGGTTTTTTCATTATTGGATGGGTGATTTTGAATCATTTCAGAATGTTGGCTTTTCCGTGATAGTAACCTTGTTGGTAGATCATTCCCAATTTTTTGAGTCTGTTGCTGATTTGTTCAGTCTCGATTCCTTCGACAATCATTTTTAATTGGTAATGATTGGATAGGTACAGCCAACTCTTTAGAAAGTTGAACAAGACTTCTTCATTCAGATTACCGAATTTCAATAAGGAAAATTTGATTGTCGAAATGTTATGGATATTGCGTGTAACTAATGCAAAGCTATTTTGTCCGCTGCCGACATCATCTATTGCCAATGAAAAACCTTTTTCTTTGATTTGATGCATATAATCTTGAATAATGTCCAAGCCATCATCAACAGGAAATTCACTGTAATGTTCAGTCATTTCAATAAGGATATTGCTCTGCATGTATGAAATATCATCTAGAAATGTCCATGTCGATGCATGAACGAGCTGTTTGGGATGCAGATTTAGAGATAGTCTGATATCTTTTTTCAGAGCAATGATGTCAGCTAATTCTTTGTGATAATAATTCATAAATTCTGAATTACGAGCATCTTCTTGAATGAACCATAGAAAAGTTTCTTCAGGAAATCCGGGTGTTTTTTTTGATCTTAATAATATTTCGTAACAGTCGATCATCGTTGTATTGGAACACAGCATGATCGGCTGACAAACTAAGTAAAAATCATCTAGGAATGTTTGTGTTTCAGACATTCTCTTTCCTCCTTTGCTGGTCTGTTCTAAAATTCACCCATACAGTATATATCGTTCATTATTTAAGAAGATTAAGTTTATTTTGTGATTGTTTTTATGTTTATTCAAGTCATAGTATTTCAATCGGTTTGTTCAATCGTATATAATGAATAGGTAATTCCTTTCATAAAGGGCTGACTGGGGTCGATTTTTGAAAAAATTAAGCAAATTGATCTATTTTCGGTTCAGTGAGGTAATTTGGACGGATGATGTGTATTGAGAAGAGACAAGCTAAAGACGGTTGAAGTGACCTATTTTTTGGTGCCTTTTTTGATTTTGCTGATCGGTTTTTCCGTCTTGACGGGCTTCACGGTCAAAAACCGTGTCGAAGAAAAGCATGACTTGCTTGAAGAACGCACGATTGAAATAGCGAATAGTTACTCACATAATTTAACGCATACTGCGGAAGCCTATGATAGGATCACAGCTTTGCTGGATGACAAATTCAGAATTGTTGCTCAAGCGCTTATGCGCATCGAGGACAAGGACAACAGCGAGGTTCTGAAAGACATCGCAAAAACGTTCGCCGTCGACGAAATTTCTGTCTACAACAGTGATGGGAAAATCGTGTCGAGTACCCATGATCAACTGTTGGGTTGGGAAGTTTATGAAGGGCATCCCGTATACGATTTTATGGTCAGCAACCAGACGGTCAGGATTGAAAAAATCAGGCAAGATACCGAAAATGGTCTGTACTACAAATTTGGCTATATGAGAGATGAGGCGGGCGGCTTTATCCAAGTGGGCATTTTGGCTGATAATATCCAAGACTTTCTGGAAGACTTTGAAATAGCGAAGCTCATCAATGAAATTTCCCAACGCGATGACGTCAAGAGCGTGTTCTTCGTCAATACGAAGTTTGAAATTGTGGCGAGCAGCCTAACAAACTATGCAGGCACAACAATCGAAGATCAAGTCTTGCAGCGAAAGCTGATTAGTGAACAGGCATATGCTGAGAGGACAGAGATGGACGACAAGGAAATCTTCAGGGTTGCAGTTCCGATCTATTCCGATTTTATGCGGACGGGCACTTTAGTGATCGATTGGCCTACCGACAATCTCGACGCACAAGTGCTGGAAATCATCCGTTTCGGTGCAATCGTCCTGGCGGTGATCGTACTGACGACTGGAAGCATTCTCTATTATGCTTATCGAAAAAATCAGGCGAACATCAAAATTGCTTATTATGATGAACTGACCGGTTTGCGGAACAACAAGTACCTTCATGATTATCTGGATCATATCGTTGCTGTGCCGAGAAGACGGAACAAAGCAGTGCTTTTGTTGCATGTCAAGAACCTTAAGACAGTGAATATGACATACGGTTTCGAATACGGTGATGCGTTAGTGAAGCAGATAGCAGATAAAATCAGACAGGAACTGAAGACGGATGACAATTTTTTCCGTTTCGACGGAAATCAATTTGTTGTAGTGAGCGACAGTGTCGAGGGTCAAGAAGAATTAAGAAAGCTGGCGGAGCGGCTGATTTGTATTTTTGATGAACCGGTAGCTGAGGGAACCGATCTCCAGTACGTGGATATCCAGATTGCGATTGTGGAAATACAGGCAAGACATACATCCACGGATAAAATATTGCAGGATGCGCTGTTGGCGTTGACCCACATCGAAGACAATGCCGCACATCCGATCGTGTTTTTTAATGAACAGATGGAAAAATCCCTTCAGCGCGAAGATAAAATCATGAAAGTACTACGCGATGTTGTGGACGGTAAAGGGAAGACCTCGTTCTATCTTGAGTATCAACCTAAACTTGACTTGAATCTAAATCGGGTTATTAGCTTCGAGGCGCTGGCCAGATTGCACATCGATCAGCTGGGCCAAATTCCACCGGACGAATTTATTGATTTGGCCGAGAAAAACCTATTGATCAATGAACTCGGAAATCACATCCTCCTACTGGCAGCAGATTTTCTCGGAAGGATGTACGCACAGGGGATTGATGATATAACGCTTGCGGTGAACATATCAGGTGTCCAATTGCTGCGTGAAGATTTCGTGGAATATCTTCAGAATTCTCCTTATCTTAACGATCAGATTATGCAGGCGATAGAATTTGAAATCACGGAATCAGTACTTTTGGAACACTATGATAAGATCAATGAAACCCTTGAACAGATCAAACGTTTGGGTATCGCGGTTTCGCTGGATGACTTTGGAACAGGTTTTTCTTCTTTATCCAGAATAGGAGAATTACATATCGATACAGTGAAAATCGATCGATTTTTATCAAACGCATTTCTCATCTGCCGGACCAGAATCTGATCACATCTGATATCATATCGATGGCGCATAAAATCGGCTTACTTGTCGTAGCCGAAGGTGTAGAGGATGAACGGCAAGAAGTGTATCTGAGGAAGTATGGATGCGATATTATCCAGGGGTATCTGATTAGTAGGCCCTTACCTGAGCAAGATGCGGTCGCTTTTTTGAGAGATTATAATGATTCGGAACGCGAATAGTAGAAGGAGTGGGAGAATGCAAGTAAATCTTCAGAATGATCAAATGTGCATCGATATACTAAAAAAAGAGAACACTGAGCTGCAACGTTTTCTTTCTGTTACGAGAGACTTGTTCTGCGTCTTCACTTATAGCGGCCAGATTGTTGCCGTCAATGCGAGCTGGAAGGAGTCCTTAGGTTACAGCGATTCCCGGTTGGTCGGGAGAAACATATTTGAAATCATCGCCAAAGAGGATCTGTATGCAACTAAATTTGCGATCAGCGAGTCCGTTAAGGTTGGGGAAATGGAGAAATTCATCAATCGGCTCATAAGTTCGGATGGAGAAGCTCGTTATTTCGAATGGCGCGTGAAAATTTTTGGGAACAGAATCTATGCAGCCGGGAGAGATATCTCCGATTTGATGAAAACCCAGGAAAAGCTTGAGTTTTACCATACTCGGGACTCTCTGACTGGGATGTATCAGCGCAGTTTTTTGGTGACGTCGCCTGAAGCGATTCTGTTACCATACAAATTACCGCTCAGCGCTATTTTCGTGGATCTGAACGGATTGAAATTGATTAATGATTCTTATGGGCATGATCAAGGGGATGAGTTGTTGCGTGGCATTTATCTCAGCTCCAACCAATCTTCCGGGCTGGCAAGAATTTCATCGCTGGATGAAAATTATTTAGCCATCTCGACCATTTAATGTATAATAAGAAAGAATACTTTAAAGGAAGAGGATAGAATATATATGATAACTTTAAAATCTGATCGCGAAATTCAAGCTATGGAAGAGTCCGGGGCAATCCTGGCTGGTATCCATGAGGAATTGCGCGGTTTAATCAAGCCGGGTTTGACGACGATGGAGATCAACAACTTTGTGCAGGCGCGCATCGAAGCAGCTGGCGCCATCTGCGAACAGATCGGTTTCGAAGGATACGAGTATGCGACGTGCACGAGCGTCAACGACGAAATCTGCCATGGCTTCCCGGGCAAATATGTGCTGAAGGACGGCGATCTGATTAAGGTCGATACAGTCGTGAACTACAACGGTGCCATGTCCGATTCTTGCTGGAGCTATGTGGTCGGCGAGGCCACGCCGGAAGTGAAGCGTCTGATGGAAGTCACTGAAAAAGCCTTGTACCTGGGCATCGAGCAAGCAAAACCAGGCAACCGTGTCGGCGATATCGGCCATGCGATCCAGACTTATGTCGAAGGCGAAGGTTTCTCGGTCGTCCGTGAGTTCATCGGCCACGGCATCGGACCGACGATGCACGAAAGTCCATCCATTCCGCACTACGGCGATGCCGGTAAAGGGTTGCGCCTGAAGGAAGGCATGACGATCACGATCGAACCGATGGTCAACACCGGCACTTGGAAGTCCAAAATGGATGACAACGGCTGGACAGCCCGCACAAAAGACGGCGGTCTGAGTTGCCAATTCGAGCATACAATTGCGATCACAAAAGAAGGCGTGAAAGTGTTGACGCAACAGAGCTAATACAATTTGGCAGGATTTTCTGAAAAGGTGAAGCCCCGAACTTCGATTCTGGGCTTTTTTTCATCAGCATGCGGATTCGACACTTCTGTCCGGCAGACTTTGTTAAATATAAACAGTTACTTGATAACTCAGTAAAATAATTATAGTTATTTCAAAAATGATATAGTACAATGTATTATAGTTGGGAAATTTGACGTTCGCGTTGTTTTTTCTTTTTAAAATAATTGAAATTATCAACATAAACGCTTGAAATCAGGAGGGAAAACATGGAGGAAGAAATATCATTAGGTGAAATTTTTGCAATATTGAAGCAACGACTCGGCTCGATTATTGTGTGGAGTCTGGCAGGTGTGTTGTTGGCTGCGCTTTACACATTCTTTTTAGTTACACCATCTTACCAATCAACATCCAAAATTGTAGTGAATCAAACACAGAATGCTGAACAGGCTATCACAAATACGGACATACAAACTAACTTGATCAAGGTATAATAAAAGAACCGATTGTGCTTCAAGATGTTATTGCGAGTACGCAATCAGATTTAACTTTAGAAGAGCTTGGAGAAAAACTAACGGTTCAAACAGAGACAAACTCACTTGTTTTTGGAGTCACTATCACAGATGACAATCCTTATGAGGCCGCAGAGTTGGCTAATGCTACAGCAATTTCTTTTGAAGAAAAGATTGGAGACATTCTCGATGTGAACAGTGTGACAATCTTATCTCAAGCAG
>JASKKA010000049.1 GCA_030153215.1 Trichococcus sp.
TCCCGGCGGAATCAAAAGCTGTCCAACAATCCTTGAAAAGGTTGCGCTCACTCCGATAAGGAGAATCCTGACTATATATTTGGCTTTTCCGACCATTCCCACACCTCACTTATTTATCAACTGATGACACTCTTACTTTGGTTCACAGAGCTTGATAACTTCATTATGGAAGAAAAGTTCCCTTGTATGCGTCATTTCCAAAAATACTCTACTGATCTCTGTAAACTTCGGTCATGCCAAATTTTTCTTTGTTTAAACTTATTTCCTGGATTTCCTGATTAACCCTCGCATTAAATTGCTTACCGAAAACGCCAAATGTCACCATAACGATCAGTGACCCCAGCGCAATGATGACCAGCTGAGCAAGGTTGCTTCCGGATAAAGAGACTACGGTGTATACCAATCCCAGCGAGGCATTGCCGATACCATGCAAGGTTGCCGCAGTGAAATAATTGCGTCCGGAAAGGATATGTCCGATTGAAATAACCAAACTCGACACCATACATTGCAGGATGAATGCAACAAACCAAAGCGGCGATACCGCAAAAGCTTGGCTCTGCCACTGGGTAGAATAAAAGAGCCACGGGACGTGCCAAATCCCCCATATAAAACCGAGGACCAGTGAGCCTTTCAGAAAACCATACTTTACAAACAGTTTATCGAGCGCATATCCACGCCAACCAAATTCCTCATTCGACGGTCCATATAGGTACATAAAAAATATGAAACTCAGTACCGATAGCGGGTTTTGTACGAAGCCCTTGAGCGTTTGAAAATCCGGATATTCGCCTATGATAAAACTCAGTGCTGCTGTCATGAATAAAATAAATAAGGTCAAGTACAGGAATACGAACCAAGCTCCCTGCCAAGTCGGTATGAATCGCTCAAAATAATCCCTGCGTGCTGCTTTCGTATATGTTTTGAAAACCATGATGATTCCTACGCAAGAAGGTGCAATGCCGGCGGTGAAGACAAATAGATAATCACCCAATGTGGTGTTGTTGATGCCAAGCATTACCGGTACCATTCCGACTATCCAAGTCCACAGAATTGTTGCTGCAAAGAAAATCCACAAATGCCTTGTTTCCTTCTTGCTGAGTTCATTTTTCATTGGTTCCCCTCTCTTCCAGATTCACAAATCGGGATTCACGATTGCATTTCTCTGCGATGTTGCAAATGGATACCGATATGGCCTATCCCGAAAATAATGACGGAAGCAATCAGCCAAATCACTCTTCCGTACAGTCCCAGAAAAAAGAAGGAGGCGACCGGCAATGTCGCACCTGCAACGGGTATCCCATAAAAGCTACTATAAAAGTCCTTCCATGTCCTGCTGCTTTTGAAATAGCGTATCCACCAACATTCATACAGAATCATAAGTACAAATGCCGCAATCAGCCAGAAACTCCAAGCCGACCAACCGTGAATGTTAAAGTCAGAAAGCATAAGAGCTGTCCCAGTGACGCCAACTTGTCCAAACCTTTCAAAAACAAGCAGCACTTTATTCTCATTCTTAAAGTCGTATTCTATGGGCTGACACTTTGTCCATATCAGATTGGGAACAATCAGCATAAGCATAAAGACAAACCCAACGTAAGAAAAGCCAAAATGCCCCATCCATGTTCCTCCCCTGTATTCCTATCAAGCGAATTTCTGTATACCGACCTTTCTTTTTTAACAACAAATCAATCCAAATCGCTACCAATTACTTACTCATATTTTTTTATGGACCGGGCAACTTTTAAAATTTCCTCCTCACTTAACACCCCAGTGGAGATGGTCAGTTCTGTATCATTTTGATACCAAGTTAAATAGGTTACATTCCCTTTTTTGTATAAGTACCCGGTAGTGCCCGAAATATCGACTTCAGCACTGTTTGGTTCTATTTTAAACTCTGTCAGCTTTGATTCAGTCAGTTCAAACACTGATGTTTTTTTAGAATACCTTAAATATAAAGTGTCTTTGACGCCTGCATCCGCCCACTCAATGACACCCAATCCCACATTTTCAGGTAAATAGGCAGGTTCATAGATTGTAAAATCAGCTTCCGTCTGTGCCTGTTCAAGGGTTAATCGCTCATTCGGTCTATGGCTGAGAAGAACTAACATTGATGTAATTGATAATACAAAGATAATGACAAGATATTTGCCGTACACGCGCGCATCCTTATTGCCGGCCAGTTTCACCCCAAGAAATGCACCAAACAGTGCACCAATTGCGGCTCCGACTATAAATCCTACATTACCGACAGCTTCAGGACCAATACTACCTGCGAATTCGAACTCAGTTAGAAAGTTGCCCCCTATGACCATGCCAATGAACATACCAATAAAAAGCCCCATTTCAAGTAGAATAAAGCCTCCCATGAACCCATAGATTATTTTACGCATCATCTCAATCAACTCCCTTCTTCCTCACCACATTCCAGACAATAGCGCTGACCAGTTTAGGAAATTGCCAATCACCCTCTTGTACTCACCCTATTTTCCGCTGCTTAATCGTTATCAGACTGACAATCCCATTAGAAACACACCCGGAGAGCTTTCTAAAATTTAAACCGTATACCGTAAAAGGAGGAATAAACGGATATGCCATGGATAAAAAGTTCCTGCCTGATCTGAAAAGCTGGTGATGAACAGAAAAGGTAAGGAAAATAGCAGTGGATGCCACTTAAAATTCCGCTTTTTCATTCGTATCTTCTCCTTTTTGATCTGCCACTAAAAAAACTTTCAAGCCGTGTGCGGTTTAAAGTATCCCCCTTTGAAAATGCCGTACATAAGTTATCAGATGCTATCCTCGAATCTGTCGTTTGCTTGATGGAAATTTTGAACGTATAATTTAATTAGGCCATCCACAAAAAAGTTGTACATCCCTTCTGGTTATTATTATACGTCTTCATACAGATATATACCAAAGATGAACCGATCGAAAGACCCACAAAAAACCCACTGGAAATGCTTTTAACTCGCCATTTCCAGTGGGCTCCATTATGCGGACGGACGGCACTGTCAATCGTAATAAACTTCATCGAGGAACAGACCCTGCGAAGGCACGGTCATCCCGGCATCGCTCCGGATCCCGCTTTCGAAGATGGCATCGATATATTCCGGCTCCATCGTCCCCGCCCCGATTTCCAGCAGCGTCCCCATCATGATCCGGACCATATTGTAGAGGAAGCCTTCGCCTACGAACGCAAAGTGCAGCAGATTGCCTTCCTTTTGGATCGTGATTTCGTCGATGGTCCTGACCGTCGATTTTTTTGATTTTTTGAGTGAAGAGAAGCCGATGAAGTCATGGGTCCCGACCAACTTGCGGCAAGCCTCCTTCATCTTGTCGACATCCAGGTGCCCTGGGTAATGATAGCTGTACTTGCGCTCGAAAGCGGACGGCACGGCATTATTCCAGACGTAATAGCTGTATTTCTTTCCGGAAGCGTGATAGCGGGCATGGAACCTATCCGGAACCTCCTCCAGCTCTTTGACGACAATATCCTGCGGGAGGTAGCGGTTCAAAAATTCCTGCATCGCCGCAAACTCCAGTTTCGATTCCGTCTTGAAATTGGCTACCTGCCCCTTGGCATGGGCTCCGGCATCCGTCCGGCCCGAGCCGACGATTTCAATCTTGGTTCCCGTCATTTCCGACAGGATGTTCTCTATTTTTCCTTGGATGGTTTTGTCCGAATCCCCGAGCCTTTGCCAGCCCAAGTATCTGCCGCCATCATATTCGATTGTCATTTTTATGTTTCGCATGTTATCTCCCTTGATTATCCGATTCTGTTTCTTGTTGCTGCCATGTACTGTACGTATTATACCGGATATCGTTACGGTTTGGCGTGTTTTCGCGGAATTAAAATCGGGCTAGTTGGCAGACCTAAGTGAATAGGTTCAAAAACGAACGAGGCACTCTGCAGAATAATAATGTATAGTGCCTTGCACTATTATTCTGTATTTTTGCAACGGCTTATCAGTTCCATCATAAACGCTTCGCGGTTCACGGGCGATATGTATGTCGTACCTCGGATATAACCCTTGCCGTGCTGCCGAATTTCAATGCGTTTTCTTGATAATGCCATTGAAGAAAGCAGATTCTGCGATAGCTTCACCGATTTGATTTTCCCGTAGACTATTTTTTCTGCGAACGGACCACTTCTGCAATAAAGGTATTCATTCCTGAATTCATAATATGTACCGAAGTAAATCCAAAGTATGAAGGTAATCATTGGAAAAACAACTGCATACCCAAAGATTTTTTCATTTTGCGGCATATAAATCAAGCTAACCAACATGATCAATACAGTTCCCCATATTATAATTCCAATCCAAATGTCGATCTTTGATTTCACTCTCATTCCATTACCTCTCTATCGCCTCATACTTATCGACACTAAGGGCAACTTCGAAATCCCTTTACAAGTGCTCAATTATTGTGGTCACGAATTTCTCGACCCCTTGATCGATAGTCTCTATCAACGCAGATTGATCGTCAAAATTTGGTGCGGCCGTCAGCAGGCATTCGATGATAGCATCCGGATTGTTACTGTCATGAAAAACGTTTGTATCACCCGAAATATTCCCGGTGAGTATATATGCGTACCCTTTTGCAATAGCCCTGTTCCGGGCAGAAAGCCATATTTCAAAGTCTCCCTTTTCATGCAAGTAGACAATTGCAATTTTCAAACCTTTTGCCTTTAATGCTTTTGTGCTCAATGAAAAATAGGACATATCCATATAGCCCTGATAGATGCTGCTTACATCGTAATCCGGATGATATTTGATAAACGCAGCTCTTAATTTTCCTAAAAATTCTAAGATTCCTTTGTACGCAATTTGTATTTCGCCCTGTTTCAAATGATTCGTATAACCCTCTATCAGCTCATTCAGAGTCTTCATACTTCGCCTCCAACTGTTTTGGCTTGATTCCGGTACGAAGCAACCACTGTATATCCTTCAGAATAGCTTTATCTTTAACCTCAAACATCACCCAATGGCGGAAGGTTGTGCCTTCCCAGAGCATTGCCCAGACACTTTCTTTTGAAGCCTTGATTTCGATTGAAAATTGAAGTTCTTTCACAATGGTCCTCCTTAAGTCACTGTCTTTTGATCGCACTCATGACAATCAGCGCAATGTCATTATTGGTGTCGGATTCTAAAAATTCCACATCGTTAAAACCGAGATTGGCCTTTGCCCATTTTGCCCACGGTTGCCAGATTTCTTTCGATTCTTCCATATCGTAACAGGCCGTGATTTCAACGATGCCGGTCTTTTCCCAAAGATGCCGCCACCATTCCTTGCTGTGAAAGCTGAACATTTCCCCATCCCAATGCTCTTTAAGCGTATCGGGATAGCCTTTCTAAAATTCTCGCATCAAGCCCGGAACCACGATGCCAAATTGGCCACCTGCCTTTACCAACTTCGAGTATGTGCAGGGAAAATAAGCTTCATCCGCGCCATAATATTGGTAGCTGTCTATTGATATGGCAGCATCGAAGAATCCCTCTGCATAAGGCAGGGCATGGGCTTCCGCATGGATGGGAACCACTAGCTCGGCTACGCCGGCTTCCTCAAAGCGTTTGAGGTTCTCTGTCGCGCTGATCCACAAGTCGTTGGCAAATACCGTTACACCAAATTCTTTCGCCAGGAACACTGAAGTGATGCCCTTGCCGCAACCCATGTCAAGAACCTTCATGCCCGGTTTCAATTCCATGTGTTCGCATAATTCCTCAAGCAGCCACAAAGGATTAGGTCCCATCCAGTTTTCACTGACCCAACTGTTATCGTATTTTTCCGTTCTCGGATATTTTTTCATTCCGCTATCCTCCTCACACTCTTAAAAAATTTGATGCAATCCATCTATTATAAATAACCAGAAAAAATCAGCATTCGATTTTCAAGTTGATGCTGAGAAAAAACTCCAACGGAATTCTTCATAGCGTCTTCTACCTAGGGTATGGCACTTTCCTTCACCACCATTATAGCCCCTTTGGACGGTCATCACTAAGCGCGGCTTCTTTTGGGCGCACAAAAAGCCGCAAGTCCCGTCGTGAATGTGACGGGACTTGCGGCTTTCTTTTTATTCTTTTTATTTGTTGCGTGTCAACGCTACAACACTCTCGACGGTATTACCTTTGTCCCACAAAAGTTCCTGTATTTCATGTCCATCTTTATAAACAGGAAAGTTAAAGGATATCGATTTTAAAGGTACTTCTGCTTCATCACGGGTATATATCTGAATTTCTTTAATTAAGGAAGATACAAGAGCTTTTCGTTCTTCGTCGCTTATTCTATCATAGACTTTTTCAAAATTAATCATAAGTTTATAAACATTATCCAAGGTGATTGCATCACGCTCAACAGATTGTCGTCTTAACTTTGCATCTTCTATTTTTTCTTCTAACTCCACAATAATATCA
>JASKKA010000050.1 GCA_030153215.1 Trichococcus sp.
GTGATCGGCTGGAAAATGTTTACGACGAAGCAAAGCGATCCGTCCACACTGTTTGATGTACCGTATTTTATTGTAGATGCCCTCAAAAATACCATCCCAACAGAGTGTGAGTTAGTTAATGGTGCGTATGTGATGATTGGGGATAACGGAGTCCGGACCACGAATAACGCCAACGAAATCGCGCATTACGAATATGGCGCTAACCTGTCTTCGCGCTGTATGTTACGTGCCATGAATGCTATTGAACCGGGCTGCAAAGAAACAGAAATCGGAAATTTGTTGAACGCCGATGGGCAGTACAATTCAGTCGTCACGATTGCGGCAGCAGGGCAGCGCTTTGAACTTGCCAATATATATCCTACGCATAAAGAAATTCAGTGATACGCAAAGAGATTATTTGGAAGCCGTAGCAAAACCGTATTTTGCAGCTGTAGTCAGTTGGCTGGAAAACATAAAAGTTGGAATGGCCGGAAATGAATTGTACCAGCTTATTGAGGATGTATTCCCTAAAAGCAAATATCATTGGCATTTGAATCCAGGGCATCTGACAGCGGATGAAGAATGGATGTCCTCCCCAATCTATGCAGATTCTTCTGAGAAACTGAAAAGCGGCATGATTCTGCAGATCGATATCATCCCATCGGTACCTGGGTATACCGGAGTGAGTGCCGAAGAGTGCGTAGCTATAGCTGATGAAAACCTCCAGCATGAAATACAAAAATCTTATCCGGAATTATGGGAACGTATTTCTGTCAGAAGGGACTATTTAACAAATGTATTGAATATCAATCTAAGTGTGGATGTGTTGCCATTATCCAACACAGTCGCGTATTTACGCCCATTCTATTTAGCGAAGGAAAAAGCTTTTAAGATAGAATAACTAACTTCAAGCACTAGCATTCTTTTTTCCAAGGGATGTCACCAGAAGCTAAGTTTGGATTCAAAAGTGAAGATAGCAAAAGCGCCTCTCGATACGAAAGTCCGTATCGGAAGGCGCTTTTCATATGCTTTAACAAAAATCCATTCAACGAATCAGTCGCCGAAATGATAGCGAATCTTTGCGAACATATCCTCTAAGATAACGTTGTTGTTGACGATGTGCCTATCACGTATTGGCTTTTTTGAACAGCAACAAGCCGGCAAAGATCATCAGGCCGCCCAACCATGTCGACAATGCAGGGATCTCTCCCATTATGAGGAAGCCCATCAAAGCGGCCAGCAATGGCGTAACAAACATGTAATTCGTTACCTCGCTTGTTTTTTGTGCGAGCATCAGCGCTTTTGCCCACAACATATACGCAAGTGCACTGGGGAATACGCCCAGAAAAATCATCACCAGCAACTGCTGAAGTGGGGCATTGCCGAATTGGACCGCCGCATCCGGTAAATACCACAGCAGAAACAGGGTTCCAGCCAAAACGCTGTAAGCTGTTGATTGTAAGGCAGAGTATTTTTTCAACAAGGAACGTTGCAGCAGATTATAGCCACTGATGCAGACGGCTGCGCCAAACATCCAGAAAATACCTGCGTTCACCGAAAGGATGCCATTCCATAATGTCAAAATCAGTATTCCGATGAATTCAATGATGATTGCGACCCATCCCAGCGAGCGGATTCGTTCCTTGAATATCATCCAAGCAAACAGGGCCGTCAAGATAGGTGCGGAGGCGATGACAACACTGCCTGTTGCGGCCGTCAGCGATTTTGAAGCCTGGTTGAAGGTGATCATATAGAGCGAAAACCCTAAAGCACCGGCCAGCAGGAATTTAGGGATATCTTTTTTCTCCGGCAATCCAATTTTTTGGAAAACCCCGATTACAATGAATAATAGCGAAGCGATCACATAACGGAGAACGCCTATCGCTTCTGCCGTGTAGTAAGTCAGCGCGATTTTTGTGAAGACAAATGCCGATGCCCACAGCAGCACTGTAACAAAGGCATAGATTTGTGTCTGATTTTTTGTCTTTTGCATGTTTTCCTCGCTATCCTGAATCATCAATACGCTTCCGATGAAAACGCATCGATTTTCATAACACTCATTTCTGGTATGTTTATAGGATAATTTAATTACAGGAAAAGTCAATGATTTTCAGAAGGGACATTCTGTGGTGTTCGGAAAAAACGATCATCAGTGATCGATTTTGTTTCACTATCTAAAAGTAACTTCCTGCTATATAATGAAAAAATGTTATGAATTGGCGGAACGCCATTTTTGGGGGAGAATAAGACTATGTCCAAAGAAATTGCAACGCTTGCCGGAGGATGTTTCTGGTGCATGCTTGAACCGTTTGATGAAAGACCTGGAATCGAGTCCGTTGTTTCCGGCTATACTGGCGGTTTCAAAGAAAATCCGACGTATGAGGAAGTGAAGGCAGGAGGAACCGGGCACACAGAGGCGATCCAGATCACTTTTGATAATAGCGTGATTTCCTATGGGGAGTTGCTGGATATTTATTGGCAACAAACGGATCCGACAGATGCCATGGGACAGTTCATGGACCGCGGCTCGTCGTACCGTCCGGAAATCTTTTATCACTCGGAAACACAGAAAGAAATTGCGGAACGCTCAAAAGAGGAGCTGAAAGATAAGCTGGCAATCGCTGCAACGATCGTCACGCAAATTTCACCTGCAAGCATCTTTTATCCTGCGGAAGAGTACCATCAGGATTTTTATAAAAAAGAGGGAAATCATGAGCGAATGATCCCTTTGGAAGAAGACAGGCAAAATCGCTTAAACGAAGTATGGGGAGAGGCGGACAAACATGAAAAAAATATTTAAAAGTTTAGTAACGGTTGGGGCAGCGGCATTGTTTCTCGCTGCGTGCGGCCAGGAAGCGGCTCAAGAAGATATCCGGACTGTGAAAATTGGCGTTGTCGGTGAACGGAATGAGGTGTGGGAACATGTTCAAGAACAACTTGAAGAAAACAACGAACCCGTAAGAATCGAGCTGGTAAAATTCACGGAATATGTGAAACCGATCCAAGCTTTGGAAGAGGGCGAAATTGATCTGCACGCGGCTTTGACTGAAATTTACATGGAACAAGTGAATGAAGATGCGGGATACAGCAACACAACAATCGCGTATACGACACTGAATCCGATGGGGCTTTTTTCTGAAAGACACACATCTGTAGATGAAATACCGGATGGTGGGGAAATCGCGATACCGGATGATGTTTCGAACGAATCCAGAGCCTTGCTGTTGTTGCAGGCTGCCGGATTGATTGAATTGGATGCAGAAAAGGGCTTGTTGCCTACTGTAAATGACATCACATCAAATCCGAAAAACCTCAAATTCACGGTCTTGGCTGCCAATCAGACGGCTCGCGCCATGACGGACGTCGATGCCTCCGTAGTCAATAATGACATGGCTGCTGATGCAGGCTTGGTGCCCACTGAGGACGCCATTTTCCTTGAACCCGTGGCCGACTCATCCAAACCTTATTACAACGTGATCGCTGCTCGAGAAGATGAAAGCGAAGACCCTGATTTCCAAATCATCGTCGATTACTATCAAACTCCTGAAGTTGAAAAAATCATAGATGAAGTCACCAACAAATCGTCCATACCCGTTTGGGAATAAGCACTAAACACCGCCAAAGTCAGCCAGGTATCAGCTGACTTTGGCGGTGTTTTTACCTTCATCTTTGTTGTTGAAGGGTTAATCTTTGATAGTGCAGCCAAGTTTCTATAAAATAGAGTTGTAACAGAGTATCGAATAAGAATGTGGAGGTAATGATTATGGCTAAGTTTGTAAAAGGCTCCTACCGCACCATTTCAGAAGTTCATGCTGTTCTAGAGGATTTGAGTAAGGAAGGGTACGCGGAATCAGACATTACGCTTGTCACAAATAAAGATAACACATACAAGGAATTGGATGATTCCACAGATGCACAGATCAAATTGGAGGAGCATTATGCCGAACATTTTTCGCTTTGGGAAAAAATCCTGAATATGTTCCCCATTTTCACGAGTGATGATTACGTGACCAACACCGAAAACCCCGACTCTGAAGCGGAAGAGGACACTTTGTTGGATGGGTACCAGAAACAATTGGATGATGGCGAAATCATTGTGATTGTGGATGACTTGTTGAATAAGGAAAGTGCGTTGAACTTGGAACCGATGAACCCAGATCCAGGCGTAGCCAAAGATATCCTTGAAGATGCGCCGGAAAAGGATTCTCATCCCGATGTCGAGGCAATGGAAGATGTTTTGGAACAAGAAACAACATATGTTCCGGGAGATGAAGACAAGATCTGACATAAAAGGCATGGTTTGACCACCAGGCAATTTCCGCAACAAGCAACCGCACAAAGTTGGATCCTATAACAAAATACACCCGATACTAGCCTGACCAACATCTGGTCGGATTGGTATCGGGTGTTTGCCTGCTCATTTCTGTCAACTAACCTTCCAATAATGCGGCTATTTCCATTAAGTTTGATACAGTGTATGTGCTTTGCGGGGCGAATGGATCAGGTTGACTTTTCTTACGGTCAAACCAGACGCAGTCCATTCCTATGTTGAGAGCGCCTTTGATATCTGAGGATAAGCGATCCCCGATCATTAAAAATTCTTCTTTATGGCTTGCGTTCAAAGTATCCAAAATATGTTGAAAGAAGAGGGCATTCGGTTTCTCATGCCCGATTTCTTCGGATATGAAAATATCTTCAAAATAGCCTTGCAGCTTGGAATCTGCTAATCTTTTTCTTTGCGTATTGCCTACGCCGTTTGTGCCAATATATAATTTGTATCCTTGCCCACTTAATGTGTCCAATAATTCAGTTGCGTGGGTAATGGTCGAATGGCCTTGGTTTAAATGCTCACGGTACATCGCCTCTACTTTTGATCCACTCTCATCTATCTGAAATTCTTTCAAAAATAAGGAGAAGCGTGTTTTTAAAAATTTCTCGCGAGAAATCAAGCCCTCTTCCAATTGAGACCACAAGCCATCGTTAATGCCTTTATAACACGCAATAGTCTGTTTATTGTAGGGCAAATTATACAATGTAATAATTTCTTTTAAAGCCTGTTCTTCTGTATCTTGAAAATCAAGTAGTGTATCATCTAAATCAAAAATGATATGTTTATATTTATTCATTCTTATCCACCTCTTCTTTGTAATATATCCTATATCAGAATATAATAATAGGAGATATATCATAGTGAGGTGACAATTTGGAGAAGATTCGTCTAAAAGAGTATGCTGCACAATCTGTCGATAGATATAGAAGCATGCAAGTAATTTTTCCGGAAGCACTGTTACATCAAGCCTACATTTGCAAATTTTCCTGCAATGAATATATTGTGCGTTTTGACGAAGATATTCGCTGCTTATTCTTATTGTTGGATGGGAGGGCAAAGATCTATTTAGTGCATGAAAACGGAAAGCGCGCACTCATTCAGTTTCTAGAGAAAAATGATTTTACTGGTGAATTAACTTTAATCGAGGCAGAAGAACATTCAAAAGATGTTGTAGCTATAAATGACTGTACGTGTCTGGCGATTCCGTTAGCATCAGCGAAAAAACAGCTGCTGGAGGATAATGCTTTTCTTCTTCATTTATCAAAATATTTAGGTGATAAATTGCTTAAAAGAACAGAGCATTACACAGCTATGCAAGATTATGAACTCAAAAATAGATTAGCAAAGTATATTCTTCAAATTGAGAATAATGGCTATTTTCAAGAAAAACTGACAGAGACAGCGGAGTATGTGGGAGTAAGCTACCGACATTTGTTATACACGCTCAACAAATTCCGTGAAGAAGGATTATTGGAAAAAAGAGGCCGACAATATTTCATTGTCAGCAAAGAAGCGTTGGAAAAATTAAGTTTGAAAACCAATTGATGCACTAACCAAAATTCTCACTCGGTAAAACAGACGATTCCATCAACAACACCTCGACTGTAGTGAATAAGCCCACGAGCGGGCTTGTTCATTATAGTCGAGGTGTTTTTTGCTTTTTTATCAATTACTCCATGAAGAACAATACTATTTCTAACGTTAAATAAGATGGAGCAGGAATGAAGCGATAGAAAAGTAAATATAGAGTCCTAAAATATCATTGATGGTGGTAATGAATGGTCCGGATGCGATGGCTGGATCGAATTTTAACGTATTGATAAGGATAGGAACAACTGTCCCGCTGATGGTAGAAAGGGTAGTGCCAAAAATTCTATGGAAACTGCCCAAAATAACGAGGTGATGTGAAAAACCAAGCCCTGCTACTCAAAGTTAGGTGAAACAAACGCTCTTGACAACCGAGCCAATGGTTTCTTCCTTTGCCGTCAAGGGCGACGGTATACAAAAGGAGCAGCACAAAGTAGC